>MVQO01000183.1 GCA_002067585.1 Syntrophorhabdus sp. PtaB.Bin027
ATGGTTAAATTAGCCGTTTCACTGACATGTGTGTGGCTCTTAAGCCGGAAAGAAATTAAACTAATCAACAGCGAAGATCACGACAATCAGAGCAACGCGGTACTAAAATATCTCTCTGCACGATCCGGCAGGATCGTGACCACCCTGTTATATCCGTTATCCATGTGTAATGCCGCAAAAACATTTGCCCCCGAAGATGTTCCAACCAGCAGCCCTTCCTCACGGGCCAGCCTGCGGGTTGTCACGATGGCTTCCTCATCAGAAACCGTGAATACCATATCAACAAGGTTTACATCCAGTACATCTGGTATGAATCCATCACCGATTCCCTGGATTTGATGAAGCCCTGGTTCTTTCCCTAGAAGGGCTGCGCTATTTTTGGGCTCCACCGCAACGATTTTTATCCGTCCGTTCTTTTCCTTTAAATACTTCCCAATCCCCTGAAGAGTCCCTCCGCTACCAACTCCTGCAACAAAAATGTCAATCTCTCCGTTCATATCCTCCCAGATTTCAGGAGCAGTCTGTTTGTAATGAATCTCGGGGTTATGGGGATTGCCGAACTGATCGGCGACGAAGTATTTCTCCGGAGATGTTTTGATAATTTCTTGAATCTTGCCCACACATGCTGTCAGGCTCCCTTCAGCCGGACAGGTTATTATTTCACCTCCAAAGGCCTGGATAATTTTTGTTCTTTCTTCACTCATGTTTTCCGGCATGACACAGACAACACGGTAGCCTTTTTGAACACCAACCAGGGTTAACCCTATACCTGTATTTCCTGAGGTTGCTTCAATGATTGTCATTCCCGGCTTTAGTCTTCCATCTTTTTCTGCCGATTCGATGATGTGTTTGGCTACACGATCCTTCAGACTCCCTCCAGGGTTTAAGAAATCTGCCTTGGCAAATACATTCCCAGAAGACATTGTTTTCAGTCTGATAAGGGGGGTATTTCCTACCGCTTCAAGAATTGAATCTACAAGCATACCTTTCTCCTACATCAATTAACCATATAAGAGCACACACAAGATTTTTAGACCACTTTTCTCTCATCTGTAAGTGTTGCTCATGCAATATCATACTGCGAAAAATGACCCTTGTCCAGGTCAGGTCAAACATGTTATGAACCCAAAAGTTTGTTGGAAACCTATGCAAATCCAGATCAGAGCTGATCTACTCTGAAGGTATCACATGCCTGAATACTGCCTTGATCAAACCCTCTTTTAAACCAACGCGCCCTCTGTACAGAAGTGCCGTGGGTAAAGGCATCAGGGACAACATAACCTCGTGTCCGTCTCATGATCCTATCATCTCCAATGGCACTTGCTGCGTTGAGCCCTTCCTCTATGTCCCCAGCTTCCAGAATCTGTCTGCTCTTGTGTGCCTGATGGGCCCATACTCCTGCAAAACAGTCAGCCTGCAATTCTATTCTTACAGAAAGCCTGTTTCTTTCAGCAGCACCAACCCGCGACTGGGCTTCCCGCACTTTTCGGGAGATGCCAAGAAGGGTCTGCACATGATGCCCAACTTCATGGGCTATTACGTAAGCTTGTGCAAAATCCCCGGATGCGCCGAATCTGGTCTGCATATCTTCAAAGAAAGTCAAATCCAGATAGACCTTATGATCTGACGGGCAGTAGAAGGGTCCGGTTGCGTATCCTGCAATGCCACATGCTGATTCAACAGCCCCTGAATAGAGAACAAGCTTTGGCGGCACATATCTCCTCCCGGCCCGCTGAAAAACTCCCTGCCACACATCTTCAGTCTCTGCCAGTACCACAGCAACAAATTTGCGTTGATCATCGTTTCGGGCCGGTTGTCCTCCACGTTTTGCAGAGACAGGCGGCGCCTGTGTTTGCGGTACACTTTGAAGGATAACTGACGGGTCAATACCAAAAAACATTCCAATCAAGACAATCACCAATAACCCCAACCCGCCGACACCACCAACCTTGGCACCCCGGGGTATACCCATTCCCCTGCGGTCTTCAATGTTGTCACTTTCTCGGCCATCTCTCCATCGCATTCTGTTTCCCCTCTTAGCTTCTTGGACTCGTCAATGTATTTCATTGAACTTACCGCTTCTGGGCATTTAGCATCTCAACAACTGCGTTCCTATGCCTTTCTGTCTCAATTGCAAGATCCATCAATATTGCCCTCATCTCTTTTGAAGCAACATTGCTTAACTTAGAAAATTGCTTTTCGAGAAGCGCACTTTCAAGATCTTTGGCAATTGAGAGTGCTTGCAGTAAATTAATGTTGCCCTTTTGTGCTCTTTCAGCTTGACTCTCTACATACCCGATCGACAACTTGATCGCCTGAGGTTTAATCTGGCTTTCCTGCAACAACGTCCTATTAATGCTTGGCTCAGGCCTGAGAGTTCCAAGCACATCTGCATGTCTCTGTTCATCCTCTGCGAGACGCTGCCAGAAGTCTTTATGTTCCGTAAAAGCTACCCCATATCTTTCGTAAAGTTGTTTAATCGCTAACTCGTGCCTGATCAGCAACTCGAGGATACCTGGTTCATCTTCTTTCATTCACTCTCCTCCACACAACCGTATGGTAAATAACGAATTACGGATGACTTGAGACAAAATATTACACCCATCAGGAGAGTGCGGCAAGTGCTTTTTGTTTCAACCAGACAATAAATCAGCCCTTATTTGAGCTTATGCCATGCTTCTTAGTATCTCAATACCTTTTAAAACATTTTCCTCGTTAGATGCAAAAGAAATGCGAATATTTGATTTCCGTGCAGAGAATACACTGCCAGGTATGACAAAAAGGTTATTTTCCAGTGCTCTTTCCACAAAAGCGTCGCCATCGTCACCAGGAACTCTCGGAAAGATATAATAGGCGCCTTTTGGTTGAACAACCTCGTATTTGTCCTTCAACCCCTCATATATTAAGTCTCTCCGCTTTTTATACGAGGAAATCAATTCATCAGTATTGCAGTCAAGGGCAAATAATGCAGCCTTCTGGGCTATCGAATTGACACTGCTGAGAACGTATTGTTGATTGGTTATCATGGTCTGAATTATCTCCTTCGAACCAGCAACAAAACCTACTCTCCAGCCGGTCATTGCCCATGTTTTAGAGAAGCCACCAATAGTGAGTGTGTTTTCATAAAGCTGTCCAAGATAATTATTTCGTAAACTATCCTCAAAGATAAATCTGTCATAAATATCATCAGAAAAAATGAGAAGATTTCTCTCCCGGGCAACAGCTACAACCATTTCAAGTTCTTGCCTCGAATATACCCTGCCTGTCGGGTTGTTTGGGCTATTGATCAGTATAGCCTTTGTTTTATTCGTTAATGCCTTCCTCAGTTTTTCTTCCTTAAGACTGAAATCAGGATATGTATCAACATATACAGGTCTTGCGCCAAGCAAAATAAGCTGATATTCATACAAAACAAAGTAAGGATCAGGAATTATCACTTCATCACCCGGATCTAAGGTTACCAGGAAAGAGAGGAGTAGCCCCCCTGTCGCTCCAGCGGTAATAATAACATCATCACAGATTATCCCTTTCCCTTTAAGATAGCAAAATACCTTCTCTCTTAATTCCGGAATGCCACCAGAGGGTGTATACTTATTGAATCCTGCCCTTATCCACTTGATTCCCTCCTCTTTTATTTCATCAGGAATATCAAAATCAGGCTCCCCTATGCTGAGGTTAACTGGATTTTTAACCTTGGCTGCCAGATCAAAGATTTTTCTTACCCCTGATGGCCTCACATTTCTTACTCTCCCTGAAAGCTGCATCTAATCCTCCTTTTTCAGAGACTTGATTATATCAACGATGCGATCTATTTTTGACTTCGGAAGCCCTGAAAAAGTTTTTCGCAGTTCATCTTCGGTCAGGGTTTTATTGAGGAATGCCACGACATCGGTCCTATCCCTCCAACAGCCGATCAGATTCCTACATGGCAACCCTTCATTCATAGAAACACAGTAGTCAAACTTCGTCAACATACCAAGTTGAAGACAATAAATTTCCATATCGCTCCTTGCAGATTAAGTTCTCCTTATTAAGATCATCATTTTGCTTGGGAGGCCACAAGTTTTGAGGTTCATTTCCAGCCTCCGAAGATTTAAAGTGCTCATGTCTTTAACCTTGAACCTTTAGCTTTAAACCTTTCACCTTGTTTTTTAACACCTCTTCAGGTCACACACAAGGCGCTCTATCTCCTCAGAAGGCATCTCATAGTCTGTCAACTTACCGGCAAGATAGGCATCATATGCTGCAAGGTCGATGATCCCGTGTCCACTCCAATTAAAGAGAATTACCTTTTCCTTACCCTCCTCCTTTGCCCTCTTTGCCTCTTCGATTACAGATGCAATAGCGTGGTTCGTTTCAGGTGCAGGAATAAATCCTTCTGTCCTTGCCCAAGTCAGACCTGCAGCAAATGTCTCAAGTTGGTTAAACGCCCTTGCCTCTATGAGGCCATCAGTGATACACCTGCTCACAAGCGGTGCCATACCGTGGTATCTCAAACCGCCGGCATGAATGCCGGCGGGAATAAACCCGGAACCGAGAGAGTGCATAGGGAGAAGAGGCGTAGTCTTCGCAGTATCGCCAAAATCATAGACATAGGGTCCTTTTGTCATAGTTGGGCACGAAGTAGGTTCGCAGGCTATCACCTGCAAATCCCTTCCATAAATCTTATCTCTTACATAAGGAAATGAAAGCCCGGGAAAGTTACTGCCCCCACCACAACAGCCTATTATGACATTTGGATACTTGTTAATCATTGCCATCTGTTTTTGTGCCTCGAGGCCAATGATTGTCTGGTGCATCAGTACATGATTGAGAACACTCCCCAGCGCATATCGTGTATCTTTAGAGGTCACTGCATCCTCAACAGCTTCACTTATGGCGATCCCGAGGCTTCCAGGGTGCTCAGGATTTTCCTCAAAGAATTTTTTTCCGGCACTTGTTTCCGGACTCGGGCTCGGTACACACTTCGCACCCCAGGTTTCCATCATTACTCTTCTGTATGGTTTTTGGTTGTAACTGACCCTCACCATATATACCTTTGCCTCAAGGTCAAACTGGTTGCAGGCAAATGACAGGGCGCTCCCCCACTGACCGGCACCCGTTTCAGTGCTGATGCGTTTTATTCCGAATATTTTGTTGTAGTAAACCTGGGGAATAGCAGTGTTCGGCTTGTGACTGCCTGGAGGACTCACACCTTCGTTCTTATAATAGATACGTGCTGGTGTATCAAGGAATTTCTCCAGATTGGTGGCCCGATAAAGAGGCGATGGTCTCCACATGTAAAGCTTCTCTAACACCTCATGGGGTATCTTGATCCACCTTTCCTGGCTAATTTCCTGCTCGATTAGATTCATTGGGAATATAGGTGCGAGCATATCAGGCGTAATTGGCTGGCCAGTTCCAGGATGAAGCGGTGGTGGTACCGGGGTTGGCAGATCAGCCTGAATGTTGTACCACTCTCTCGGGATATCTGTCTCATTTAAAAATATTTTTTTGTTCATAGAATCCCCTTTTTCTCAAACCCTTTCATCCATAACTAATTACCAGCAATGTTTTAAAATTGACTTACCTGGGATAACAACGCACTGTTGAACTAAACCAAAAGGCCATGGGGTCTGTAAGGAACCCATGGCCTTCGCATCAATGATTCACTAACGGCATAAATGCTGTCAATGGTACTATTTGCTACGAGGTAACCAAATCAGGCGCCCTCCTCACCCACCGATGTTCTCTCAGGATCACCCATTGCAACCCTGACCAGCTGAAGACGAACAATCTTGCCCTTGCCACGCCAGCGTTAGAACATCTGAAAAGCCTCTCTACTCCCCCATTCCCCCTACATAAATTTCATGTGGCAATAGAGTAAACTCCCCCACTGTACCACAAATAGGAAATAAGTATAGAAACAGCTTCCAGCATTGTCAAGAAAAATGTTGATACGCAATTACGCAAGGTTAATCATCTTAACACTGAGCACATTCTGCAAAGATGTAAGCTCTCGGACAACGCTGTCTTCCACCTTAATATCTACATCCAGGAGTGTTATTGCAAGACCGCCAACGTTCTCCCTTCCGAAATGCATACCCCCTATATTGATGTTATGTTTGGCAAATATACTGCCAATGCTGGCAATAACTCCTGGTTTATCATTAGTATACATAAAGACCATTTGCCCTGTCAGCTCTGCCTCAAGGTATATTTTGTTAACCCTGATTAACCGGGGTTCCTTTTTACCAAGGAGCGTACCATAGGCAATGTTTTCTTTGCCGTCACCTTTAACCATGATGGCAAGAAGGCATGTGAAATCCTCGTGCTCTCCCATCTTCGACTCCACAATCTTAACATCACGACTTTTCGCAATAGAAGGCGCATTCACATAATTGACCCCCTGGATCTGATTTGAAAGTATGCTCTTGATAATACCCTGGGTAAGGATTTTCGTATCCATATCCGCAATGTCACCCATATACTGGATTTGGATTTGCTTAATCGGGAAATCTGTGATAGCAGAAACAATGGCTCCAAGGTTTTCAGCAAGCTTCAGATAAGGGGCAATCTTCTTAGCAACATCAAAGGAGACCGATGGCGCATTGACACTGTTCTTGATAACCCCATTCTTGAAGAAGTCCACAATCTGGTTTGCAATATCAATGGCTACCTTATCCTGTGCCTCTGCTGTTGATGCTCCAAGGTGAGGCGTGCATACCACCCTGTCCGAACACACAATAGGATTGTCTTTTGGAGGAGGCTCCTCATCAAATACGTCCAAAGCAGCACCTGCTATACGGCCTTCCTGGATAGCTTCATAGAGGTCCTTTTCATTGACAATGGGTCCACGTGCAACATTAATAATAATAGCGCTTTTCTTCATCTTTCCTATGGTTTCTTTGTTAATAAGGGATCGCGTCTCTTTCACCAGAGGAACATGGATGGCAATAAAATCACTCTCCCTTAGGAGCGTATCGAGGTCTACAAGTTCTATCCCTTTACTTTCTGCAAATTCCTTGGCAACAAAAATATCATACGCCAAAACCTTCATTCCCAGAGCCAGTGCCTTCTCCGCAACAATGATGCCAATATTACCAATGCCAATGACCCCCAGGGTCTTCCCGTAGATCTCTGTACCCATGAGGGCCTTTTTTTCCCATTTTCCCTGCTTCATAGTCCTGTCAGCTATTGCGATCTTGCGTGCAGCGGCAAACATTAGGCCAATGGAATGCTCGGCCGCAGCGAGCGCATTACCTTGGGGGGTATTCATCACCACAATACCCTTCTCCGTCGCTGTCTGAACATCCACGTTATCCACGCCTATGCCTGCTCTCCCAATCACCTTGAGCTTGTCGCCTTTTGCGATAATATCTTTTGTTATTTTGGTAGCACTCCTCACAATAACTCCGTCATATTCTCCGATCACATTCTGGAGCTCTTCTGCTTTGAGCCCAGTCCTCACGTCTACAGAGAGGTTCGCCGAAGTTAAGATGTCCAGGGCTTTATCCGATAGTGCATCTGCAATAAGTATCTTCATAATGCTCTCCTTATTATTGTGTTATAGTTCTTTCAAACCTTAAGATATTTGAAATGATTCCTGTTCGATATATTCATGTGAACCCGTATAAAAAGAATTTGGAAAGGATATCGCAGCGTGTCGCAAGGACAAAGGATACCATTTCCATAATGCCAGCTCCTGTTGTTACTTATGATTGGATTTTGTATTTTGCAAAATGTGATGCAGGAAGTCAAGGAAAATCATGCGATTATTGTTTTCAACCTTTCATATGCAGTAATTCTGCCTCCTCAATCTGAACACAAGAAAGATAGTCCCATTCGGTCATGCAATTACGTTTTTTGTAGAGAGATATGATACTGGAAAATCAACCTTATTGAGAACCATTTCCCATCGTTGCACCATTCATATCCGGGAGCATGATGAAGGTGGCCTGTTAAACTTCAACCAGTATAAGCGTACTCTTTATAGATATATTGATGTGGAATAGACAGATGGAGTTGTGCCGGGATCGTTTTTCAGTTCAGCGGTTTTTGACTATTTTACAAATACCCACCACGAATGATCCCTCGTCTCACCAAACTCTCGACTTCAGTTCCATAACCTTTTGAAAACAATGACACAACAAGGTCATGTTCGGTTCATTATTGTGCTCACTTATCACCCCTCCTATCCTGCTTGGTGCAAAGGATTCCACTATCCATAGCTTTGATTACTCCCCTCTTCGGGAAATCAGCTTTGAAGAAACGACCCATTATCAGATTTACAAAAAATTCCTGAATAATCAGAACAAATAACTTTAACGGCTAAGTACCAGACGGACCATACGGTGAGATCTGATTTCTTTTTCAAAGTATGAGTCACGCCATTCATTAAATAATCTGAATCCCAATTTTATATATAAATTTTGTGTGGAGTATTATTCTGAATATGGGTCAATCAGTCGATTATCCAGGCTCCTTCAAGGGCAGATGGGTTACACACAATAATTCTAAGGGTTTTTCCCGGCTGAATATCATCAGGGGAGGAAACGCCAGACTTCCTGAAGACGCAGGTCAATGCCCGCTGGAGAACAGGTTAAACAAGCATGTCCGGATCATTACCGACAAGCCCCTAACTGTCCCCTACCTTTTTCAGTAATCAAAGGGGAGAAATCATAACATCCACATCTTTGCGTCCATGTTCCATGTCATTCTGAGTTCGGAGAGGTTATATCCATAGCAATTGAGTGTTCTCAGTTGATATAGCCAAAATAGGATAGGGCACAGGATATCTGTGTTATATGAAAAATCAGGCTTGATAGTGAAGGAGGTAAAGATAAAAAAAGGTTGAGGCTGTTGGGTTAGATTGGCCTCAACCTTGAAAAAACCACTTCTTAGCAGCTGCAAGTACCACAGCAGTTATCGGTTTTTCCCTTACTGCTCAGGGCTGATGTTACTGAAAAACCACTACCGTTACTTGTCTCTATGAACTCAACATTGATTGGCTTCACTGAATTGAGAAGATCTTTATTAACAAGAAATGTTAAGCCGCCTTCGTTAAAAACCTCGTCATTCTCTTTCGGCTCATCCAGAGCCATGCCCAGTGAGGGCCCTGCTCACCCGCCTTCCGACATCATGATCCTAATGGATTGAGGATCCTTGGCGTCTTTAAGGTACTCTTTAATAACCTCTACTGCCTTCTGGGATACCTGGAACATTATAAACTCCTTAGCGATAGATTTGTCATTGTCAAGTGCCAACAACAACAGTGTAGGATATTTTATGTATTATTACCAAATTGTCAACTGTTTTCGTCAAGTTTTCGCAACCTCGAATTGCCCCATATTAAATCTTACTCAAGTCCTAAAGAAAAGGGCTCGTCGACTCATAATGAGTTATTGCTGAACGTCTGGCTTTCATAAGGCGGTTCTTCAAGAGTCACAGATCAAAGAAAGGATACACGGTGACTGTCAGCAAACAGCATAAACGTGTCTCCCGCTCTGAGAAGAAGATTATTCTTGATGAGTTCTGCACTACGACGAGATATCACCATAAGTATGTAACTATCCTGTTAAAGTGCATCAAGTGATTCAGAAAGCGGTGCAGATGAAGTGATGGAAAACTACACTACCAGAAGAATGAAATTATGATGGTGCAAAGTTACCAACCTTTGATATTCCTTCGGCAGGAATTAATTATGAGGCAACTGGCACCTATGAATAGAAAAAAGGCTCTATCCCTCGCAAGTTCCCAGCCACAGGTTAAGGTTTTCTATTGCAAGCTTATGTGGACTACCTACCCGCTGAAATGCTCTTTGAAAGGCTCCTGCCATGCGTGAAGAAGATTGTCCACCGGAAGATCGATTATCGTCTTTCCCTGCAATCCCTTTAATATGAATCGTTTATCCTTTCTTGTTTCTCCGAGAACTCCAAACGGAATTGATCGGAAGAGTTCTGCGAAAGTGTGTAGATCTTTTCTCCTTATGGATACGACAAATCTACTCTGTGATTCTGAGAAAAGTAGAAAATCATCCCTGAAAATAGCAGATGCTGGTACAGCAGTCAGATCTATTTCAACGCCAACATCTCCAGCAAATGCACTTTCTGCCAATGCACAACCCAGTCCCCCATCGGATGCATCATGGCACGACCTCAGAAGATTTTGACGTATTGCCTTTTCAATTGTCTTGTACGTTCGTTTTGCCAGGGTCATTCTCACCTTTGGCGGGATATTTCCCACGAGACCATTATGTGCGAAATACTCAGATCCACCCATTTCAGGATATGTTTTTCCCACAACAATGATAATGTCACCATCCTCTTTGAAGTCCATGGTCACAACTCGACTGACATCATTGATGACAGATAAAGCAGATATGAGCACAGTCTGGGGGACAGATATTTTTATATTATTAAATATGTAGTCGTTTTTCATGCTGTCTTTCCCTGATATACACGGTGTGCCGAAAAATGTCGTACAGTCGAAGAGGGCCTTGTTTGCCCGTACCAGCTGTGCAAGTTTATATGGCCCTTCCGGGTTTCTCTCAGAAAAAACAGGGTCAGACCAGCAGAAATTATCGAGAAGCGCCATTCTGTCCAGGGAGCCACCAGTAGCTATATTGTTCCTTATCGCTTCATCGATAGCACAGGACATCATGTGATATGTGTCAAAGGCGCTGTATTTCGGACATATCCCGTGGCTGATTACGACTCCCTCATCTCCGTTCAAATCTGGTCTTACCACACCTGCATTACTCGGGCCGTTATTCTGTGAACCGGTGAGAGGTTTGACAACACTTCCACCCTGCACCTCGTGATCATACTGACGCACGACGTACTCCTTGCTGCAGACATTCCACCGTCCCAAAACCTTCATCAAGGCTTCACCGTAACTCAAAGGCTCTTCGAAAGGCTTTTCATCCCTGATTTTTCGCTCCCACTTTGCTTTCAGCTTCATCTTAGGGAGTCCATCATGAAGAAAATCCATATCAAGGTATGCCACTGTCTTCCCCTGATAGAGAACATGAAACTTTCCAGAGTCAGTAAACTCTCCCAAAATGGTAGAAGTGACATTCATCTTCTCCGAGAGTTCCATAAACTCTTCCAGATGTTCAGGGCTCACTGAGACATTCATCCTTTCCTGTGCCTCTGACAGAAGTATCTCCCATGGGGCAAGGCCGTGGTATTTTAGAGGAGCCCTATCTATATGGAGAATGCATCCGTTTGTATCCTCTGCCATTTCCCCAACAGAGGACGAGAGTCCTCCTGCCCCGTTGTCCGTGATAGAGCTGTAAAGACCTCGGTCCCGCGCGATAAGAAGAAAATCCGTCATCCTTTTCTGAGTTATGGGATCGCCAATCTGAACTGCGCTTGTCGGAGAAGCCTCTGAGAGTTCTTCTGATGAAAAGGTCGCACCATGGATTCCATCCTTCCCTATCTTACCCCCTACCATAACTATTGCATCGCCCTTCAGAGCCTTTTTTTCGTGGCTGGGCTTACCAAGTATCTCCCTCGGCATGATCCCGCATGTACCACAAAATACCAGGGGTTTACCCAGGTAGTTTTCATCAAAAACAAGGGAGCCATTAACTGTGGGGATACCGCTCTTGTTGCCCCCATGTTCAACCCCCTCCCGTACACCTTCAAGGACTCTTTTCGGGTGGAGTAAACGAGGTGGAATAGTCCCTTTATAATCAGGTGGAGCAAAACAAAATACATTGGTATTAAAAATAAGTTTCGCTCCCATACCCGTGCCAAAAGGATCCCTGTTTACACCGACGATACCTGTGAGTGCACCTCCGTATGGATCAAGGGCAGAGGGGGTGTTATGGGTCTCAACCTTGAAGGCCAGATTATATCTCTTGTTGAACCTGATGATGCCGGCGTTATCTTTGAACACAGAAAGACAGAAGTCCTTTCTGCCTTTCTTGCGCCGTATAGCATCTGTGGAACCCGTAATGTAGGTTCGAAAAAGGCTCTCAATGACTTCTTTCTTTCCATCGGCCTCGTATTCGATGACTGCATTAAAGATCTTATGCTTGCAGTGTTCAGACCAGGTCTGGGCAATGGCCTCCATTTCCACGTCAGTGGGCGATTCCGTGAGGCCTGCCTTCTTGCGGGAATCAATAACGCTTTTCTTTAGGAAATATTTCTGTATCTCCTTAAGTTCGTCTACAGAGAGAGCCCACGTCCTTTCTCTGTTAATCCTCATCATCTCTTCTAGGCCTGTTGTTATGGGAAATATTTCTACTGTTGCCTCGTGTCCGATGCTGACCCTGGGCACAAAAACCATCATACCACCATTGCTCTTATACTGGGCCGCACTCTTATAGACATAGCGATTGATAAGGGTATTGGCGAGCATGCCTTCTGCTATTGCAATTATATCGGACTCAGTAAGCTTCCCAGACAAGAAATAGATATGGGAGGTGTAAACACCTTCCTCTTCCTCGAAACGTCTCCCTGATAAAGATTCGATAACCTCTTTTGCAGTTCTGCCCACGTTATCCGTAACACCGGGCTTGAATCCTACTTCAATGGCCCAATCGCCTGTCATGGGAACAGGCTTATCCAAATATCCTTCCTGGATGACCGGGTCTACAAAAGCATCGTCTCTCAGGATTTGGAGGATGTCCTTGTCTAGGTCTGAGTCTATAGTATAAACCGCAACGACCTTTGCATTCACATCAAGTCCCATATCTCTCTTGATTCTTTTTTTCAACTTTTCTCCCGGAACATCCCGGGCACCTGCCTTGTATGCGATTTCTATTCTGTGGGCCATTATGACAAAAACTCCTTCAAACGTTTTATGCTTTCAACAACAGTGGCCTCTGAATGAGGCTCAACTGTGAAAATTATCTCTTTCATTCTAATCTGTTCCAGAAAGGCTTTCAGTTCACGAAAAGGAAAAGACCCCGAGCCTATCGGTAGATGGTCATCAAAAGTACGATTGTTGTCGTGAAGGTGCATCTCTTTAATCTTTTCTTTAAGGGGTATCAGCCAATCATCAAGGGGAGTCTTTGAAAAAAGATTGAAATGACCGGAGTCGAAACAGAACCATAGGTTCTTTTCCCTAAAATAGTCAAAAAGGGCAATTAAAGTCTCGGGTGTCTCCTCAAAAATATTTTCTATAATAACGAGAAGATCTCTATTTGCCGCATCGAGTACCTCTGACCACGTCTCAATGCTTCCGTCAAGCCATAGTTGCTCATTTCCGTCAAATCGCCATTTGTCATACCCCGGGTGACAAACACATGCCTTGGCCTCTAGGATATTCCCTATTTCTATGGTTTTCTTCAGTTTTTCCCGTGTGATTCTCCGCACTAACCTGTCATAACCTCCCGGGCTTAAATCCATGAAGGGGGCGTGCACTGTACACGGGATATTAAAATCTCTTAGCTTTTTACCCAATTCCTTCACATGACCAGTATCGATTTCCTCGATGAGATGGTTGTCGATATAGATCTCAAGGCCAATGGAAAGACTCGATGCCCGCTCCAGGTTCTTTTCCACCATCCTGTATGGCACGTTAACAAAAATGTGCATGAGGGTTTACCGATATTGTAAATGTACAGTGGATAATACAATAAATCAATAAAAAAACAGGAGACCGTTAAGCTTGCAAAAGGCTATATAAGTTTTTTCTCAGTTACACTTTTTTCTTTTTTCTTTCGCTCCTGATTTTCCTTGTCCACCATAGCCTATCGCAAGTTCTTGCGTTATTTGAATTAGGGTGCTCACTCTGATAAAATATATCATGTTAAGCAGCTCTGACTGATTCGGTTCTGAGTTCAGAGCAATATATTTCATTAAAAAAGTAACGCAAATCTGCCGAACCCAGAATAATCAACTTACTATTCTTAACAGGGCAGGCAAGATTCAAATATGGGAATATAATGGATAAGATTTTTGTCAAAGGCGCAAGACAACATAACCTCAAAAATATTGACGTTGAACTTCCTAGGAATAAGATGATTGTCGTTACCGGACCGAGTGGCTCTGGAAAATCAACCCTCGCCTTCGATAC
>MVQO01000184.1 GCA_002067585.1 Syntrophorhabdus sp. PtaB.Bin027
CGTGGTGACCGTTGCGTTCCTTATGGGCGGCTCACCTCGTTGAGAAAATACTGAACCGTTAAAATTGGGAAATGGCCCCCTCTCTCTGGCCAGTTCTCGAGAGGCATTATGGCCCTCATCATTGACAAAGGCCATTATTCTTTCGCCCAGTTTGATTGCCTCTTCTGAATTGTAGGGAATCCCAAGGGCAATAAGCATGTCTGCCCATCCCATAATACCCAGGCCGATCTTTCGGTTTGCATAGGTCATCTTGGCAATCTGTGGCAAGGGATAGCGGTTAAGCTCTATTACATTGTCCAAAAAATGGACTGCCAGGTGTATCTTTTCCTTCAGTCGTTCCCAGTCTACATCACCATCTTTTACCATCAAACCCAGGTTGATTGATCCCAGATTACATGATTCATAAGGGAGCAGGGGCTGCTCTCCACAGGGATTAGTTGATTCTATGGTGCCAACGTGTGGAGTTGGATTATCTCGGTTTAGCCTGTCAAGAAAAACAATGCCAGGTTCTCCGTTTTCCCATGCCTGTCGAACAATAAGATCAAAAACTTCCCGAGCCCTCAGCATGCCACTTGTTTCTTTGACTCTGGGATTAACTAATGGATAGGATTCATCATTTCTCACCGCTTCCATGAAGGAGTCTGTCAGGCCAACTGAGATGTTGAAATTGTTCAGATTCATCTGGTTGGATTTACACTTAATGAAATCGAGGATGTCAGGATGATCAACTCTCATGATTCCCATGTTTGCCCCACGCCGAGTTCCACCTTGTTTGATCGTCTCAGTTGCAATGTCGAAAACTTTCATAAAAGATATAGGTCCGCTTGAAATACCGGTCGTTGACTTGACTACGTCATTTTTCGGACGAAGATTAGAGAAAGAAAAGCCAGTACCTCCTCCGGACTTATGAATCAATGCTGTGTGTTTGACTGCATCGAATATGTCATCCATTGAATCCCCAACAGGTAGCACAAAGCATGCGGACAGTTGTCCCAATTCGCGACCTGCATTCATGAGGGTGGGAGAGTTGGGTATGAATTCGAGATTTGTCATCATGGAATAGAACTGTTCTGTCAGCTTTGCTGTATCAGCATCATTATTAAACTTCTTGTCAGCAGAGGCAATGGCATCGGCAACACGCAAAAACATGTCTGCGGCTGTTTCCATAACCTGCCCGTTTTGGTCCCTTCGCAAGTACCGCTTTTCTAAGACAGTTATAGCATTTTTTGACAAACGGGCAAGAACGGTCCCATCTATATCCATGACGTTATTTCCTGGCACCGCTATTTTAGGGGTTATATTATACACATTCATGTCATGCCTCACTATATATTGTGTAGAATAAAACTATTACCACTATATATAGGACTCGTCAACAGAAATCTCTGTAAATCTTGAAACAATTTTTCTTAAAGTTGGAACCTGTACAAAGTACAAAGAACATAAGAGATAAAATTTATCCCTGCCTTTATCTGAGAAGTTGCTGGTCTGTTCACTTGGAATCAGTCCAACAAATCTTGTAGAGAGCGACTGAAGGTTGTAGCCCTGCTCTTTGTCATGTTGCAGAACAATAAACAAAAAGTGCTGTAAAATAGCGCTCCTGTGGTGGTAGTAAAAACGGTATGCAATTTGCTAATAGATTCAGACATATCAAACACGGTAGGATCGGCGAGGGGTAGGTAAAAGGAGAAGCTATTGCGCCAGATCGCTCCACTGTCAAACACATCAACTGTCATCCGGGTATCAATAACTCCTAATAATAAAGGAGGGGGCAGACATGAAGAAATCACCACAAAAGGTGAGCCTTCTGATTACATGGGCAATTGGCTGGTATCTGCTCACCACCATTATCTTAATGATTATCTTCGGTATATCATGATTCACGAGTACATGATATGCCACAAAATCAGCAATTTTTATTCTTTGCCATCGCGTCAAAAATCCTTTGTCGAACGCTATTCGTTAAAGGAGGCTTTTGTATGGAAACCAGAACTAATTCAGTAGTGAAAAATGAATACGATCAAATTCTGGAGTTTGCCCGTGCTGTGGTACCGCATAACTGGAATGTATACTGGAGCTGGTCATGGAAAGAAGCAAAAAAAATCCGTCACACCTGTAATATTCAGCTTCACGATGATCCCTTTCGTGACATCCTGGAAGATGGTCATCTTGCCATGGTCCATAATATGCGCTGGTCTGACGGAATCATGTTTTCTGATATATATTTGGACACGTATCGTTTCTATAGTATGGAGGAAACTATATTGCATGAACTGGCCCATGTGGCAGAACAACGTTATATAATGTTGAAGGACGGTAACTTTCGGGAAAAGGATACCACTATATCTGGCGCGTTTTACCGGCATTCAAACACAAAAAAAGCTGGTAAATCACAACGGGTATTTCCCTTCACTGGCATCTATGAAGACCATGGAGAGTTGTTTGAACGATGCCTCAGCGCCTTCCGTCGTCGCGCGAAAAGGAAGGGTAAATCGCTGGATCTGGCAAAACTATTCGCCCTTCCACGCTGATCCGACACATCATTCGATCTCCAATTCAACCGAGATATAAAAATCCTTCCACGCCCCTTCTTAACAGCCCGGTCATCCATAGATTCCCACGAGCAAGCCCTGAGCATCAAAGCATACACATTATTCACGAATAGCAAACATATTCAACCACGCTTCAAGGTGTGGTTCCACTGTACACTCGATTGACAAAGATGGAATTTGTGCTATAAGTAGTGATTAGAAAGGTTAATTAATATTCCAAGCAGAATGATTGACCCATAGAGACCCCTGTTGGTTTCTCTCGTGCTCAACGTTCCCAGCCCGTAGCCCACGCTGAATGAACCCTTAACAAGACTTTTGGTTCAAAATGAAAAATGGAGTTCCCATATTTTGTGTAACAAAGGGCTTTCCTTGTAAGCTCTTCCTTAGCCTCTACCATAGTTGGTCACAATACACTCAATTCATAGGGAGTTACTGTAGTGTTTATATCCCATAGGGGTACGTCAAAGGAGGATTAAAAAATGCTTGTCCCAACCAGAATTCTTGTACCAACAGATTTTTCAGAATGCTCAGGGAGAGCATTGAGGCAGGCACTGGACATTGCAACTGAATATCAGGCCAAGGTTTTCCTTCTTCACGTCGTCCATGATGTGATGGATTTTACCGGTCTCGATTTTATACGCTCTGAAAATATGATTCAGGATTTCAAGGGTAACGAGCTCGTGTGGGCAAGAAGAAATTTGAAGAAACAGCTAGAGGGCTTTCCGCAGGCGAATGAGGTGGAGGTGGAAACTGTTGTCCGCCGAGGCGTTCCCTATGTAGAGATTCTCAAATTAGGCGAGGAGGAAAGGATCGACCTGATTGTAATCGCATCTCTCGGGAAATCTGGCATTGCGCGATACCTGATAGGAAGTGTGGCGCGGAATGTCCTGAAGGGCTCCAAGTGCCCTGTGTTGTTAACCAAATAGAAAGATGTTGGGGTACAGAAGAGATGCCAATCCAGCATGGGTAGCAACTCGACTCATATAATGCAGGGAGGGTTCGGGAGGTACTGTCATGCGTGACGTAATTCAAAAGATCATCTCAGTAGAAAATGAAGCAAATGTGACCATCCAGGATGCAAGGGCCGAGGCGGAACGAATCACTTCGGACGCACGGAAAAAAGGTAATGATCTTATTGAAAATGCCCGTCAGGAGGCGCTCACTGAAGCAAAAAAAATCATTGATGCCCTGATACAGGACGCAGAAAAAGAAAAACAACAGCAATTGGCCAGTGCTGCTATTGAAATAGAAAAGCGGGTCAGGCTTGATCCAGCCATCAGGGAATGGGCCGTTGAAGGAGTTGTCCGGTGCGTGTGCAAACAGCCATAGATGACTCAAAGTTTGTTCAAGCTATTTCTCAGAACAGACAAACGGAGAATGACCTCGACTATCTTGTTGCGCGACTTCATGGACGACGGAGCCGCATGGCAGAAGCAGAGCGCCTCGACAATTTGTGCCGTATTCGAAACCTTCATGAATTCTTTCGCACAATCTTTCCAGAGTCTGATATCAAAGAAGTAGTCGGTTTCCAACGCCAGCTAATTGACGAAATGGTAGATGAGTTTTCTCGCTTCTGTTCGCACCTGTCTGGCCCGGGAACAGATCTGCTCGATTGGATGTTGGTAAGATTCCAGGTGGAAAACCTGAAGGTATTAATCCGAGCATGCCTGACAAAAGCCCCGTTAGAAGAGTTTAAGGAATATCTCATCTCTCTTCCTGTCAAATTTACCGTGAATATCCAGGAATTGACAAAAGCAGAATCTCCTGCA
>MVQO01000185.1 GCA_002067585.1 Syntrophorhabdus sp. PtaB.Bin027
CCCCCTTGATATAATTTTTTCAGACAAAATCGAGTGATTAAACCTGAAACCATGGTATGCTGATGTACCGGGTTTTGTTTTGATATAATGAGGATATTGTCAGATGAAAGCTGTCACCGTTGTTGCACAATATAGGACCGACCCATTTTTTGAAAAGGCTGTGCATTTAATCGAGACGTCCGGTTTAGTAGACAGGGTCCTGGCTGTAAGCCGGGAGTCAGCCAGCCAGAGGCTCCCTGCCTTTTGCACGCCTGTGGATGGTGAGATTCATGACAGGACAACCCTTATGCGTATTATCAACGAAACAGGCACGAACCATCTCCTTTTTCTAACAGGTGACGGGCATGTGTTCTTTGAACCTGGCAGCATTGAAAAGATGATAGCTGCCACTGAATCGACAAAGGCAGGGATTGTCTTTTCTGATTTTTACGACCTCAATGAGCGAGGGAAAACAGTACACCCATTGAGCGGTTATCAGTCGGGAAGTGTCCGCGACGATTTTGACTTTGGTGGTGCATTGTTTTTTTCAACAGAGGCGATTCAAAAGGCGCTTCAAAAATATGGCCTCATACCGGATACACGCTATGCCGGTCTTTATGACCTGCGACTGAAGGTTTCCATTGAGTGTCCTGTACATCATATTCCCGAACCCCTCTACTCGATGATTTCTGGAAAGGCACATTCCGGCGATGGACAACTCTTTGCCTATGTTGACCCCCGGAATGCAGATGTTCAGAAAGAGATGGAAATTGTATTTACCGACTACCTGAAAAAAATAGGAGCCTATTTGTCTCCCGGATCATTGAGGCGGGCTGAACAGACACAGTACCGATTCCCGTTCACCGCTACTGTAGTTATTCCTGTCAAGAACCGTGTCAGCACGATTAACGGAGCGGTAGAGAGTGCGCTCTCTCAAGAAACAGATTTCCCTTTCAATGTAATCGTTGTTGATAACCATTCGATGGATGGAACGACAGAGATTCTCTCAGGCCTTGCCAAAAGATATCCCACGCTAAAACACATCATCCCCATAAGTACTGACCTGGGCATCGGCGGTTGCTGGAATGAGGCTATCAACTCTAAAATGTGCGGTCGCTATGCAGTACAGCTTGACTCAGATGATCTCTATAGCAGTACAAAAACTCTCCAGAGAATGGTTGATGCGCTTCGTGATGGGAAGTATGCTATGGTGATCGGCTCCTATACTATTGTTGACTCCCATTTAAAGAAGATTAAGCCAGGCTTGGTTGACCACCGTGAATGGACAGATGAGAACGGCCACAACAACGCGCTGCGTGTAAACGGCCTTGGAGCACCGAGGGGGTTTGATACAAACATTATCAGAGGAATAGCGTTTCCCAATGTAAGCTACGGAGAAGATTACGCGGCAGCCCTCAGGGTCTGTCGCGAGTACAGGGTTGGCAGGATTTACGACAGCCTCTACCTGTGCAGGCGATGGGAAGAAAATACTGATGCGGTGTTGACCATCGAAGAAGCAAACCGGAATAATGCTTTTAAGGATTCTATCCGCACTGAAGAGATACGTGCTCGTCAGCAGATAAGTAAAGGACCTAACCCTTGACCCCTCGAATCCTTGACCCCTCGAACCCCTCTTCCAAAGAGCAGAAAACCTTTGCCATATTTGATGGCTGCGAAAGCTTCTCAGGTCTTTCCAAACACTGTTTTATGCTCTTGTCAGAACAGAGGGAATCATGGCAGGAACTCAAGGATGCTTACGAAGCCTTAAAGACTGTGAAGACGAGGAAAATCCCTTTAAAAGACTTTTCCATTCTCCTCTATTTCAATCCCGGCAGACTGATAAGTGCAACTGCTGCAGTAGGCAAGAAGGATATTCAAGAACGCCCCTGCTTCTTATGCCAACACAACCTGCCACCAGAGCAAAAGTGGATACTCTATAGGAAAGAATACAGGATTCTTTGTAATCCAAGGCCTGTCTTGCAGTCTCACTTTACTATCTCTCATGTTGAGCACCGCCCCCAGGCTATTCCAGATTGCTTTGATACCTTTCTCAACCTTATGTCTGACCTTGGCCCTGGCTGGATAACTCTTTATAATGGGCCCAGGTGTGGTGCCTCTGCGCCGGATCACCTTCATTTTCAGGCTCTACCCACAGGACATATGCCGGTTGAACAGGAGCTGAATAAAGATAAAAAGTTTTTACTGGTTGCACGGATTGCTGGTATTTCTGTTTACATTGCAAATGATCTCGGGCGTGAGATGGTAGTGCTCAAGGGTGATGACCCTACATCATTGATAGAAGCATTTTCGAGGGTATTCGATGCTCTCAAGGGGGCCATTCAGACTGATGATGAGCCTATGGTGAATATAGCCGGCTTCTACGATAAAAGATCGTGGCTTGTGGTATTATTTCCCCGACAAAAGCACCGTCCAGATGTTTTTTATAAAGAAGGGGACGGGCGGATTATTGTCAGTCCGGGAGTGGTTGAGATGGCCGGTGTCCTTGTTACCCCAATGGAAACGGATTTTGAACGACTGGATGCAGCAACAGTAGAATCCATTTACCGGGAAGTATCATTGGATAACAGTATTCTTGTCAATGCCGTTGAAAATATGAGGTAGGGGGTATTAAGCTTTGGCAGGTGTTTTTTGACAAAAGCAGCTCGTTACCGCTGGGTGATATTCTGGGTACTGTCGTGCCAATATCTCATTGTTTATTTTCACAGGGTATGCCCGGCTGTTGTTGCGCCTGAGCTCATAAAGGCTTTCACCATATCGGGCACATCTCTCGGCATCCTTGCGTCGGGATATTTTTACTCCTATGCCATTACACAGATACCAGTTGGTTTTCTCTCTGACTCCTGGGGAACAAGAAAGACAGTTACCCTATTCAGTTCTGTTGCAGCTCTGGGGTCAATCCTGTTTGCTTTTGCCCCTAATTTTGGCTTTGCTGTATTTGCACGGGTCCTTGTTGGCTTGGGGGTATCTGCAACATTTGTATCGTCACTGAAAACACTTGCAGAATGGTTCAGCGGTCGTGAGTATGCCCGAATATCTGGTCTTCTTATGGCGATGGGAGGAATAGGGTGGCTCACCGCTGCAACGCCTCTTGCTTTACTTACAGAGGCATTAGGCTGGAGAGGTGCCTTTGTTATAATAGGTATAGTAACCATCTTCTTGGCGCTCCTTACATTCTTTATAGTTGTCGACAAACCGGATTCAGGCAGTACAACGAAGGTAAATCGAGAACTTGTCAAATCAGAACATAAATTGCTTATAAACTTATCATTTGTCATCAGGCAGAAACATTTCTGGGTTATTGCAGTCTGGCTTTTTTTCACACAAGGGACTCTTTTCAGTTTTTTCGCGCTTTGGGCAGGCCCATACCTTATTGATACCTACAATCTCTCTCAATCTTCTGCCGGGAATATCCTCTCTATGATTGCAGTCGGTATGGTATTCGGCAGTCCTTTTCTCGGATACCTCTCTGACAGAATCCTTGCAAGTCGAAAAAAGGTGCTCATTGGAGCTTCATGTGTGAATGTTCTTGTCTGGTGCATCATGACTGCATTCTATAAAGAATTTTCCATACCTGCTTTATTCGGTGTCTTTTTTCTCATGGGTATAACAACAAGCTCAATAGTTGTTATAGTTTTTACTGCTGTGAAAGAACTTTTTCCACTGGAGATGGCAGGAACAGCAATAGGAACTGCAAACCTTTTTAGTTTTTTTGGAGGAGTGGTGTTTCAGCCACTCATTGGTTATGTACTTGATATGGCCGGAAAGATACAGGGGGTCTACCCACCCCATGCATATCAATTGGCATTTTGGGTATTTTTAGGGATGAACACAGTATCACTGGTCAGTATCATTTTTTCGAAAGAGACTATGGGAAAAGGAGAGTAAATTCGCTTTACCTTGGGTTTTGCAGATCTTGCTTCCCCGCTATTCATATTCTTTCGGTACTGCACAAATCATCACAAAAGGCCGGGAGGAGGATTTGTTCTTATACTGGTGTTTCTCCCCGGGGAGAACGAGCACAAAGTCACCTTTTTTCACCGGTTTTTCTTCTCCCATTTGTGTTACAACGGCGCCTTCGCCATCGATGATATAGTTGAGATGTTCAAAGGCATGGGTATGGAAAGGTGTGTGGCCGCCAGGCTCAACAGTAAATACCCTGAAAGAAAATGTTGGCGAACCGTCCTGGCTTGATATGGGGAGCTGCTTCTTTACCTTACTTGCTCCTTCCATGGTTACCTCTGTCATTATTGTACTGTCAAGATTGGTGATCTTCATAACATCCTCCCCAAACAATGCTTATTACTCCCCTTGAACATGTTCAACTTCAAAGGGACTGTTCTCATATCAGGGTAGAGCAAAGAGACGAGAGATAGCTTAACAGAATTCGTAAGATTTCTACCACATAATTTCTGTTTATCAAACAAGTCGTTTTTGCAGCAGGTCATGGGAATTGTTATATTATATAGCCGTGATGTAATTTAAGACATGTTTCCTATTATGCGAAGAATCAGTAAAGTCTTTGTAAAACAAGGATATTTTCAATATGAAGACAAGGTTAAGCGGAGAGAGAAATCAGTGAGAACAGGGCTGTACCTTTCATTAAGTGTAGCATGTTTCCTTGTCTTTTTCGCAGTTAGCAACGCTGTTCCGATTCCACAGCCTCCCGATCAAAACAGACATGTACTCATTATTAATTCTTACCATAAAGGATATCCCTGGACGGACAACGTTCTTGCAGGTATAGAATCGGTTCTGAAAGATGGTAAAAGCAATATTACTCTGCACATAGAGTTTATGGATACTAAAAGAGTGGCGGATAAAAACTATTTCTACCACCTCTTTTTGTACTATCGGTCCAAATTTGAAAAAGTACGGTTTGATCTTATCATAGTTTCTAATAAAGACGCTTTAAACTTTGCTATGAGATACAGGGACTTACTATTTCCCAAGATACCTGTTGTTTTCTGCGGTGTGGACGCACAAAACGAGATACTGCGGCAAAAAGCGCCTCTTGTAACAGGAGTGCTGGAAGATTTTGACATAAAGGCAACCCTGGATATTGCGCTAAAACTGCATCCAAATACAAGAGAAATTATTGCAATTAATGATGGTACAGCGATTGGTGCCGTTAAAAAACAGATTTTCAAAGATGCCCTTGCAGCAACAGGAAAAAATCTGATTGCAACTATTATTGATGATCCTGTTTTAGAAGATTTCGAAAAACTGCTCAAAGATAAGGATAAAGACTTTGTAGTTATCCTTATGGGATCATTTAGGGAAAGTAGTGGGGCGGCGGTACCTATCGAGGTGAGCACCCCGATCCTTACAAGGTACAATATCCCCCTGTATGCATTGGTGGAATACTATCTCGGATATGGGATCATTGGCGGCAAACTAATAAGCGGTTTTCACCAGGGGATGCTTGCTGCAAAGATGGGGCTTAAGATCTTGCAGGGCGAACCTGTTGATAGGATACCGGTAGAGCATAAAAGTCAGAACATATTTATGTTTGATTATAATCAGCTAATGAAGTTTGGCATTAATCAGGATACATTGCCGGAGGGCAGTATCATTATAAATGAACCGAAGCCGGGGCCAAGTGAAGACAAAAAGATTAAGTGGGAAGTTATTGCCGTTCCTTTCAGTCTTGCTATCATAGCAACCTTTCTGGTGCTATATCTCCTGTCACGAAAACGACAGGAAGAATTGCTCGACAAACTCTCGCGTGACCATGAAAAAAAGATTGAAGCACGCACAGAAGAGTTGATGAAATCCAACACTGACCTCAAGCTAAAAATTACTGAAATGAAGCAAGCAGAAGCCGGTCTGGTTGAGGAGCGCCTGAAACATCTGACGCTCTTTCAACGCGCACCAAGCCCTTTTTTTGTGGTCAATAGAGACTATCGCTACAGTGATTTTAATGAAAAAATGGTTGAGCTTTTTGAATGTACGCTGGAAGAGTTTCGTAAAATGGATGCCAGCAACCTAATTCCCAAAAAATTGCTTGCCCGGTTATTTGAAAGCCAGGGACCGGTGAACAAGATGGAAAGCTTTGAAACACAACTCGAAGTACGTGGTAAAACAAAGAGGTTTTTGTTCAGCATTGTTCCGGTGGTGCTTTCGGGTGAGAGGTTTGTGTATGGGGTAGGGCAGGACATGACCCAACTCATTCAGAGCCAGGATATCTCAAAACAACAAGAAAAGCTTTTGGAAAATCTTTTCGAGGTGCTATCCGATACTGCAATAATATCTGATCGAAAAGGAACCATTAAATATGTGAGCGAAGGTTTTTTAAAGGTCTTTGGATTTTCCCGGGACGATTTCCAGTCAATAGATGCCTGGTTGCAAAAAGTTTGTTCTGACGAATCCCTCAGAGATGTTGCGATGAATGCCTGGTTGCGTGCGGTAAAAACAAGAAATATCGGAGAGGAAATCTTGCAGCCAATTGAGGGCAAACTTGCAACAAAGGATGGTGCATCTCTGGAGCGGGAATTGTGGTTTATCCCAATGGATGATATGGTGGTATCTCTCATCCGTGACATTACCAGGAAAAAGGTTTACGGGGAGCGTGCCCCTGTGTCCAGAAATCAGGAGTCAGTAGAAACCCTGGCAGCCGGCATAGCGCACGATTTTAATAACCTTCTCCTTGTTATACTGGGCAATATATCTCTTGCCAAGACAAGTTTGACCCGCGAGGATAAGGCGTTTGAACACTTAATTGATGCTGAAAAGGCCTCCATGATGACAAAAGACCTGATTCAGCAGCTCATCACGTTTTCAAAGGGAGGGGAACTTTCAAAGAGGGCCATGGTAATTACGTCCCTTGTTATGGAGATAACACGCTCAACCCTGAGTAACAGCAATATTAGAGGGAAATACACTATGTCTGATGATCTATTCCCTGTGGAAGTTGACGAGGGGCAGATAAGGCAGGTAGTGCATATTATTTTAAGAAATGCCATGGAAGCCATGCCTCAAGGAGGTACTGTCGCAATATCCTTTGAGAATGTGAGGGTCAGTCGTGAAGACTATCTCCCCCTGAAGCAAGGGGATTACGTAAAGATTTCATTTCAGGATCAGGGATCTGGCATAAAAAAAGAACACCTCGAGCGGATTTTTGATCCATATTTCACGACAAAAGATGCAGGGAGTCAAAAAGGGGTCGGCCTTGGACTGGCAATTGCGTATTCCATCGTCAAAAAACACGGAGGCCACATTGCAGTTGAATCAAGCCTTGTCAGGGGAACGATTTTTCATATCTACCTACCGGCATTCGGCAAAGACGTAATCCATGACAATGACCTTACAGAGACTGCCGAAGCAGTGATGAAAAAGAAGGGGAAAATCCTTGTCATGGATGATGCAAAATCCGTACGGGATGTTACCGGTGCGATGCTGAGCTATATGGGGTACGATGTAGAATTTGCACGGGAGGGAAGGGAAGCTGTAGCCATCTACCGGGCAGCAAAAGAGTCTGGTGAGCCCTTCGATGCTGTTATTCTTGATTTGACAGTGTCGGGTGGGATGGGAGGCAAGGAGACTATAGAACTGCTCATTGCACTCGATCCACATATAAAAGCTATAATATCCAGTGGATTTTCAGGCGACCCCATCATGTCTGAGTACCAAGAGTACGGATTTAAAACAGCCATACTGAAGCCCTATAAGATGGAAGAGCTTGAGGAAGTTCTTGAAAGGCTTATTCATGATTCTGATTTAAAAAATTTATGACCCAAATGTTTAATCAGAGGTTTTCGTGTCAATAGTGGTTTGTTAGACGGTGTAATTCATAGGGTCTACAACAATAAACAACGTGAAAGAAATGAAATGTACCCAGGAATATTCTGTTATCCCCGCAAATAGACTATAGTTGAAACATAAAGCCAGAAAACACCTAACAGTATGATAATGGTTGTTTTGCCTCAAAATCTGCATTTACCCTTATGAAACTCATAACAAACCTCACTGTGAGTAATCTTTTGGCAGCATAACCTGATACCTCCGCATAGAGAAAGATGAGGGGAAAACGCTTTTTCTACCCAAGTTTCTTTCAAGGACTACTGGGGAAGATAGTGATTCGGTAACCGCAACGGGCAAGGGTGGGCAATCTATTCTGGTAGATATGGTACAGATAGGACAGGCTTGCATGAATCTTGCCATCAATGTACGGATGCCATGCCTGATGGTGAAATCCTGACCATCTCGACAGAACTGGTTAACTCAGGTGAAACATTTTTCGAAAAATGGTTTTGGAAGGTCGTGGCAGTTTGTTCGCGTTTCTATCACTGATACTGGTATTGGTATGGACGAAAGTTCAAAAGAATATTCTAATCCTTTTTCGCTGCATTGAATGGCGGTAGGATACCGGCATTGGACAGCATGCGGTTTATGGGTTTGTCCACCAGCATACCAGTTTCCTGAGGGTGTTCAGTGATGGTATAATGGAACAACCTTCGAAATTTATCTCCCCCCTTTAAAGACTCAAACATATCAGAAACACAAAGAGGAGGATATCTTCGCGCTTTTCATGTTGACACATAAAAAAGACTTCTGATAGGATTGACAGTTGTTACTCTTCAAGGAGAAGAAGGAATGAACGGCGCTGAAGTTATTTTACAGACTGCAGCAGCTGCGGGTATTGAAGTGTGTTTTGCCAATGCAGGTACAACCGAACTTCCACTTGTTGCTGCCTTTGACACTGTATCTGGTATACATCCTGTTATGGCCCTTTTCGAGGGCGTTTGTAGTGGCGCGGCAGATGGATATGGACGAGTAAAAGAGAGGCCTGGTCTGACCCTCCTTCATTTAGGTCCTGGCTTTGCAAATGGTATTGCCAATCTTCACAATGCACGGAGGGCACGTACACCATTGATCAATATTATCGGCCAGCATACAACATGGCATATTGATGCAGATGCCCCTCTCACCATGGATGTCGAGTCCCTTGCAAGGGCTGTCTCTGACTGGACTAAAACCACTACTTCTGCCAACGAACTCTCCAGTGCTGTTACAGAAGCATACTTAGCATCCCTTCCAGGAAAGATTGCAACCCTTATTGTGCCGAACGATCATCTCTGGGCCGAGGCAGGAAACACTATCTGTGCTCCTGCACCACTCAAATTTGATTCCCCTGACATGACTCTCATTAAGGCTGCAGCGGACTTGTTGCGAACAGAAAGACGAACAGCGGTTATGCTGGGCGGCAAAGCTCTTCGTGGAAAGGGCCTTTCAACAGCAGGGCGTATCCAGTCAAACACTGGATGTGATCTCATCACAGAAACATTTCCAGGATATGTCGAAAGAGGCAAAGGGCTTCCTGATGTAGTGAGAATTCCATACTTTCCTGAACCAGCACAAGCGCTCTTGTCTCAGTACGATACAATTATCCTCGCTGATGCTAAGGAACCTGTCACCTTCTTCGGGTATTTCGGAGTAGACAGCCATTTGCTCACAAAAGATCAAAAAAAACTCTCTATTTGCTCCGGCACACAAAACATTGTTGAAGTCCTTGAATGCCTGGAAGATGAACTGAATACAACATCCGCCAGCAACCGGGGCTGGAATTTGCCACAGGGCATTAAGCCCTTGCTTCCCAGGGGAACATTGACAGCGGAAAAAGCATGCCAGGTTCTTGCCGCCCTGCAACCTGAAGGCGCAATCATTGTAGATGAGGGTATCACCTCTGGCATACCCTATTATCCTTTAACTGCATTCACTCCCCCTCATGTAGTACTTACCATTGCAGGCGGATCCATTGGCTATGGCATGCCCTGCGCAGTGGGGGCAGCCATGGCATCTCCTGACCGCCCTGTTATAAATTTTCAGGCTGATGGCAGTGCTATGTATACCTTACAAGCCCTGTGGACAGAGGCTCGGGAGGGGTTAAACGTAAAAACCCTCATCTGCTCCAATCGAGGATACAACATTGTCAGGGTTGAGCTGCAGAGGGCTGGGATTGCTGATCCGGGCCCAAAAGCGTTATCCCTTGCCGATATAGACCACCCAAAACTTGATTGGGTAAGCATATCGTCCGGTTTGGGGGTTCCTGCTGTATCAGTGAGTACAGCGGAAGACCTTGCAAAAGAATTGACAAAAACACTCTCTGACCCTGGTCCATTTCTGATAGAAATGATACTGTAGAAAAAAGTATGAAACCCATTGACTTGAAACATCAGCTCGATGAGTGGCCATCATTTGGAGAACTTCTGCTTCTGGGTCTTCAATGGCTTGCAATATCAATCCCGGGAATAATAATCGTGGGAAAAGTAGTAGGGATTATTCATGACAGTGCAGTTGTGGGCCAGATTACCTATCTTCAGAGAATGTGCTTCATGGTTTCTATTGCCCTCTTTGCCCAGATCCTGTGGGGCCACAGGCTTCCGCTTATCCTTGGTCCCTCCACCGTTCTATTAATAGGTATTATTTCAGGTAGAAACTACAATGCTGACGTCATCTACACGTCTATAATGATAGGTGGAGCAGCGCTGACTGCATTGAGTCTATCCGGCCTTTTTGGTTATATTCAGAGATTATTTACCCCCCGTGTTGTTGCTGTAGTTCTCATTCTGATTGCCTTTACGCTTTTACCCATGATCTTAAATCTGGTAACAAAGCCACACAGGGCTGTCCTGGCCGAGGCCAATCTTATTTTTTCCATCATATTAACTGGATGCATGTTTCTCTCTTACAGGCTTGTTGGGCCTCTCTGGAGATCTACAATGATTCTGTGGGCAATGATTGCCGGAAGCACAGTGTATTACCTTATCTTCCCCTTCGCCATCAACTTAGAGGCAATAATTGATCAGAGATTTGCAGGATTTTTTCTGACTGGTCCTATCACCAGATGGTCTTTGGAGTCTGGCGTTCTTGTTTCTTTTCTGTTCTGTTTTTTTGCTCTTTCAATTAATGATCTGGGCTCCATCCAGTCAATGCAAGGAATACTGAACCCGACGGGTATGTCAAGTCGAATAAACAGAGGTATTACATTTACCGGGGTGGCAAATATCATTGCAGGATTTCTGGGGGTTATAGGTCCTGTTAATTTTTCACTGAGTCCGGGTGTGATAAGGGCCACAAAAAGCGCATCCCGTTTTGCTTTGATCCCTGCATCAATCCTGCTCTGTCTCATCTCTTTTTCGCCTCTCGTAATCAACCTCCTGGACAATATTCCACCTGCTGTTATTGGAAGCAGTCTGATCTATATTCTGTCTTTTCAGGTTTCCGCTGGTAAAGATATTGCTTTTCACTCAAAGAAAGATTTTTCAGTACAAAATATCTTGACCATAGGAATTCCAACTCTTCTGGGTACGATCATTGCTTTTCTACCTGCATCTTCTTTTCGTTTACTACCCATTTTCCTGAAGCCGATTATTGGAAATGGGTTTGTTGTGGGTGTCTTGACAGTCCTTATTCTGGAACACCTCATCTTGAAAAAGAACAGAACCAGGATGTAGGAAGTGAAGTGCAGGTCACAGCTCAATTTCGGCTGTGAGCAGAATCACGGAAACAATCCCAATCTTTGCCGATAATAAAGGGCAGAGCTTATTATTTTTGGGAGGTTTCCGATGGTAATAGCAAAGTTATTCCGCCACGTCATCCTTGCTTTTTTTGCCTTACTGTTGTGTTTTTCTGCTGGCAACGCATTCAACAAAGCCACTGTAATTAAAGTAGTGGATGGCGATACACTCAAAATCGAAATGAATGGGCAGGAGGAGGCCGTAAGGCTTATCGGGATTGATACACCAGAAAGCAGAATTAATAAAAAGGCAAAAAAAGATTCGTTGAGATCAAACCAGGATATCGACACCATTACGGCCATGGGGAAAGAAGCTGCAAGGTATGTAAGGACCCTTGTGAGAAAGGGTGACATGGTTGGCATTGAGTTTGATGTTCAGAAGAGAGATAAATACAACAGACTTCTCGTGTACGCTTATTTATCAGATGGAAAGATGTTGAATGAAGAAATTGTCAAGGCCGGGTATGCCAACATAATGACCTATCCTCCGAACGTGAGATACCAGGATCGATTCGTCAGGGCATACAGGGAGGCTAGAGACAGCAGACGTGGTCTTTATCGCGACCTGTAACAATCGTGCATTTTCTAAGACCAGCTATCGGTCTGCGGCTGCGGTAGCTGGTAGGACATGAGAAGTTGTATATATTTGTTAAAACCATCCTTGCCGCTTTTTTCCAGTTTCTCAATCTCATGTTCTAACTGCTTCATCAACCCCTCATTGTTGACCGCATCAATAGGATACTGCATGTAGGTTGAACGGCGCAAGAGCGAGTAAGCCTTCTTTTGCATTTCTGTCAAGGCAAGATACCTGTCGAGTTCCTCAAGCATCCAATCTTTTTTCTCATCAAGATAACCATCAACCTGCATAAGGAGGTTAAGGCTGAAATCTGCGCAGGAAAAATAACTGTGCATCTTATCAAGGCACGAGACAAGAAGCTTTATCTCCTGAACAATCTCTTCATCTGTCATTGGAACAAATGTTCCTTCCTCAACCATTTTCTGCATGGGAGATGCAGGATGCATAGCAAAAGTTCGAACCCTTATAAAGTCAGGTTGTACCGCATTCAAGAGCCTTGCCGTCTCCCTGGCATGCTCTTCGCTCATGCTCTTTCCACCAATTCCCGGCATAATATATTCCGAGAGCGAAAT
>MVQO01000186.1 GCA_002067585.1 Syntrophorhabdus sp. PtaB.Bin027
CCATCATTCAACTACAAAAACGAACCTTGTGGGGTGTCAATCAATCATGCATGTGAAGATGGGAAGTTTTACTTTCACTGTGATGTGGGCGGCAAGATGGTCGACTTTATAAAGAGAGACCCGCTTGTAGTGTTAACAATCATATAGATTGTGGAACACTGGAAGATTTGAAAAACAGGAATGACTGGCCGGAGTGAAATGGAGGTGATGCAGAAAAAAGTTTACGAATGGGAAAGGTAACATAAAACCATAACAGAAAGGACAGAGCCATGAAAGCAACGCAGCAACTGAAAGATGAACATGAGGGTATCAAAATCATGTTGAATATCCTCGGACAGATTTGTTTTCGATTAGAAACAAAAGGGGATTTTGATGAAAAGCACTTTGAAGGCATTCTCGAATTTTTGAAGGTATTTGTGGACAAATGCCATCACGGAAAGGAAGAAGATTTGTTATTTCCAGCACTCGAAGAAGCTGGTATCCCGAAAGAGGGTGGCCCTATCGGTGCCATGCTTGAGGAGCACCGGCTGGGCAGGAACTATATCAGCGCAATGAGTGAAGCATTTGATGGATACAAACAAAAAAACAAATCTTTTTCACAAGGTATCACTGTGAATGGACGAGACTATATAGCTTTACTGACGAATCATATTGAAAAGGAGAACAGCGTCTTATTTGTAATGGCTGACAGTCGCTTATCAGAAACGATACAGGACGAGTTGTTTGAAGGATTTGAAAAAATAGAAACGGAACGTATAGGCCCAGGCAAACATGAGGAATTTCACCATCTGCTGGAGAAGCTGGGTAAAATATATTTGGACTGAACAGGCAAAACAAACATAAAGAACTTGTATATAGCAACAACCCGTTTCTAACTGCTTATACGGGAATTTGTACAAAAGATGCAAACCTTACAAAGAGTAATACCTAAATCCAAAACACATATGCCGGCACGGATGAGAATGAATTGCCCGGTGGAATCGATATTTTGAAAGTCTACATGAATCCGGATGAGTTTGATAATTTATTAATTTAAAGGTAATATGTGATCCTGATGGAGTCAAAACTCATAGTTATAAAAGGCGACATAACAAAGCTGAATGTCGATGCTATAGTCAATGCAGCTAATCATTCACTTCTTGGAGGTGGTGGTGTTGATGGGGCCATTCACAGAGCAGCGGGAAGGGAATTGTACGAAGAATGCAAAACGCTTGGTGGCTGCAACACAGGAGATGCTAAAATAACAAAGGGATACAAACTTCCTGCAAAGTATGTAATCCATACAGTCGGTCCAATCTATGGGAGAGAAGGTGGCAATGAGGCAGATCTGCTCGCCAACTGCTATAAAAATAGCCTCACACTTGCAGTAGCTCATAATGTAAGGACTATTGCTTTCCCCAGTATTTCAACTGGTGCCTATGGCTATCCCATTGAAACGGCTTCAAAAATAGCCGTCACTACTGTCAAGAACTTTCTGGATGAGAAAAAGGGTTACGTGGAAAAGGTCTATTTCGTCACTTTTAGCGATACCGATTTTAAAATTTATCAAAATCTGCTATTGAGTCTCTGAAACGGGACACAAAAAAACAGATTGCCTGTGCCCCGCCTAAACCTGTAAATCTTTTATGTAGGAAGTGAAGAGCTTGGTTAAATGCCGGGTATCATCTGCTGTTCCTGAATAACCGAAAGACATTGCTGCTGTCACAACAGATGATGACTGAATAATGTCGGAGCACATCCGAAGAAACTCGACTATCTCATGGTCTGACCAGAGATCTCCCTCATCCCACATATCAGCTTTGTTGAACAGGCCAAAACCTATGTCAAAAATTATCGGTTTTGAGATTTGAAAAGATATCAATGATTTCATGTTGTCATGGATGAACTGCCTGGCATTATGCTCTTTGAGAAAAGGTGGATACAAACCAGGACCGATACATGTTTGCTTACAAAAAAAATGTACTTCATCAACCAGGCCCCGTATAATGGCAGGGGCAATAAACGAGTCTTTTTGCACCCCCATCTTTTTTTCCACCAGAGAATAAATATCGTCAATATCCTGTGTTTCTAACAATTTTTTAACTGCCAAAGGATCACCATGAAAATCGTTGACGCCGTCCCAATGACAATCAAGATGAATTAGAGCAAAAGGCCCTGTATTTCTTATGTCCCAAAGCACTTTTTCCCAGATATAATAGGCCCATCTGTGATCATCCATAAGCCAGATACCTGAAATAATCTCTTCAAAATACTGGTCGTTCATTTTGAACCGGTCAATGTCTGGAAATTTCATATTCACGATTGCAGAAACCGCTGCATCAGATATTTATTCTTGAAGGTATAAAGAAGCACAGCTGCCAACGTTGTTCCCCATAAAGATGCATTACAAATTTACAAATTTTTTCCAACATAATCAATGTTATTCGAGCAAATAGCATCATTGCCACTGCAAGTGAAATCAGCAGATGTTGTCTTTATAGCTCAATTAAAGAGCATGCTGCGCCCTGAGATTTCCTTCGCTGTCTGCGTCAACTTACCGATTTTATATGTAGTTCAGCACGACAAATCGTAATTAATAGTAAGTGTATAATATTATGAGGAAAAAGGAAATCGCCTGATTATGTTCCTGATGAAATCATATCTTTCTTGAACACTAAAGGAAAAATAAAACCTGCTTCCTATTAATATGTGGATTATTTCTCTCACTTTTTTCTCGTTTCGCATTGCTTCAATCTCCGTGGTAAGATGGTTTTAATGTGATTTTTTTTGCCCTTGTCAC
>MVQO01000187.1 GCA_002067585.1 Syntrophorhabdus sp. PtaB.Bin027
TATTTCAGGAAACGATGACGTGACAGATGTGACAGGTGCAGGGGATACGGTCTGTGCGGCTGTCACACTTGCACTAGCAAGTGGTGCAGATTTCCTGACCGCTGCATTGATAGCAAATTATGCAGCCGGAGTTGTAGTAATGAAGCGTGGAACTGCCACATTAACTCAAGAAGAATTGAGGGCGGCAATGCAAGCTTATGGGACAAATCGTTAAAAAACTTGACGAGCTAAAAAGTATTGTAGAAAAAGAAAAGAACCAGGGCAAGAAGATCGTCTTTGGTAATGGTTGCTTCGATCTTCTTCATGTTGGTCACGTACGTTACCTGAAGGGAGCGAAGGCATTGGGGGATGTGCTTATTGTGGCTGTCAATGACGATTCATCGGTGATGGGCCTGGGTAAGAGAAAACGTGTGGTTACACCGGCGCCTGAACGGGCCGAAATTATCGCTGCCTTAGAAGGTGTTGACTACGTAATCCTTTTCAGTGATCCAAACGTGGAGAATCTGTTGCGCGCACTTCAACCCCATATCCATGCAAAAGGAACTGACTACACCGAGGAAAGTGTTCCTGAGGGCAGGATTGTGCGCGATTATGGAGGTCGTGTTGCCATAGTAGGTGACCCAAAAGACCATTCAACGAGGGACCTGATCAAGGCTATCAAGGACATGGATTAAATTAATGGAATGACGATGGGGGGAAGAACGTGGATCAACCAGTGGCAAGCAATCAGCAAAAGCAAACGCTGAACAGCGAACAGCTAACGCCAAGCGACGGGCTGCCTTTATCGGTCTACATGATAACCTATAATAATGGTGTAACCATCGAGAGGGCCCTGCAGAGTGTTGCCGATTGGGCAGATGAAGTGATAGTTGTGGACTCTTACAGTACAGATGGGGCTCAAGATATTATTCCACGGTATACAGAAAAGCTTTACCAGTTTGAAACCAAAGACCTGCGGGAGAAGTATCAATATGCCCATGATCAGTGCATCAACCCCTGGACACTCTTTATCGATGCTGACGAATGGCTCATGGATGACATAAAAAAAGAGATTTCCACCATAATTCGTGGCACACCCTCCTGCGATGGATACATTGCAAGTAGAAGAAACATGTATCTTGGCAGGGAAATAAAACACGGCGGTTGGTATCCTGACAGAGAAATCCGTCTGTATCGGAGAGAAAAAGGCAGATGGGAAGGGGGACTACACGCAAAGGTTACTGTTGACGGCACAGTTGGTACCCTCAAACATTTCTATATGCATACACCCTATGCAGACATTGCTCACCAGATCAGAACAATTGACCGATACTCCGAGGCATTTGCAGAGGATCTTCGCTCCTCGGGTAGACGTTTTCACTTAGTAAATTTGATCACACGTCCTGTTTACCGGTTTTTCAGGGATTATATCCTGAAACGAGGTTTTCTGGACGGAACGCCTGGATTTATCATCGTTGTCTCCACCATGTATTATGTCTTTATGAAGTACGCCAAGCTTTGGGAGATAGAGATGAAGGAGAAAAAGCAGTTCAGAAACCGGTTTTAGAAGTTCGAAGTAAAGGCTTCAAAAACCTTACGTGGTAATGAACTGGACGGAGAGAAGAGAATATGAACACTTTCAAAGACAAAGAGGTTCTCATAACAGGTGGTCTTGGCTTCATTGGAAGCAACCTTACCATAGATCTTGTCGAACTGGGGGCCCATGTAACGATAGTCGACAACATGCTCCCGAGACAAGGAAGTAACCTTTTCAACATTAAAGAGGTTGAGGACAGGGTGAGGGTCAACATCTCTGATATCCGAAACCAGCTCTCCATGAATCACCTTGTAAAGGGAAAAGACTATATCTTTCACCTAGCCGGTCAGGTTAACCATGTTGACAGTATGAGAAATCCCCTTCAAGACCTTGAGATAAACTGTGTAGGCACGCTTGTTCTCCTCGAAGCGCTGCGTCACAATAACAGAGATGCAAAGGTTATATTTGCGGGTACCCGGGGAGAATATGGCGCAAGTGTGAAACTGCCAGTTAACGAAGACCACCCAACAAACCCGAAAGGGCTCTATGCAGTAACCAACCTGGCTGCAGAAAAGATGGTTCTGGTGTATGACGATATCTTTGGTATCAAAAGTGTCTGTCTACGGATAACCAACACCTATGGACCCCGCCATCACATGATGCATGATGAGTATGGCGTTTTCAACTGGTTCATCAGAAAGGCGATGGATAATGAAGAAATCCCTGTATTCGGTGATGGACACATCCTCCGGGATTTCCTCTACATCAAAGACCTTGTATCCTGCATGCTCATGACCGCCATTACTGATGAAGCATACGGAAAGGTTTTTAATGTTGGGACCGCCATACCGGTAAGTTTTTTAGACCTCGCAAAAAAGATTGTTGAGATAGCAGGTACCGGGAAGGTGGCGCACACTGAATTCACTCAAGAACGAAAAGAGGTGGAGCCCGGTGATTACTACGCTGACATATCCCGCATAAAGAAGATCGTGAAATGGTTTCCAAAGGTATCCCTGGAAGAAGGGATAAAACAAACAATCGATTTCTACAGGAAAAATAAGAAGGAGTACTGGTAGTCTGATGGATGAGCAGTCTATCCGTCCTCTTGCGCGGAACGGGGTTCACGAAAAGGTTATTGCCTATCTGACAGACAAACCGCGGGGGCGTATCCTTGATGTTCCCACTGGCCAGGGGGCACTGGCAAAAAAACTACACGAGGTAGGATTTACCGTTTCATGTTGTGACATCGAACCTGCACAGTTTCTTGTCAAAGGGCTAACTGTTGAGAAAGGTGACCTTAATGGAAGGCTGCCATATGGCGACGAAGAATTTGACTATGTCTGTTTTCTCGAAGCAATCGAACACATGGAAAACCCATACAATGCTGTTCGTGAGGTGACAAGGGTCTTGAAGCGAGGGGGCACCCTTGCCCTGAGCACGCCAAATTACCTAAATATTGAGCGACGAATGAAGTTTCTCATAACAGGTTTTTTTACCAAGCCAGTCTCACACGAGAGATTTCTGAATGCCTGTAAAGGGAGGACCTACGGATTGCATCTGAGCCCCCTGGGGTATACTCTGATCAGATTCGCCCTAGAGGCTTCAGGCTTAAAAATTGTGCATTTAACCTATGATCTGAAGAAGCCAAAAATTATCTTTTTTAAGCCCCTTACATTGTTTATAAGGTTATATACAAGATTCTGGTCAAAAGATAAACAGAAAGAATACTGGTTTGATGAGACAACCAGTAAAGTAATTCTTGAAGGTGGGAATACCCTGATCATTTTTGCTGAAAAAGTCTGACAGCTCAATACAGAGTCACCCATGAAGAATAAGGTTCAAAGTGGAAACAACAGATGATGATGTAGTAGAATCTCTAACATATTATCTTTATAAGGTTTGCAGTATTAGTTTACTCATAGCCGGTGGAGAGTTCAACGATGAATGTAAAGATGTTCGATTTAGCGAGGGATCATAAGGAGATAAGAAGCGAACTCCTTGGAATCACCGAGAGAATACTAACAAATGGTGAATTCATTCTCAGTAAAGAAGTGGAGGCATTCGAAGATGCTTTTGCACAGTACATTGGGGCAAAATATGCTGTTGGTGTTGGAAGTGGGACAGATGCCATCAAGATTGCCGGCCTTGCCTATGGCCTCAAGAAAGGTGATAAAATAGTAACGACGCCAAACACGTATATTGCAACAGTCATGTCGCTCTCCCTCCATGGAATTATCCCTGTTTTTTGCGATGTTGAGACAAGTACTTACAACATGGATCCAGAGCGTCTCGAAGATATTTTGAGGAAGGAGAAGGGCATCAAACTCTGCATCCCAGTCCATCTTTATGGTTATCCTTCTTCGTTGGATGAGATAGCTGCTATTTGCAGGCAAAACGGAGTAGGTATCCTGGAAGATGCGTGCCAAGCCCATGGTAGCCTCTATAAGGGAAAAAAGGTAGGTGGCTTTGGGGATGTTTCAGCTTTCAGCTTTTATCCCACAAAAAACCTTGGCTGCTATGGAGATGGCGGTATGCTTGTAACCAATTCAGATTCCATTTACAAAAACGCCCTTATGCTCCGCAATCATGGCCAGCACGAACGGCATGTCCATGTGGTTGAGGGGTACAACTCAAGGCTTGATGAGTTACAGGCAGCAATTCTCAGGTACAAACTGACAAAGCTTGATATATGGAATGAAAAGAGGCGTAAGATTGCGTCATGGTACAAGAAGAAATTAAAAGATGTGCCGGTAGCTTTACCCGTGGAAGAGCCATGGGGTTACCATGTTTATCACCTGTTTGTCATTAGGGCTGAGAAACGGGATGATCTTATGAAATATCTTTTCCATAAAGGCATCACCACCCTTATCCATTATCCTATCCCAATCCATCTCCAGAAAACCTACCAGACTCTTGGATACAAAAAAGGCTCTTTCCCCAGGGCTGAGGCAGTTGTTTCTGAGATTGTTTCCCTCCCATTGTACCCATCTCTGACAGAAGAGGAAGTGCAATACGTGTGTGAGAGTATTCATCAGTTTTATGGTGTATGAAAGATATGAATATTGGTAAATTTGATTGTTTAGCAGTGGCACATTCAGGGTTGAGGGTCCGACGTCACACAATTTGTTCGCCTATTTCTATTGTTTTTTCAAGCTTTTCATTTTTCATTACTCCATGCTATATGGGAAATGCGGCTCTATCCCATGGTGGTGTTTGACATGAAAGTGCTTCAGCTCTTTAGCGACTGGAAGTGGACGGGGCCGGCAGAACCTGTGTTGTCATTATGTGAGGCGCTCGGTACCGAAGGTGTTGATGTGGCCGTTGCCTACCGAAAAACCCCCATCGAATTTCCGGAACGAACCATCGAGAAAGAGGTAAAACTGAGGGGGCTCAAGTTTTTTGATGGATTCAAACTTAACAGGTATTTTGCACCAAGGGACTGGTTTTTCGATATGCGAGCAATCAAAGCGTATGTATTGCAGGAACAGATTGATATTGTTCATGCAAACCTTTCCCATGACCATTTTACCACTCTGTTTTCACTGGGTTTTTCAAATAAAAGACCTCTCATTGTCAGAACAGATCATAAACGTGATGGAACCCCTTATAGTTATTTTATGGGATGGGCCTTTGCCAAAACTGATGGGCTCGTCGCCTATGGGAAAAAGATCATGATTTCCGATATGAAAACTTTCTCTTACCCCCAGGAGAGAACATGT
>MVQO01000188.1 GCA_002067585.1 Syntrophorhabdus sp. PtaB.Bin027
GCACTTATTGAATACGCTGTTCTGACGGAAAACATCCTGCCCATGGGTAACCCCTGTGGGTAGGATTTGTATAGAGCCTTTATTTTTTTGCCAGACTTCATACAGTAATCCTTACCAAACAGAAAAAGCCTCTATGCAATGTTGGTAGGAGATATACGTAACATATCCTATTTCTACTGAAGAGAGTACTTTCCCTGCGCTACTTGCTATTTGTGTATTTAGAAGCTATTCTTTATGTATCAGGTGCTTAACAATAGATGAAAGTAAGGGGTGTTATTATGAGCAAATCAATTCTCGATGGCCGACAAATTCTCCTTGTGGATGATGAGCCTGACATTCTGTCAGTGCTCGAGGAGGAAATCAAGCTTGACTGCCCGCGATGCACGATTGACAAGGCTACGACGTATGAACAGGCTCACAGCCTCTTAAGAAAAAATGACTATGATGTTGTTGTTCTTGATATTATGGGGGTACGGGGATTTGATCTTCTGGAGGAAGCGATTAAGAGGAAAATGCGTGTGGCAATGCTGACAGCCCATGCTTTGAGCCCGGAAGCCATGAAAAAATCGTATGATCTTGGTGCCAGAGCCTACCTGCCTAAGGACAAACTGGGTGAAATAGTGCCATTTCTGGAAGATCTCTTGCAATACGAAAGCAAAGCAGGTTGGAAGCGCCTGTTTGATAAACTGGAGGATTTTTTTGACGGGCGATTTGAAGGAGACTGGAAGGAAAAATCTGGAATACCTTACTGGTAATTGATCCATTGTTCCAGATATCCCGATCTCCCATACGTTATGTAAGGGCAGATTCACGCCCAGGGGCAAATGCTCAATAACGAAGAAAGGTTCAGCCTATCTTCTCTTTTCCCTTTAACGCCTTCAACACCTTTTCTGGTGTAATAGGAAGGTCTTTTATGCGAACCCCAACAGCATCATAGATGGCATTTGCGATAGCAGGAGCTGTTGGTACCAGACCGGGCTCACCAATGCCCTTTGCTCCAAACGGGCCATCTTTTTCGTCAGTTTCAACAATAACAGCCTGCATGGGCGGAACATCTTTTGCTGTAGGAATCTTATAATCAAGGAAATTTCCGTTTTTTAGTTCTCCATTCACGTAAACCATCTTCTCGCCAAGGGCATAACCAACACCCTGAAGACCGCCACCATAAATCTGGCCTTCCAGCAGTAAGGGGTTAATCGCTTTTCCCACATCATGCGCTGCAACATAGTCAAGTATCTTTACCTGTCCTGTCTCCTTATCAACCTCTACTTCAACACCATGTGTGCCATAAGCATAGGAGACAGACAGGTTTCCTTTGAATTCCTTGTCAAAGTTCTCGTTCTTCGGATCGTAGAAATATTCTGCCATGAGCATCTTGCCGCCCAGGGTATAGTGCGCCTTGCGAAGAGCTTTTCCGAGAGGCGTACTTTTCTCTTTGTTCCTTGTGGAAAAAACTATACCGTTTTTGATATCCAGATATGCAGGGTCTTCCTCAAGAAGTTTTGCTGCAGCCTCCAGAACTTGAGATTTTATCTTCAGCGCTGCCCCTAGGGCTGCGTTACCCGCCACAAAGGTAGTTCTGCTTGCATGAACTCCTACATCCCAGGGACATATGTCAGTATCGTTATTGATCACGTTCACATCATCAATAGGAATCCCAAGCACCTCGGCCACGATCTGGGCAATAATTGTCTCTGATCCCTGACCGATGTCACTGGCACCTGTAAACACGTCGACCTTGCCAAAGTCGTCCATTTTTATGATCGTGCCACACCCATCAGATTTGTACACACGGGCGCCACCGCCAACGTGGATAAGGGAGGCCATGCCAACGCCCCTTCCGGCCCCTCTTCCGTGTTTTCCTTTCCAGTTGAGACGTTTTACCACTTCCTCAATACATTCCTTCATGCCACAGGAGGTAATCTTGAATCTTTGAGGTGTAACCTCGCCGGGTTCGTTTGCGTTCTTAAGACGAAGTTCATAGGGGTCAATACCCGCTATTTCAGCAAGTTGATCAAGTGAAGATTCGATTGCGAAGGTTGCCTGCGGGTTTCCGTACCCGCGCATAGCCTGGCTGTAAGTGTTGTTTGTATAGACACACTTTGCCGTATATTTGACGTTTGGCACCTTATAAAGTGACGAGATAGGAAGCATCATTACCGATGGTGTGGTTGCTCCCCAGGACGTATAGGCTCCGTTATCCAGAACCATCTCAATCTCTCTAAACATAAGGCGCCCTTCCCTATCGCAACCGTGGGAGATCTTCGTAATAGTGCACTGGCGGGGTGAGGTGGCAAAAAACTCTTCTTCCCTTGAGAATATAATCTTGACCGGTTTTCTTGTTTTAAGTGATAGCCTAATAGCAATGTACTCGTAGGAATAGGTATCGAGTTTGCTGCCGAAACCACCTCCAATAACGCACTGTACAATTCTCACACGCTTGTTTTTGAGTCCAAACGCGTTGAGGGCCTCGATATAATCGTTCTGAGCCAGGGACGGAATCTGGGTGTTGCTGTACATGGTAAGGTTATTGTTTGTATCGAATTGGGCTATGCATCCGCTTGTACCGAGACAACAATGGGTTACCCATGGGGTGCTGAAGGTGTCTTCAACGATAAAAACAGCTTCTTTTTTGGCAGCCTCCACATCACCACAGACAAGTTTCCATGGAAGTTTCAACACGTTGGACTTAGTTTCCTCGTGAAGAAGCATTGCACCTTCTTTCATAGCCTCTATTGGGTCGAATATCCCAGGCAGCACCTCATATTCTACCTCGATGAGAGACAGGGCCTCTTCAGCTATCTCCGGGCTTGTGGCTGCAACAGCAGCAATCTCATCACGAATGGAGAGGACCTTTCCTGTCTTGAGGGGAGGGTTATCCTTCATAACGCCTATTCTGAAGGTAGACGGCATGTCGGCTGCAGTGATAACGGCCCGGACTCCGGCGAGCTTTTCTGCCCTTGAGGTGTCAAGCTTGAGAATCCTTGCGTGAGGATGCTTGCTGTAAAGGATCTTGCCATGGAGCATCCCCGGTACTTTCATGTCCTGTATATAAACAGCAGCGCCAATTGCTTTGGGTGGCGCATCACGCTTCGGTATCTTTTGCCCAACTGTCGTAAGACTGTTCATAGTCACCTCCCACCTGCAGCTGATTTTATTGCATCGATGATCTTTACATACCCGGTGCATCTACAAAGATTTCCTGCGACAGCATCCTTTATCTCTTCTTCTGTGGGTTTGTCATTTGCATCGAGAAGGGCCTTGGCAGACATAATCATGCCAGGCGTACAGAACCCACACTGAACCGCTCCTTCATTGATAAAGGCTGTCTGAAGGGGGTGAAGCTCACCATCTTTGGAAACCAGCCCCTCGATGGTGGTAATTGCCCTGCCTTCTGCCTCCATTGCCGGGTACAAACAAGAGTTTATTGCTTTTCCATCGATGATTACCGTGCATGCACCACATTCTCCGTAACCACAGCCCTCTTTGGTGCCAGTCATCTCCAGGACTTCTCTGAGGAGATAAAGGAGTGTCCATTGATCTTCAACCTCAAGGCGCACCGCTTCTCCGTTTAATGTAAAACCGATCTCTCTTTTCATTCTACCCTCCCTACCATAATCGTTCCGGGTAAATTGCCTCATCAGGCCGTATAATCCTGTCCATAGACTTGATGAGTGCCCGCTTCACGAGGACCTTAATCATCTCACTCCTGTACCAGGCTTCACCGCGTATGCTGTCCCTTGGCTGAGCCTCGCTAGCTGCAACGTTTCCTGCTTCTTCAAAAAGTTCAGGAGAAACTACTTTTCCTGTTAACACGGCTTCTGCCTTTTTTGCCCGCATAGGTCGAGGTGCAACAACACCCATGGCAATCCTTGCCTCGTCAATTTTTAATTCTTCCTCCTTCAGTTTGGCGAGAATGTTCGATATGCTGTCAATGGTACAAAACATGTCCCTGCACCGTACTTCCGCACCGTTTTTCATGGATAATGTAATCCTTGTTGCCACGCCGAGGATCGGCAGGTCCATGGCCTGACGCCTCGTGTGTTTGATGTAGGCAGAGCCTGTGTTTTCTCCAAATGAAGGAATGGATAACCCTTTGACAAGCTCTCCATGCGCCAGGGCGGTCTTACCCGGCCCCTGAAAGAAATCGTCAACAGCAATATCCCTGGCGCCCTTGGGCCCTACAACTGACACCACTGCATCTAGGACAAGAAGGGGACACGCAGTATCTGCAGAAGGGGCTGCATTGCAGATGTTGCCGCCTATAGTTGCTACATTTCGAATCTGAAGAGAGCCAAGATGGCTCGTAGCATCGGTAAGAGCAGAGTAGTTTCTTCGGATAATGTCATGGTTGTCTATGGCACTGTGGGTAGTGGCAGCACCAAATCTAAGGCCCTTTGCAGTATCTATGTATACCAGATCTTTTATGTTTCTGAGGGATATGAGGTTTTTCGGCTTAAGTTTTTTCTGCCTGATAAGGACCATGACATCTGTGCCGCCTGCGATGTATTTTGCATCATCAAGGATGGCCATTAAGCCGACAGCTTCCTCGATCGTTCCTGGTTGGTGGTAATCATATCTGTTCACGATAACCCTCCTTGCTTAAAATCCGTCACGCATAATGCGTCACAGGTCTATCCCCGGGTGTCAAACACCCTCTTCGTTTTTCTCTCCGATCGAGGAAGCTCCCCATAATCCAGTACTTCAACATCGCAGCTCACCATGATCTGCTTCTTGATTGCATGTTCGATATCCTTTCTTAAATGCTTGTCCTGTTCTCTGTCCTTTATCAGGTCCTTTGCCCGCTCGACCTTGATAAGCATGTGGTCCTTGCCACTTTCTTTTCTGAAAAGGTGAATCTGGTATTCGCTTCCCACGCCTTCTGACTTGGATATAATTTCATCGATGTGGCTTGGATAGATATTAACTGCCCTGAAGATAAACATATCATCGGACCTGCCGAGGAGTCTGTCGTGCCGGGGCATGACACTCCCACACTGACACTCCCCCGGAATAAGCCTGGTGATGTCCCTTGTCCTGTAACGGATTAAGGGTGCTGCCTCCTTCATTAGGGTGGTTACTACCATCTCCCCTTCTTCTCCAGGCGACACTGATTCAAGGGTTTCCGGGTTTAATATCTCCAGGATAAAATAGTCAGCCCAGTAATGTATTCCTGTATGATACCTGCAATCCAGCCCTGTGCCCGGTCCGTACAATTCAGTCATACCCGGTATATCGTACAGCTCCTCCATAGGGACGCCGGAAAGATCTGAAATGCGCCGCCTCATGGCATCGCTACTCCGCTCTGAGCCAAAAATCATCTTCTTCAAGGCAATCTTATCCCGCAATCCTACCCTGTCGATTTCTTCTGCCATGAGAAGCCCCATGGATGCTGTACAGCACATGGCGGTTGTCTGAAAATCCTCGAGAAACTGAAGCTGCATCTCGAGGTTTCCAGGCCCTACAGGGATTGACATGGCACCAAACCGTTCACAACCGTTCTGGAATCCCCAACCTGCAGTCCACACCCCGTAGCCAACTGCAATCTGTATCCTGTCTTCAACCGTGCACCCTGCATACTCGTAACACCGGGCGAACATGTTGGCCCAGTCATCAACATCTTTTGCCGTGTAGCACAGGACCTTACGTTTACCTGTTGTACCGCTCGATGCGTGAATGCGGATAATATTCTCAAAGGGCACACTCTGAAGGGGGAACGGATAACCTTCCTGTAAATCTTTACTTGTAGTAAAAGGTAGCCTCCTGATGTCATCTAGGGTTTTAATATCTCTTGGTTTCACCCCGGCTTCGTCGAACTTTTTCTTATAGTGTTGAGACCCCTCATAGACATGATTAACTGTCCACTTCAATCCTTCTAACTGAAGTGCCTTCAGCTCTGTCTCTGATTTAACCTTTGCATCAAAGCTTTGTTTCATCGTTAATCCCCCTAAGCAATAGTAAAAATTGGGCAGTGAAGCGTGAAAAACAACGTCTGTTTGGTTCACGTCCCTTCCTCAAATCTCTGCCTCCAAACTTCTCATTTTTCACTTGCTTCTCAGTTTCCCTGTTTTTATCTTATCTGCTTCATTGGTCTGTGGATCGATAACTACCCCGTAATTGTTCTTTGCGCTTTTAATGCTCACATAGCCTTGTTTCACATCGTTGACTACCATATCGACATCTCGTTCCAATGGATTCCCGTATCCTCCACCACCCGGCGCATCAATGGTCACAACATCACCAGGCTTCATCTGCGTCAATCCATAGGAGTTCCCAGGCCTTCCATTGACAAGAAACTGTGCTTTTGTGCCTGCTTTACCACCGAAGAGACCCTCGGCTGGATATATATACCTTCCGGCTTGAATTCCAAGATTGACAGGTGGAATGGGCGCATACTCATCGTCGGGAATCCTGAAAACTTCTCTTTTTCCCAAACCGCCCTTCATCTTTCCGGGGCCACCGGAATCTGTAAGAAGCTCCCTCTTCTCCACAATGATAGGGGTGTCGCTTTCAAATATTTCCACAGGTGTATTTGCGCCGTTGGCAGGAAAAATATAAACGTAATTGCCGTCACTGGCAGCGCTTGCCCCCATGCCGCCGCCTCGAATAATTACCGAATGCCAGTTTTTTCCGTCTTTCCTTCGACCGTAAAAAACATTCATTGCTGCCGGAGTTCCACCTGACCCTGCAATTACTTTCCGGGGCAGAACACCGGACAAGGCTCTGTATATTACTTCCGTCAGAAAATGCCCTACCCCCATCCGGGCTGCCACAGCAGCTGGAAACTTGCAGTTCACCACGGATCCTTCAGGGGCAGTGAGTTGAATCGGCCTTGCACAACCGTCGTTGTTGGGTATATCAGGAGCAAACATGCTTTTGACTGCCATGAATACATATGCATAGGTAAAATTGAAAACCACGTTGCCACCCCAGTTTACCTGAGGAGAAGACCCATCAAGGTCGACTATGATGTCGCTGCCTTTTACTTGCACCTCTGCCTGGATGATGATGTCCTCCTTGCCCTTCATCTGTTCAACCAGGCCTCTGGCATGGTAGGCACCATCAGGGATTTTGTCGATTTCCTCCCGCATACTTTTTTCAGTAAGGCCGATGATCTGATCTGCCAGGTCATCGAGACTTTCGAGGCCACTATCCTTCAGCATCTGACATATTTTTTCAGAACACACGTGATTTGCCGCAATCTGGGAACGTATATCCCCAATGACTTCGTCAGGCGTTCTTACATTCCATCGTATCATGTCGATGACTGATTGATTGAGCACCCCCTGATCATAAAGCTTTACCAGAGGAATAAAGATTCCCTCCTCAAAAACATCATGGTTGTCCGAAGCAACGCGGCCACCGATGTCGGAATGATGGAACACGCAGGCTGTAAATGCTACGAGTTTATCCTTGTAAAAAATTGGGCTCATGACACAAACGTCGTTGAGATGTCCGGCCAGCGCCCAGGGGTCGTTGGTAATAAAAACGTCACCTGGCTTGTAAAAGTGGGCAGGAAATTTGTTGACGAGGTTTTTAACCCCCAGGGCCATGGCGCCTGACTGCCCGGGCGTTGCAAAGGTTCCCTGTGCAAGTTCACGACCTTGCCTGTCGGTAAACATACAGGTATAATCGTGGGCATCCCTGAGAAGGCTTGAGAAAGCAGTGCGGGCAACGCTTGAGTCAGCCTCATCCACAATGGATATGAGCCTTCTCCAGAGAATTTCTAAAGTAATCGGATCGAATGTATGGCTCATCATCGCACCTCCTTCAGATCAACCCACAGAAATCCATAGTTGTCTGTCGACACATGTGCATCCTCCCCTACGATGAGCGTGGACTCTTTCTCTTCAATAATGGCTGGGCCGTTAAAAGTATCTCCAGGGCATAGTTTGTAACGATCGTAAACCGTAAAAGGGATAAAGTCTCTGGCAATGGGGGAGTAAGCATGGCGCTGCCCCTTTGCTGCCGAATTAACATCGTGTTCTGGCTTCCGTTCAAGTTTTGGAAGCTGCAAAAGCCGTTCGGGAAGACTGGCCCTCACTTTGAAATTGATGAATTCAACTTCTGATTCAGGGTAAGTCCTTCCGTAAAGCTTCTCATAGATATCATCGAAGAGACGCCGGACCTCCTCCTTTTTCAACCTGTTAAAATCTCCACTTTGTATGGAAACATTGACCTCTGACCCCTGCCCCACGAATCGCATATCAAGGGAGCGTTCATACCGAATGACATCATCTGCTGCTTCTTTCATGAGTATTTTTCCTGCATCTGTCTCAAGTCTTTTGAAAATGGTTTCAATCTCCTGGAAATTACTTGCTGATAAGGACACTTTATGGCTTCTCAGGAGATCGAATGCCCTGGGAGCGGTAAAAAAACCCATGGCAGAGCCCACACCAGCATTGGGTGGGATGAGCATACGCGGTGACCCAAGCTTTTTGGCGAGTCCATATGCATGAACTGGCCCTGCGCCTCCAAAAGCAGATATCGTTACTATCTTGGGATTCCCTCCCTTTTCTGCAATGTGGGTTTTTGCAGCGGCTGCCATGGTCTCATTGATTAGATCATGAATGCCCCATACAGCCTGGATATAAGAAACCCCGAGAGGTTCGGCTATTTTTTCCTCAACACCCTTTTTTGCGCTTTCTTTATCAAGCTTCATCTCCCCGCCAAGAAAATAATTCTCATCAAGATATCCCAGCAGGAGATCTGCATCGGTTACGCATGGCTCCATGCCCCCCCTGCCATAACAGATAGGCCCGGGCACTGCACCTGCACTTTCAGGTCCCACCTGAAGGGTACCCAATTTGCTTATTTTTGCAATACTGCCTCCACCTGCACCAATCTCCATGAGATCGACCACAGGTACCTGGATCGTGAGGCCGCTTCCCTTCATAAATCGCTGTACGCGTCCAACTTCGAAGGTGGGAACCACGCCAGCGACCCCCTTTTGGATAAGACATGACTTGGCTGTTGTGCCCCCCATATCAAAGCAGAACATCTCGGGAATGTTGAAGTGTTTGCCGTAATACTGGCCTGCTATAACAGCAGCGGTAGGCCCTGACTCGATGATTCTTACAGGAAACTCGGCTGCTGTCTCAACAGAGGTAACACCTCCGCTGGAAAGCATAATGAAAAGCTTCCCTTTGAAACCAATGGAAGCCAGACGGCCAGCCAGTTTTGAAAGGTACCGCCCGGTAAGTGGTTTCACGTATGCATTGGTGACTGTGGTGCTTGTTCTCTCATATTCCTTGATTTGTGGAAGCACGTGATACGATATTGATGTGGAGATTTCCGGGGCTTCTTTTTCAATAATTTCAAGTATTTTCTGTTCATGGGCTGGATTCTCAAAAGAATTCAAAAGACACACGGCAATGGACTCAACCCCCATGTCCAGAAGCGTGCTTACAGCCTTTTTCACATCTTCAGGATCAAGGGCTTTCAATACACTGCCATCGCTTCGAATTCTCTCATCAACTTCCACGCGCAATCGTCTGGGTATGAGAGGTTCGGGAAACTCAGCAAAAATATCGTAGGGAGCATAACGTATTTCTCTTCCTATCTCGAGGACATCCTTGAAGCCTTTCGTCGTGATGAGGCCGGTTTTTGCTCCCTTTCTCTCGATGATGGAGTTAATCACAAGGGTTGTGCCGTGGATCAGTTCGTCCAGTTTCCCGACAAAATCCGGGGTTGTTGCCTCGAGTGCCCGTATTCCTTCTTCAACTGCGTCAGAAGGATCCTGAGGGGTGGTAAGACATTTCCCGGTTTTAATTTCTCCTGTCTTATCGTTTAGGAGAACAAAGTCTGTAAATGTGCCTCCTATATCACAGCCCAGTCTGAATAGCTTTTCATCCATAGATCCCCCTCGGATACTGCAACCACTAAATTTTAAAAGTACATCTTATACAATAGCGAAATCCCACGTTTTAGAAATTTGAATCTGTTTAGAATTTCGGTATTCGAATTCATCATTTTCATTCAGGTCAAATCTTTTTTCTCCTTAAAACAAGGATGGTTCGTTGAATTCTCCAAAAATTTCCCTGAATATGCCCGTCATTTCACCTACAGATGCATAGGCCTTACAACAGGCAACAAGGTAGGGCATCACGTTTTTGCCGTCTCTGGTAGCTGCTTCGAGTTCTTTCAAGGTCCTGGTAACATCCTTTTCAGAGCGTTCTCTTTTGACTGCATGAAGGCTTTCTATCTGCTTTTCTGCTGACTCCCAGTTGTATTCATGGAGTTCGACCTCCATCGACTCCCCTTCCTTATATATGTTTACACCCACTTTCTTGAGCTCCCCTGACTCGAGCCCTTTCTCCACCTCAAAGGCCTGCCGGGCCACCAACCTCTGGATGTAGCCTTTTGCAACACCCTCGATAATGCCACCAAATTTGTTGATCTTATCCATTTCCTCTTCAATCTTCTGCTCCATCTCTTTGGTGAGGGTCTCTATGAAGTAGCTTCCCGCAAGGGGGTCTACGGTGTCCCGAAGGCCCATCTCATCCATGAGAAGCTGGAGGGTGCGAAGAGAAAGGAGGGCTGAATGGGGCGTTGGTATTGTGTATGCTTCGTCGTAGCTGCACAGAGCGGTTGTCTGTGCACCCGACAAGGCTGCTACAAGAGCATAGTACGCTCCACGCATGATGTTGTTTTCCGGTTGTGCCTTTGTAAGGCCATATCCCCCTCCTCCAAAGAGCCCTCTGAGGAAGAGATTTTGAGGCTTTTTGACATTATACTTTTCTTTCAGATTGCGTGCCCATAGCTTGCGGGCCGCTCGGAATTTTGCAACCTGCTCCCACATGTTGCCGAATACATTGAGGTTAAATGAGAATCTTCCCACAAAAGCATCAACATCGTGTCCCCTTGCCAGGACATTATCTATGTAGGCATTGGCAATAAGGATTGCACATGCTATCTCCTGGGCAGGGGTTGCCCCGGACTCCCTGATATGATATCCGCAAACACTCACCGGGTTTGTTCTCGGCAGTACATTCATGGAATATTCAATGGTATCACCTATCAGTTTTACTGCCGGCTCCACCGGGAAAATCCAGGCCCCCCTCCCGACCATCTCTTTTAGGATGTCATTCTGCGGAGTTGCTGATATGACCTTCGGATCATACCCATATTTCTCTGCCACAGCCTGGTACATAGCAAGCATTATTGACGCCACAGCATTGATGGTAAGCCCGCTCCCAATCTTGTCAAGTCTGATATCCTTAAATGCGATTTCAAAGTCCCGCAAGGTGTCCACCGCCATACCAACTCTGCCAACCTCACCCTCTGACATGGAATCATCAGAGTCATATCCCATCTGTGTAGGAAGGTCGAAGGCTACGTTCAGTCCTGTCTGACCATGGGAAATCATAAGTTTGAACCGTTCATTCGTCTCTTGTGGTGTACCGAAACCAGTATACTGCCTTGTCGTCCACGCCCTCGAGCGATATCCAAGGGCATGGATACCACGTGTATAAGGATACTCACCAGGATCTGCCACATCCTTTTCATAGGAAAAGCCCATTGCATCAAGATCTTTTGGTGAATATGAGGACTTCACATGGATACCCGATTCGAGTATGACATCGAGAATCTGGTCTTTTTCATCCTTAATATAACGTGCTACAGCCATTGTTTCCTCCTATCCCTTTTTTGAAATTGACTGTAGGAACTGAATTGTTTCGGCAAGGGGCGTTCCACCCGGAAACACCCCGACTACTCCCAGTTCTTTCAGCTTTGGTACATCTCTTGAGGGTATGACGCCACCAACAAAGACGATTTTATCACCAATCCCTTTCTCTTTGATCTTCTGAAAAAGCTTTTGGGTAATGGGGATGTGGGCCCCGGTCATAATGGAAAGCCCAATTACATTAACATCTTCCTGAACAGCAATATTGACGATCTGGTCAATGGTTCTGTGAAGACCAGAATAGACCACTTCCATCCCGGCCTCTTTGAGCGCCTGGGCAACAACCTTGGCACCCCTGTCATGACCATCTAAACCTGGTTTTGCTATCAAAACCTTCATATTCTTTTTATTCTCCATAATATTCCTCCCGAGAACAAAATCGGTTTCCTTTGGTATGCTCCATACCCCATGCCCAACGCTGGCTTATTCTGTTGGCAGCGCAAGGTCCATCACCATACGTACAGCCTTGTAAGGATCTATCGTGCTGTTTTGTAGCTGTTGAAAAATGTCATCAAACATCGCCTTGTCTTGTATTTTTTTTAGAGTCTCACCCCAGAACTCTTCTTTAAATATGGCCAAAACCAGACGTTTTATATTTTCCTTTTTCTTGGAACTTCCCTGACTGTTTTCAACAGTATATGTGCGGTGGAGTTTGAGGGCTGCTATGAGGTCCTCAACACCCTTGCCCTGTATTGCCTCCACAGTCAGGACAGGAATCTGCCAGTGTTGCTTTTTATGGCTCATCAGGTAAAATTCAATGTCTTTTGCAGCCTCTACTGCACCGGGTCTGTCTGTTTTATTCATAACCACAATATCACCGATTTCTAATAGACCTGCTTTCATTAATTGGATCTCGTCTCCATAATCAGGGGTAAGTACAGTAACAACAGAATCACAGATCATAGATATCTGTATTTCAGTCTGTCCTGATCCTACGCTTTCAATGAGAATGACATCTTTGCCAAGACCTTCGAGAACATATGCAGCGCCGAGGGTTGCCTTGGCTATTCCACCCGGAAAGCCACGATGAGCCATGGAGCGAATGAAAACACCTTCGAGTTTTTCTGCATTCCTCATTCGCAAACGGTCACCGAGAAAAGCGCCACTTCCTTTTGCGCTTGTAGGATCAACGGCTATTATACCGACTTTCCCACCCTGTCGACCGAAACTTATTGCAAGCTTGTCAACGATCGTACTTTTCCCAGCACCGGGAGCGCCTGTTACACCGATAACATGCGCCTTGCCTGTGTAAGGAAAAAGGAGGGAAATGGCTTCATATCCTTCATCACGTCCCTCCTCAATCATGGAGATTAGGCGGGCAGCGCTTCCTTCGTCCCCGCGGAGGACTTTGTCAACGAGTTCCATTTTCCCCGGTTACCTTTTCGGCTTTCTTTTCCTCCGTGCTTCCTGACCCATCTTCTTCTTGATAAGACCCATGCCCCTGATGATGTGTTTTCTAACAAGTTTTTCAACTTGCCGTGCATTTTTTGCCCTCATGAGGGCAATCATGTCCTTGTGATCCTGAATGGAAATTGCCGCCATGCCCTCGTATCGCAGAATCAGAATCCTGTACCGAAAAATGAGGTCACGGAGGTCATTAATGATGGTTATGAGTTTTTTGCTTTTTGCACAGGCGTAGATCATGTCGTGTAAACTGGTATTCAGGCGAACAACTTCATCTGTTTCACCATTATCAAGACAGATTTCTTGCTGCTTCACGATTGCTTCCATTGCACAGAGGTCTTCGTCTGTGGCCCGGAGCGTCGCAAGGTATGCAGCATAGCCCTCCAGAACACTCCGAACGCCAAACACTTCTTCAATTTCTTCGTCAGTGATAACGTTTACGGCAAAACCTCCTCTTGGCAATTTGTGGATAAGCCCCTCTTTTTCCAGTTTTTGAATGGCTTCTCGCACCGGCGTTCTACTCGTCCCCATCTCGTTTGCAAGTTTTTCTTCTATGAGCCTCTGGTTTGGTTCAATCTTAGCACTGAGGATGGACTCTTTGAGTTTCCTGTAAACCTGTTCCCTCAGAAACCTGCCTTTTCGTACAACCTGCTGGCCATATGGGCTTTCCATAATCCCCCCTTAGAGATAATACGAGCGGTATATCAGCGGTGCGTTAAAATTAGACATTGGCCTAAATAACCCCTTTGTTTTTGTATTCATCAAGTTGCACCTTTGAGTAACCGAGTTCCTGGGCGTAGATAGATTCATTGTGTTCACCGAAACGTGGTGGAAATACAAGTTGTTTATGGAGCGATTTTACAAAGCTTGTTGTCACTGGGGGTGGTGCAAGGTAGATCGTAGTGCCTGTCTTCTTGTCAGTTGATGAAAGGATCTCTCTGTTTATGTGGGGATCTTCTATGACCTCCGAGATAGTGTTCACCTTCGAGATAGGGATGGTTGCGCTGGTAAAGAGGCTGATTAATTCCTCGGTCGAATATTTTATTGTTACCTTCTCTATTGCAATGTTGAGGTTATCCACGTCTTTTATTCTTCCTTCATTACGGGTATACTCTTGTTTCTCAAGGGTTTCGAAGCCGCTTATCTTCAGCATCCTCTCCCACTGAATGTCATTACCAACGGCAATATAGGCATAGCCGTCTTTTGTCTTATAAACACTTACCGGGGCAAAAAACTCATGGGTGTTGCCCCGCCGTGTAATTGCCTTATTGAAGGATTTCGTCTGAGTGATGGCCACAGTGAGCCACGAGACTGTACTCTGGAACATGGACACATCGATCCTGGAACCCTCCCCTGTTGAGGCTCTTTTGAAGAGAGCCTTCATGATCTGACCGTATCCGTGTTCACTTGCACCCATATCAGGGAGGGGGACCCCGAGTACATATGGTGAACTGTTCTTATCGCCGGTAAGTTCCATCAAGCCGCCTCGAGCCTGAAGAATGGGATCATAGGCCGCCTCGTTACTTTCCGGGCCAAACCCGGTTAGCCCCACCCAAATAATGTCAGGCTTGATCGCTTTGACCATCTCATAATCAATCCCGAGCTTTTTATAGTTACGGGGCAATTGGTTTGTGGCGAATACATCAACTTTCAGCTCTATCAGCAGTTTTTTGAATATTTCTAAACCTTCGGGAGTACCGAGGTCCAGGGTTATGGCTTCCTTCTGGCAATTGATGGCAAGAAAATACGTGTACATTCTGTCTTCGTTAAGCCTGTTTTCGCCAACCCTCCGGTTTGGATCACCGTAAACCGGGTGCTCCATACGGATGACCCTTGCACCTTCAAGGGCAAGCCTGTACGTCAGATAAGGCAAGACTGTTGCCTGTTCAAGAGACAAAATTGTAATATCCTTGAAGATTTCGTGATCTTCCATAATAACCCCCCACTTGGATATTGTATACAATTTACAACATCAACTATAGTATTATGACAATAAATTGTCAAGATTTTTGTATACGAAATTAAGACAGGTAATGGGCCAGGGGCAATGACGACAGGACATGGGAAAATAGATTTCAGGGTAAAACTGACAGCATGTATGATGCTCTTCACCCATGAATGCTGTGCCACGAAACGTGAACATCAAGACTAAAATCCATATCGATATCATGGATTCCGGTTGCACTTTTGATACCATTAGCTTTAACCCTGAAACTCGTTGATTTTAAGAGCCTTTTAGTGTAGATTAACCTTCAGCATACCCTAGTGATGAACAATTCTTTAAATCACAGGATGTCAGGGGGTTAAAAGTTCCGGGCATTATTCTCCGAACACCGAACTCCAAACATTAGAGCCAGGGTCGCTAAATTGAAACGAATTTTCACGGAGGAAAAATGAAACGAATTTTCAGTGGCATTCAACCCACTGGCGAGATACACCTTGGAAACTATGTCGGAGCTATCCGTAACTGGGTTGAGCTTACTAAAGATTATGACTGTATTTTTTGTGTAGTTGACTATCATGCCATTACTGTTGAATATCCGACAGATGAGTTCAAGAAACGGGTCATAGAAACAGCCCTCATCCTCATAGCCTGCGGGCTTACCCCTGACAAGTGCAAGGTCTTTGTCCAGTCCAATGTGAGAGAACATACAGAGTTGACGTGGATATTCAACTGTGTCACGCCCATAGGCGAGCTTGAAAGGATGACCCAGTTCAAGGACAAATCGAAACAGCACAGGGCGAATATCAACATGGGCCTTATGGACTACCCTGTCCTGCAGGCTGCCGATATCCTCATTTATAAGGCCGGATTTGTGCCAGTCGGGGAGGACCAGGTTCAGCATGTGGAGCTTTGTCGCGAGGTAGCAAGAAAATTCAATAGCAGATTTGGAGAGCTGTTTCCGGAACCAAAGGCGCTCTTATCGATTGCGCCCAAAATTCTTGGCGTTGATGGGGCGGCCAAGATGTCAAAAACCCTTGGAAATTACATCGGCCTCCTCGAAGACGAAAAATCAATGTGGGATAAGTTGAGGACAGCAGTCACCGATGTCAACAGGGTTCGCAGGACAGACAAGGGTAACCCGGAACTCTGCAATATCTTCACCATTCACAAGGCTTTTTCTGAGAATCAGACTCTCCTGAATGTTGATAGGGGATGCAGAACTGCTGATATTGGATGCATCGACTGCAAAAAGCTTCTTTTTACGAACCTGAAAAGTGAGCTTGGCCCTATCAGAGAGAGGGCATTCTCCCTGATGAAAGATACTGATTACGTAATTGACGTGGTACGGAAAGGGGCATCTGACTGCAGTGCAATCGCCCAAAGTACGATGACAGAGGTGCGCAGCGCCCTCGGGTTATTCACTTGACATTTAAACTCGTCTACCATACTCTTTTCGAGTGAAAAAGCTTTCCGTTGGCATGTTTGATTCCGGAATTGGAGGGCTCACTGTCCTTAAAGAGGTGCAAAGCTTACTTCCAACAGAACACATTCTTTATCTCGGTGACACAGCCCGTGTGCCCTATGGCAGCAAGTCGCCCCAAACCGTCACGAAATATGCCCTTGAGAGCGCTTTGTTTCTGCTTACCAAGGGCATAAAGGTACTTGTCATAGCCTGCAATACCTCGGCGGCCCTGAGCCTGGGTATACTGAAAAAAAAACTCCCTATCCCAGTCCTTGGTGTTATTGATCCCGGCGCAAAAGAGGCAGTTTCCCACACAAAGAACAAGAAGGTCGGTGTTATTGGGACAAAAGCAACCATACGGAGTATGGCATATGAGAGGGCAATTAAAAGGCTCGATTCGGGAATCGAAGTTGTTTCACGGTCATGCCCCCTGTTTGTGCCAATTGTTGAAGAAGGTCTTGAACATGACGAGGTGGCACGAATCATGGCAGAGCGCTATCTCGCAGAGTTCAGCAAATCTGGTATTGATACGCTGGTTATGGGCTGTACCCACTATCCTGTCTTGGAAGACATCATTCACGATGTCATGGGTCATGGTGTTGCAATAGTTCACACGGGAAAGGAGACAGCAAAGGCAGTGAAAGAGACTCTCGAAAGCGATGGTATTCTGAATACCAGTGGTAGGGGTGGTTGTGAATTCTTTGTCACTGATTCTCCTGACCTTTTTAAAGAGGTGGGAGGGAGATTCCTTGAGGAACCTCTCAAAAAGGTAACCTTTGTTAAGAACCTTGATTATAAAGACTTTCTCCTCTCTACATGATAACCCATGTAGCATTGCCTATACCTGTAAGAAAGACATTTTCCTACCTTGTGCCCAACACTTGGGTTCCCTTCGTAAAACCCTTTCTCCGTGTAAAAGTTCCCTTTAAGAATAGGGAGGCTGTCGGGTTCGTTGTTGGTATAGAAGAAGGTTGTGATAAGGGCCTGAAGGAAATTCAAGAGGTTATAGATAATTTTCCACCTCTCGACAAAAAGGCTCTCCAACTGGCAGAATGGGCATCTCGCTACTACATTGCGTCACAGGGGCTTGTCCTGGGATATGCCTTACCTCCTGGGTTACCAATAGAACAATATCTGAAGATAAAGGTATTAGCAGAAATTGAACCCAGTGGTCTTGACAATCTCCCGCTCAGAAAAGCATACAGACTGTTCGGCCGGGATGTTGTCTACAAACATTACAGCAATGGCCTCCTTCGATATTACGATACCTTTACGAATAAGGATTTTATACCATGCAGTCACGAAGACGTAAGTGATAGAGGGGGAAAGACGCTTTTTCTCGGGAATACCAATGACCGCCTGCAGTACTATATAATAAAAATCGCTCAGTGTTTGGAAGAAGGTAAAAATGTTCTTATGTTTGTATCTAATCACCACACAATCGGACAGTTTTGCTTTGACAGGCTCACAGAAGCATTCCCGGGAAAGGTGATTCGTTATGGGGTTTCAGTGACTTCTAAAAAAAGAATGGAAACCTACTTCAGGGCGAGGAATAAAGGAGGTCAAATCATTCTCGGGAGCAGGAGCTGTCTTTTCTTATCTGTCCTTCGGAATGGGCTTATTATTGTGGAGCGACCGGAGGAAGATGATTACAGAAATGAAGCAGGTTTCAGGTTTAACGCTGTCAATCTTGCTATCAAACGAGCCGAGATTGAAAATGTCCCTATCATTCTCGGAAGCGCCTCGCCCCCGCTTGATGTCTATAAACGAGCGGTTGACGGGGAGATAAATGTTATTGAAAAGGTATATACCATAAAAAAACAACCTGCTGAGATCATTATTGAAAAGGGAATATCGACATTAGGGGCATTGCCTGATGAACTAAAATCATTGCTATTGCAGGCAGTTGAGAGGAATGAGAAGGTAGCTATTTATACCCCGAGGAAGGATTACAGCTCCCGCATCAGGTGTCTGGATTGTAAAGGTCTTTTTCTTTGTCAGGTATGTGAGGGCAGTCTTAGTTATCAAAAACAAAGGGATGCCCTTTCCTGTGCCAGTTGCGGAAAGAAGTTCCCCTATGAAGAATGTTGCCGTCAGTGTGGGAGCAGGCTCATCCAGTTTTCCAATGTGGGGGTTGAATATCTTGAGCAAACACTTGGTGAGGCTTTTCCTGGTGTCACAATTATTTCAGCAATCGGCGAAAGCCTTTACGAAAACAAGGAAGCCTTCACAAAGCTCAGCAGCAGAGAACCGGTTTTCGTTATTGGGACCCAGGCACTTGCGAAACCATATGGTGTCAAGGTAGACAAGCTTGTCATGATTGAATGGGAAGAGTTGCAAAGGATAGGTGGTTATCGTGCCATGGAGAAGATGTTTCATATCCTTTCAAGCCTCGTAGATGTGCTTGAGCCTGATGAGATCTACGCAGTCATGGTGAGAAAAAAAAGGGTGGATCTCAAGGGGTTTTTTGAAATAAAAACATTCTATATCGGGGAGCTTGAAAAGAGAAAGAATGCCCAGTTCCCACCTTTTGTCAGGATTTTTTTGCTGGAACTTGAGAAGGAGAATGAGGTTGTTGGGCTACGGCTTGTTGAAAAGATCAAGGCAGCAGCAAGTGAGCAAGGTATTATCCAGCATATTACAGGCCCTCTCGTACAAAAAAGAAAGAAATATCGCTGGAGAATGATCATCAGGGGCAATGAAGAGCAACTTCATGACTTTCTTGCTACCGTCAGTATTTTTCCGGGGGTAAGGGTAGAAGCTGACCCGGTGAATATATAAAAACGTTTATGGTCACTTGCATATTGTAGATCAAAAGAAGACCGCATGGTTTCGCCTATGTAGTGTATCTCGTTTTTTACGAAATACGATGCATAAGATGCCCTGTACAGCCAATGGGATATTGGAAAAAAAGGGCCGAAGTCCCCTTTTGCATTGATTACAGATTTACTGCTTCTTTTCCGGTGCAGGAACTGTCTTAATCTCTTCCTTTTTTGAAGCGTCCTTCTTCGCAGCCTTTTTCAATACAAACTGTGCTATCATCTTGCCTTCTTTCTCAGTATAAGCAACCATAATCTTGTCGCCACCTTTGAATTCTACCAATCTCTTTATGCCTGTTACATCAAACGTCATTTCGCCCTTTGCGTCCCTTACCACCATTGTTCTGGCTGCCGCGTCCATACTGACGAACTCACCCTTGATGGTCTTTGCCTTCGGTGCAGTCTTTTCAACAGGCTTATCTGATTTTTTCTCAAAGACCTGGGTCTTCTCATGGGAAGCTGTCACCGACCTATCAGCCTGTTTTGCCTCAGATTTTGCCTGTGCAAATACCGTGGGGACGAATGCACTGATCAGCGCTGCGAGAACAATTAATAATGCTTTTTTCATAATCCTGTTATCTCCTGTAAAGATTTAATTTAGTATCATGGAAAACTATTTTGTATTTGCCATGCCAGACGAATAAAAATAACTTATAAAATCTACATGGTAAACATAGCAATAGGCCCCGACTGATTTGCTGCAGGACAATTCCGACTATATTCGCAAGATTAATCGGGGATTTCCTGCAGATTTCTTTTCTGGGATTTGTTTGGGGAAATGGTCTTGGCCTGACTTGCTTTTGCTTTAAAATCATAGAGGCCGAGTTCTTTCAGTTTTGCAATACCCACAAAGAATGTGTCTCTATTGATTCCAAGCCTTTCGATGATGGATTTAGGTTCCATCCTCTGTTGGAAGTTCTCATCGAAAGGATTGAGCCTTGATAGATAGAGATAGAGTCGATACTCTGCTCCGGTTAGCTTTGCATCGATGAGAGAATCGAAATTGGTTTGTAATTCTCTCAATAGTGGTCCTGCAAGGGAGGATTGTTTTACTTCCTCAGGGATATGTTCCAGGTTAATAGTCTCGCCATCGCACATCACATAGGCCCGCTCAATTACAGACTCAAGCTGGCGGACATTTCCCGGCCAGGTATACACTAAGAGTGCATTCAAAACATCCTGTGATATATGTTTTTTGTCTTCATGTGAAGCGTTCAAGCGTTTGAGGAAGTGTTCAGCCAGAATGGGGACGTCAGTTAATCTCTCCCTGAGAGGGGGTATGGTAAAGGCTATGACATTCAGCCGGTAATAAAGGTCCTGACGGAATTTTCCGGCTGCCATCTCCTGCTCAAGGTTTTTGTTTGTAGCTGTAATTATCCTAACATCAAGCTTGATATTTTCTTTGCCCCCAATTCTTCTCAGTTCCCTCTCCTGGATCACGCGGAGAAGCTTTGCCTGGGTCCCAAGGGTAAGATCTCCGATTTCATCGAGGAAGAGAGTACTCCCGTTTGCCTGTTCAAAAAGTCCTGTATGCCTCGCAAGGGCACCGGTGAAAGCCCCTTTTTCGTACCCAAAGAGCTCGCTTTCCAGAAGTGTTTCGGGTATTGCCGCACAGTTGATGGCAAAAAAAAGCTTGTTCTTTCTTGGGCTGTTGTAGTGAATGCTTTTGGCAAAGAGCTCTTTTCCTGTACCGCTCTCCCCATAAATAAGGACCGTTGAGTTAGTTGGGGCAACTTTTCCAACAACCTTAAAAAGCTCTTCCATACGGCCATGAACGCCTATAATGTTGTCCAGGTGAAACCTCCCAGCAAGCTGATCTTTCAGCATGATGTTATCGTTGAGAAGCTTTACCTGATTCACTGCATTGTTGATAACAAGGAGTAACTGATCTTTTTCAAAAGGTTTTTCAAGATAATAGAAAGCCCCGAGTTTTGTTGCCTCTATCGCTGACGGGATTGAACCATAGGCAGTTATGATGATAACGTGATTGGGGCGATTGAATGACTTGGCCTCTTTCAGTACCTCAGTGCCATCAATGTCAGGGAGGCGAAGGTCAGTAAGGATTACATCGAATGTTCCGCTCTTTAAAGAATCGATCGCTTTTTTCCCTGTGTCTGTTGTCTCCACATAAAAGCCTTCTTTGGCGAGAATGGTCTTTATAATCTCCCTTTGATACCTGTCATCCTCCACCACCAGGACGCTTCCTTTGTCATGCCTCATTATCCGGGATCCTTAATTTTATTGTTGTTCCTTTTCCAACCTCACTCTCTATGACTATGGCACCCCCGTGCTCTTCCACAAAACGTTTGCTGATTGCAAGACCAAGGCCAATCCCGAATTTTTTGGTGGAAAAGTATGGTTCAAAGACTTTGGCTTTGTCTTCATGACTTATACCTGCCCCAGTATCACTCACAAAGATAAGGGAGAACCCATTCTCCCTGCCACAACCAATGGTTATTTCTCCCTTCCCTTCTATAGCCTGAACAGCATTCATGAGAAGGTTCATGATACATAACCTTATGTATTCACTGTCACAATACATTGGCAATCCATTATCGCATTGCACTTTCACATCAATGCCCTTCCTGATTTTATCCTTTACAATATAAAGAACCTCATCGATCATGGTGCCGGGCATAACCCAATCCTTTCTCAGAGTTATAGGTTTACCGAGAAAAAGGAAGTTATGTATCAGGTCATTGACCTTGTGGATCTCCTTTATGAGATCATCA
>MVQO01000189.1 GCA_002067585.1 Syntrophorhabdus sp. PtaB.Bin027
ACCCAGGGTACGTATCATTTCTGGCAATACAACACTATATCCGAGGCGGATACCATAATTTACAAAAAGATTGATAAAGCAGATAACAAGAATGACCCATGCCCAGTGAATGGCCTGGTTTTTGTCTAAAGCATTGCTCTTCATAATATCCCCCCTTTTTTTAAAACTTATCCAGGGTTAAAGGTTAAAGACACGAGGATAAAGGCCGGAAAACCTTCTGCTTTATCAATCGCACCTTTTACCATGAACCTTGAACCTTTACCCGTAGCCTCGATCCTCTCGCCCGTTTTCATTGCATACCCAGCTTCTTCCTTTTCGCTTCTATATGGGCAAGTACCCCATCGACCGCTTTAATTGGATCTTTTTCCACACTTAGGACACCGCCTGTCACCTGGGGCAGGTCAACTGTAAGCAGCTGGACAAGGTTTGGCGCTCCTGTTACCGTAGGAACAGGATTCACATAGGTATAAAGGCCAAGGGCGAGTGCGAACACAGCATCTATGGTGGCTTTCTGTTCCATATACTCAGGAGCAACAGCTGCAACAGGAAGGTCAGGAATCGGCACCTGCATAACATTGGCAATGGCTGCCAGCATATCTGCAAGCCGTCCTGTATCCGTACAGGTTCCGTAGCTGAGCACAGGAGGAATCTTCAGGGTTTCGCATAATGCCCGCAGGCCATTCCCTGCAAAATCCTTTGCCTCAGGGCTGCAGAGCCCGGCAACCTGCATTGCAGCATTCCCGCATCCCATAGAGAGGACAAGGATATCCCGCTTGATAAGTTCTTTTGCTATAGTCACGCTATGGACATCCTGCCCCGTGTCACGCAACGATGTGCACGAGACAAGACCTGCCACCCCCCTTATAACCCCATCCTGTATTGCCTTCAAAAGGGGCAAAACCGAACCACCCAGGGCAGCTGCGATACTCTCAGTAGAAAAACCGACTATTGCCTCCCCCATATTCAGCCCTGTAATCGGCTTTATTGTGGCATGTCGCTCTTTAAAATTGTCAATGGCCATCTGTAGGAGTGAGGCTGCTTGCTCCGAAGCTTTTTCCGGGACGTAGTCAATCCGATCAGTTATGCCTTCAAAGGCAACAAGCTGGCTCACAGGGATCAGCTTGAATTTATATTTTTCTGCATAGAAAGGATCCACAGGCATCGAACAATTCATATCACAGGCAAAAAGATCGATGCAACCACTTGCCAGGATAGCCTCCTGCATAATCCAATTTCCTGTAAACCCATAGAAAACATCGTCCATCTGCCAACGTTGGATCATCTCCTGACCGGTTTCAATATTTGCAATAACACGCACACCCTTTGCACCAACTGCTTTTGCCTTTTCCTGCCACTCATTTTTTCGCGCAAGCTCTACCATGGTGAAGCCGAGAAAAGGCTCATGACCATTGGGAAGAACATTGACATATTCAGGGTCAAGCACGCCAAGATCAACCCGCATAGGGTGAGGTCTGGGAATCCCGAAGAGGATATCCTGGCAGAACTCATTCACAATCTGGCTCTGGTACGCCATCGCAATCCCAAGTCGCATAGCTTTCAAGGCCAGGCTGGCATAATAACCATCAACGTTGGTAAGACATGAGCTCGTGGCAAACATCATCTCGCCGTAAATCCCCCCGGGAAATATACCCAACTTTTTCCACACCGCTTTTCGTTCCTTGGGGGCAAGTGTCTCCACAATATAACTCGGCTCATCATATTTCCTGTTAAAATCAGCTTCCACATAATTACAGAGTGCCAGGGCAACTTCTTCGTCGGAAAGCGATGTTGGAATGTCAAACCGCTCAGCAAATGCAATAAGCTTCCCCGGTTCCGTTATGGCAAAAGGGGCTTTGCCGTTTACAGCTGCTTTCAACGTTTTAATGGTTTGCTCAGTGTGATAGTGGTATGTTGATGCTCCCATAACATTCCGCAGGAGCATCATCCTCATAGCCATTCCATCACCGGTTATGCCGCACACACCTCTCTTGTCTTTGGCCACATCAGCCCTGCACGGCCCGTTGGAGCAAAGGTCGCACCGAACACCTCCCTGGCAGAAAGAACATCGCTGGTCAGGGTTACCCCCCATGCCCTGGGCTTCATAGCGATCCCACATGTTTGTCATTCCATCCTGCTTAATCCGCTGATACATGGTACGAATTGACTCATGGTAGGAAATTCTCTCATCTTCCATAGCCCAGTCCCTCCTGACGTAAAATTATAAATGTATAGATATTATTTTAGTGATAACCGGAACAATAAACAAGGCAAAACATGGAGTAGAACGAAAAAGGTACTGGGCTGAAATGTCAGGCTTTAACTTTGTGTGAATCTGCAGAGGTGATAGAACTTCATGCAGGCCTCTTCTACGCTGGCTATAATCCTGTCATAGGCCTTAAGGAGGGTTCCATTATCATACTTTAATATATTTTTTGTCTCTGCAAAGATTACGTCATAATCGTGTCTTAATGACACACAGTCCCATAACGTGCAGTTCTCAACACTGAGGGAATACTGCCTCTCCCAGCTGTCGAGCATTGCATCCTCAAAGCGAACCTCGAGGAGCTTCACCTCCTCGTGATTGTTTAATAGCTGCTGGAACCGTTCTGCTGATCTCGCCTCTGGATGGAGATAATAGTGGGCTGTATATCCTTTGGGTGAGAACCAGAGGAGTGGATGAAACGAGTCTTCTATTGTGTGATAGCCACGAGTGATGAGCCTGACATCCGCCATTGGCTTTATGAAATTGCGACATTCAGGCAAAATCTCGTAAAGCTCCATGCATGCTTTATCGCAAAATATCTATTAATCTTTAGCGATATTCACTCCGGAAAACTGAGTCGATTTCTCAACTACAAGCTGATTGAACATATTTCATTCGAAGGTCATAGAGAACCGTTCCAAGCAGGTTCTCCTCGTCCTCTGTGAGGTTGCCTGCAGTTTTTTCTTTGAGTATTTCTATGATGCTTATTGTCTGTTGCGCGAGAGGAAGATTCAGTGTTTTATCCTTTGTAATCGGGTCAGGCAATTCCCCGAGGCAAACAAGGGCGGATGTTGTTAGAGACAGTATAAATGTAGAAAAGTTAAGGACAGTGGTAAAGGCCTCCTCCTCGGCAATCTCAGCACAGGTTCTTTCATCTTGCTTCTTTTCTGGATCTACTGCCTCTGCCTCGCTGGCACTCGCTCTTTTATCTGTGATCTTGAAGCCTTTCTGTTCATCATCCATATCAGCCTCCTAAAGTAGCGTGTCGAGTTTAACAGGCAAAAAGAAAATCTCATCACGTCTTTTCACCTGATAAAGAATATAATTTCTTTTTAGCCCTTCTGCCATAAATGCGTCGAAATCTTTTTTGTTTGAAATGACGTTGTTGTTGATCTTAAAGACTACATCTCCTATCCGCAATCCGCATCTGGGTCCGGGTGATCCGCTGATGACCTTGGTTACAACAACTCCGTCCTTCTCTTTAAGTTTGAACTTCAACTTTGGATAACCTTTAATATCCGATATTTTTACACTACAGAGCCCTTCATCCATGGGTGCTGGAACATAATCGGCCAGGTCTTTAACATCAATATTCATGATCACAGATTTCGCCCCTTTTGCTACTTTGAGCTGGATTGATTCCTGTTGTCTCAGCGTCCTGAATACACTTTGTATCTTCATTCCCTCCCTTATCTTCTTCCTGTTAAGTTCTGTAATTCTGTCACCAATCCTGATACCGTACTTTTCGGCTGGGCTTCCGTTCAGTACCTTGTTAATATAGAGATAAGGTCCTTTTTCGTCCCTGCGCCTTTCAATGAAAAATCCGATAATAGGTCTCTTCACAGTGCTCTGTAAAAAATCTTCAAGCATAACAAGCACATCATCAATGGGAATTGCAAAGCCTATTCCTTTACCCTCTCCATATATAGCAGTAACTATACCAAGAGGATTTCCATCAGCATCAAGGAGGGCCCCACCGCTGTTCCCCGGATTAATGGCAGCATCGGTTTGGATCAGGTTTGCGTAAATCTTGTTATCAATCCTCAGGTTCCTCCCAAGGGCGCTTACTACACCTACGCTTACCGAACTTGACAGGCCATACGGATTACCTATGACAATCACCTTTTGTCCTACCCTCACATTCTTTGACTTTGTAATCTTCAAGAAGGGCAGGTCAACTTTATCATTCACCTTCAGTAATGCAATATCAAATTCCGGGTCACTACCGAGGACGTGTGCCTCATATTCCTTGCCGTTTATAAACTTAACCCGAATATTGATCGCCTTCGAAACCAGATGTTCATTCGTCACTATAATGCCCTTTGGATCCAGAACTACACCGGAACCTATGTTCTCGAACATCTCATCATCGTCATCTTCTTCTTCATCACCAACAATGAGTTTCCTGAATACATTTGGTTTCTTTTTTTCATCTATATCCTTTGACCACTCTTCAGTTTTTATATTGACAATTGCTTTGCTCGTCATCTCGACAACTTCGGCTATCTTGTCTTCCTTCCCGGCATACAAAGAAAACGGGGATAGCAAGACCAGAGATAGCAATCCGCAAGCAACGAGCAGTAAGAAGGAAATATTTTTAGACTTTTTTTTCATAGCACAGAATGTATTGAACCGAAAAACTTGCGATATGAAACAAATTTACTGTGATTTTCACTATAATCTATGAGCTATCAGCTGTGAACTGCCTTTCAATACCAGTCTTCTTCTACTCTTTTTTTCTTTTTTAATGCTTTTTTCGCTGCATCGAGAATGATGTGGGCAATCTCATCCTTACTCAACATGGGTACATGTTTTGCGCCACCTGTTGCCTCAATTATGGTGACCTCGTTGCTGTCTGAACCAAACCCAATATCCGACCTTGATACATCATTAGCAACAATTATATCCAGGTTTTTTTTCTTCAGTTTTTCTGCTGCATGGTCAAATAGGTTCTGTGTCTCTGCAGCAAAACCGATGAGAATCCTCTGTTCCTTAATCTTACCAAGTTCACCGATAATATCAGGATTTTTTTCAAGTTCAAGCAAAACAATGTTGTCATCGCCCTTCTTCATTTTTTGACAGGTTTCATTTTTACATTTGAAATCAGCAACGGCTGCTGCTTTTATAATTATCGAACAGTATCTATGGTGCTCCATCACAGCGTCCCGCATCTCACATGCAGTCTCAACTTCAATGATGCGCATATCTGTTCTGGGCGGTGCTACATAGGTTTTACCTGTAATCAAAATAACATCTGCCCCTCTTCTCTTTGCAATCTTTGCTATAGAATAACCCATCTTACCGGAAGACTTGTTTGTGATACACCTTACCGGATCGATATATTCTGTTGTAGGGCCGGCAGTGACCAGGACCCGTTCATTTATAAGGTCTTTTTCAGTAAAAATGTCTTCCATTTTCTCGAGGACATCTTCTATCCGGGGCATTCTTCCCTTACCTGACGTTCCGCAGGCGAGATCCCCGCTTTCGGGCTCCATAACTTCGTATCCCGCCTCCTTGAGTTTCATTATATTTGCTTCTACCATGGGACTACCCCACATCTTTGTGTTCATGGATGGCACAAAAAGAATGGGGACAGTGGTGGCCATGACCATGGTCGTCAGGAAATCGTCTGCAATGCCATTGGCAATTTTTCCAATGATATTGGCTGTAGCCGGTGCTATTACCATCTGATCAGCAATATCAGAAAGTGCGATATGACCTATCTTGGAGCCTGCGAAAAGCTCGAACATTTCATGAACCACCGGATTTCCCGAAAGAGTCTGAAATGTGAGAGGAGTAACAAACGCCATGGCATTCTTTGTCATAACAACGTGGACATTTGCCCCTCTTTTTGAGAGTTCCCGCACCAGTTCAGCTGTCTTGTAAGCAGCAATACCTCCTGTAATACCCACAATGATCTCTTTGTTCTTCAGCATCGTATATTGCTTGTCCATATCTCCCATTAAATCTCTCATCAAATGTTTAGGCCAATCTTTCTTATCAGCCGCGTAAATAGGTTTGCCTTTGGAATATAAACTGGCGACACAATATCAACCTTCCCTATCTGTTCGTTGTCGAACTTCACAACAAGTTCACCGAGCTTTTGACCTTCCCTGATTTCCCCTTTAATGCTGGGCGGGACAGAAGGTTCTTTTTGAATGGTCCCTTTTTTATCATTCGCAATGGGGTACTGAAAGCTGGATCCAGCAACACCCTTTATCTTCCTGTACTTTCCGTCACTGAGAATAATATCTTTATCAATCACCTCGCCCTGTCTAACCACATTCAGCATTTTATACCGGCTAAATGCTTTTTTAAACTTTTCCACCGTTACGTCATCTCTTATTTTCCCTGTCGGGCTTCCAAGGACAACTACGATAAATCTCAAGCCATTTTTCTGGGCTGTGGCAACGAGATTAAAACCTGTTTCACGGTAATACCCGGTTTTAAAACCATCTGTTCCACTCATACGGGTAAGCAGTTTGTTATGGTTGTTCATAATAAACTTGCCGTCTCTGAAGGGTTCACTTTTAATCGATGTCCATTCCATTATTTTGGGATACTTCAAGAGCTCCCGTCCAAGCGTTGCAAGGTCACTGCATGAACTTAAATCCGGTTCCTGCCCTATAGAAGGTGGTAGTCCGTGGACAGAATGGAATTCTGAATCTGCCATATTCAGGGATTTTGCCTTTTCATTCATGAGCCTGACAAATTCCTCTGTGCTCCCGGCAATGTGTTCTGCAACAGCATAGGCAGCGTCATTCCCTGACGCAACCAGGGTGGCCTTCATTAGTTCTTCCAGGGTGAATACCTCTCCCTCTTTCAGGTAAACCTGGCTACCACCCATCTTAGAGGCTTCCCGCGAGGCTGTTACCTGATCGGTCAATTTTACCTCGCCCTTTGCGACTTTCTCTGCAACCACAAGGGCAACCATAAGCTTCACAACACTTGCGGGTGGCCTTTTCAGGTGAATATTCTCACCCTCAATGACTTTGCCGCTCATGGCTTCCATTACAATGTATGACTTGAAAGGTTCTTCCTTCGCAGTTGAAGTCTGAGGTGACGACGCTTTCTGATTGCTGTGGATCTTTTTTGCCCCTTCGGCGTCTGCGAATGGTATGACTAGGAAAAGAATCAGGGACAGGATGAACAGGTTTTTCATTATTTCAACTTATCCACAAAAGCTGTGATGAGATCTATGGGAACCGGGAAAATCACAGTAGAATTCTTTTCTGAGGATATCTCGATTAGTGTCTGGAGATATCGAAGCTGAAGCGACATTGGATTTTTGGAAAGGATGTCGGATGCCTGAGCCAACTTTGTAGCTGCCTGAAATTCTCCTTCTGCTGAGATTACTTTTGCCCTTCTCTCCCTCTCAGCCTCTGCCTGTCGTGCAATGGCCCGCTGCATCTCCTGCGGAAGGTCAACGTTCTTGACCTCCACATTCGACACCTTGATTCCCCACGGTTCTGTATGGGTGTCGAGTATCTCCTGAAGTGTTTCATTGATCTTTTCCCGGTGAGAAAGAAGGTCATCAAGCTCTGCCTGACCCAGAACACTCCGCAGGGTTGTCTGAGAAAGCTGGCTTGTGGCATAAAGATAGTTTTCAACTGCAATAATAGCCTTTGATGGGTCTATGACCCTGAAATAGACAACAGCATTCACCTTGACTGAAATATTGTCCCTGGTGATAACATCCTGGGGTGGTACATCCAGCACTACGGTACGCAGGCTTACCTTGACCATCCTATCGATAACAGGAATAAGAATGATAAGCCCGGGCCCTTTCGGAGTGCCAAGAACCCTTCCTAGCCTGAATATGACGCCTCTTTCGTATTCGTTCAGGATCTTGATAGCACTTACAAGGAAAAATACTACGAGCACTATGAGAAACAGATATGGAATATACATGATTTTATCCCCCTTTTTTCTTCACTTTTACTATGAGCCCTTCCACTTCAGTCACAATGATTTTTTCCCCTTTAGAAATCTGTTCGTCGCTCTTTCCGTTCCAAATCTCTCCCTGGATAAAAACCTTACCATCGTGAAAAATATCTGTCTGTGCAACACCTTCCACCCCAACCAAGCCTTCTCTTCCTGTTGTAACCTTGGAAAACTGCGCTTTTATTGCATAAGATAGCACACCGAAAAAAAATATACCAGTTACAGCTGCCACTATAATGATCGTAGTATATGAGATGGAAAGAATGCTCGATGGAAGATCGATAAGCATAATAGAGCCTATCACAAGGGAGATAATTCCTGCAATTCCAAGGGCCCCATGACTTACAATCTTTAACTCTAAGATGAAAAATATGACACCGAGAAGTATTAAGAAGAGGCCTGCATAGCTGATGGGAAGAGTCTGGAAAGAATAGAGGGCAAGTATAAGACATATGCCACCAACGACACCTGGAAAAATAGCACCTGGGCTGTAAATTTCGAACAGAATTCCGTACATTCCAATCATCATAAGGATATACGCCACATTGGGGTCGCTGATATACGAGAGGAACTTGTACTTAAAAGGCATGGTAACCTCAGCAGATTTCTTGCCTTTTGTATTGATGACGACTGAGCCTTTCTTTGTTTCCACTGTTTTGCCATCGATCTTTTCAAGAAGCTCGTCTATACTGCCAGCGACAAGATCTGCCACCTTCTTCTCCACAGCTTCAGTTGCAGTTATAGAAGCACTCTCTCTTACTGATTTTGCGGCCCAGTCTTCATTCCTACCCCGTTGTTTGGCTATACTTTTAACATAAGCCTCCGCGTCCTTAGCTACTTTTTCCATCATTACTTTGTCTGCCTTTTCCTGACCGACGCTTACAGGATGAGCCGCTCCTGCATTTGTACCCGGAGCCATGGCAGCGATATGAGATGCGAGAAGAATTACACTGCCTGCTGATGCTGCCCGTGCGCCTGAAGGATAAACATAGACAATAACTGGAATATTCGACTCCATAATCCCCTTGATTATATCCCGCATTGAAGTATCGAGGCCACCGGGCGTGTCCATAAGGATAAGGAGTGCCTCTGATCCATTCTTTTCCGCTTTATTAATTGAGTCATTAATAAAACTTGCTATTGGGGGATTAATGGCTCCGTGAATCCTGATGGTATAGATTTCATTTGCATCTGCAACAATGGGTATCAGGAAAAGTAGGGCAATAAGCAGGGATTTTGCAAAAAACCTGTTCATCCCTTTACCTCTTAAACTTTTCTTTCAGTTTTTGCTGAACAATATCTGGGACGAGACCGGCAACGGAGCCGCCAAAGCTGGCGACCTCTTTAATCGTCCGTGAGCTAATAAAGAAATAGTCTTTGCTTGTCATCATGAAGATAGTGTCCATCCCTCTGTTCAACTCCCTGTTCATAGAGGCCATCTGGAACTCATACTCAAAATCACTCATCGCTCTGAGCCCGCGAATGACTGTCTTGGCATCAACCCTCTTGACATAATCTACCAGCAGGCCCTCAAAGCTGTCCACCTTTACCCTGAGGTGATCTTTTACCGATCGCATGATCATGTCCTTTTTTTCTTCAATGGTAAAAAGGGCTTTTTTTTCAATATTGTGGGCAATAGCTACAATAACTGTGTCAAACAGCTCAAGCCCTCTTGTCAATATATCCAGGTGCCCGTTTGTAATAGGATCAAAAGACCCAGGATAAACAGCCAATCGTTTTCTCATGAACCTCTCCTTTTAACGTAATTTAATCAGCCTGGAACAGAGTAATGAATGTGTCTCCGTAACCTTTTGTGTCCATCTGATAAAACCCTTTAGCCTCAGCAAAAACAGGTGTCTCTTTCTTTGAATGCTCTATTACAATGACGGAACCAGTGTGGTAAATCCTATTCGCCATAAGCAAGCTCATCGATTCCCCAACATACCCCTTATCATAAGGGGGGTCCATAAAGATTATATCATAGGAAAAAGCCCTTTTGGCAAGAAATGGAACTGCAAATGCTACATCCATGGTGAGAATATGGCAAGAGTTTTTTAGATTCAGGGCTATAATGTTTTTCTTGAGTATTTCTGCCATGTCTCTGTCAAATTCCACTGAAGTTGCTATCATCGCACCTCTGCTCAGTGCCTCAATAGTGAATGAGCCTGACCCGGCATAGAGGTCAAGCACACTTTTTTCTTTCATATCCCCAAGAATATTAAAGATAGCTTCCCTCACCTTTGCCGAAGTATACCGTACACCACTCTTCTGGAGAAGGACGATGTTCCTTCCTTTCAGAAAACCACCGGTTATGCGCAAGGAACTGAACTTCCTCTTGAATGATCTTCTGCTGTTCACGTCATAATGATTCACAAACAGTATCACACTACGGGGTTAGAAATAATGCCTGGGAGATCCCTGCAATGCGCTCCATGCCCTTCACTTCCCAGGGAGTGAGATTGAGGATAACTAAATTCGTATCCTTATAAGTATTGGCGAGAAGGTCAAGATAATGTTGCTGCATCGCCTTTCTCATTTTGTGGAATTCGCAGTCTGCCTCCTTTACAACATAATTTACCACTATATTTTCAACCTTGAGCATATTCTCTTTAAACTCAGCAATGACCCTTTCTGTCAATTTTACCCCAAGAGCTTCAGGGATTGTGATAATGAGATATTTCGTCAGTTTTTCATCCCTGATAAATTCAACGATTCTCTCTGAAAGGGCTTCCCAACTCCCAATGATCTCCAGAAGAGACCGTTTGGAAGCTTTAAATCTAACTGCGTCCTTTAGTCTCTCCAGATAAGCATACATATTCATATAAAACTTCGTTGCAGCTTCCATATGTTTCAAAAAAAGATGGGGTAACCGCAGGAGTCTGAGGGTGTGCCCGGCAGGGGCCGTATCCCACACAACTATATCGTATTTTCCGCTTTCAACAAGCTCTATAATAAAGCTGAGCATATATTCCTCTTCTATACCGGGGGCTGTTCCCACATAATCTACAAAATCATAGTCAACGTTTGCGAAGGACGAGATTACCTCATAGATCTCATCTCCAAACCTTTCTTTCCATTTTGCAAGAACAACATCCGATGAGATCTCCAGCCCATAGAGTTCATACCTGTCAGAAATCTTTACCTCCTCGCTGCCAATAGATACTTCAAAGATATCTGACAGGGACGGCGTCGGATCGCTCGAAATCACAAGCACCCTCCTTCCATCCATGGCCAGTTTCAGTGCCACAGCAGAAGCACAGGTGGTTTTGCCTACACCTCCTTTCCCCCCAACCATAATGAGTTTTACATCCTTGCCTGTGATGTTCACAAGACCCAAGGGAGCCCTCCTACCAAGTCTAACCTTTCGGAACTTGTCATTATTCGTCTTACAGGCGTATTATAATATGAATTGTGGCTGTGGAAAAGGAAAAAGCTATGCCTTGACCTGCCTCACAAATGATATTCTGGAATGTCTGGCCCAATTTGGCAAACAGAATTTCTCCGGTGTTTTTAATCTGTGCCTGTTATCTTTGCAGCCCAGCTTTAGGTTATCCGTTCCATATTCTTCGTTGGTACAGTGTGGCACATTTTTAAGAAACAGTGATAGAGGCTGGTGGCCCTGAGCCAAAAGAACAGATCAGCGCCCGGGGACTCCAAGAATAAAACGTGGGTGCACTGTGGCATCCTCTTACTCAAATATGGTATAAGTCTTCATGTTTGTTGATTCTCATTGCCATCTCGAGATGGAAGACTTTCAAAAAGATCGGAAAGAAGTCATTGAAAGAAGTCTCAGGCAAGGCCTGCAGTATATGCTCACCGTGGGCACAGATGAGACCTATTTTAAAAAGGTTGTTGAAATCATCAACAGCTACCCTGCTGTTTACGGAGCAATCGGTATTCACCCGCATAACAGCAAAGACTACAACCCACAGCTTGAAAAAACAATAGGCGCATTTTTGAAAGATAAAAGAATTGTGGCTTATGGGGAGATAGGGCTTGATTTCTTCAAGAATTATTCTCCGCGAGAATCTCAGATCCATGCTTTTCAACTCCAGTTAGAGGTTGCCAAGAGATCAAGGCTCCCGGCAATCATCCATTCACGTAACGCAAAGGATGAAACTATCCAGATTCTCAGTAAAGATTATGATGGAAACCTGGGCGGTGTAATTCATTGCTATTCCTACGATCTTGCTGCTGCGAAGAAATTCCTCGACATGGGCTTCACCCTTTCAATACCGGGCACTATTACATATAAAAACTCCCATAGTCTCACAGATGTAGTCAAATTCACTCCAATCGACAAACTCCTCGCTGAAACTGACGCACCTTTCTTGGCCCCCCATCCCCACAGGGGCAAAAGAAACGAGCCCTCTTTTGTGAGGTTAACCATTGAAAAAATTGCTCAGATAAAAGGCAAAGGAGTAGAAGAAATTGCCATGGACCTGAAGCGGAACTTTGAAAAACTCTTTCTCCATAAAGACAGGGGTGAAGGAGCAGAGGAGCCAGCAGATCAGGGATGAAGGGAACAAAGAAAAACATGAAATCACGTGCCGTGGAAAATCGAATAACATCACAGGCAATAATGACTCAAAGAGAGGCAGAACAGTGAAGCCGGCAATAATTGTTGTTGATATGCTCCTGGACAACCTGGGGCTTGAAAGAAAAGGTAAGGGGGAGGAAGAAAAAATCATAAAACCAGTAGCTGCGTTCCTTAAGGAATGCAGACAGTTATCAGTTCCTGTTATTTTTGCCTGCGACAGCTTCCTCAAGGATGATTTCATCTTTCAGGGAAGGATGAAGCCCCACGCCATACGAGGCACAGACGGAACAAAACCCCTCCCAGACCTTGAACCACAGCCATCAGATATTATCCTTGAAAAGAGAAGATTCAGTGCATTCTTTAAAACAGACCTGGATCAGACACTTCGAACCATGCATGTTGACACAGTTGCGGTTGGGGGGATAAATACCCATTTCTGCGTTCTGGCAACCGCTTTTGATGCTGTCTGCCATGATTTCACTACCATCATTCTTGAGGATCTGAGCGCTGCTTATAAGAGGGAGATTCATCAGTCCTTCATCGATACCTATCGGTACAGCGCAATTTATCCAATCCTCAGGGTTATGAAGTCGAAGGAGTTCCTGTCAGAATACAGAGATTTAAGGGATCTCGGCATTGGGGATTAGATTAAATGGTCACCAAAGATTTGAGGCGGCTCAGAGGTTATGGATCAGCAAAACGGGTAAGCTATAAGAGACTTGCCATAATCAGCCTGCCCCTTCTGGTTGCCACTTTTGTTTTCGTTTATTATTTCCGATATATGGGGAATATCCAACCACAGAGACAGGTTATTCAGGTCGAAAAAAATACTGTTTCCCTCATATATACTGACAATAATGGAAAACTCGCCGAAGATATTCTCGAAATTGAAAACACAGCTACACAGAAAGACAAGGGAGATTTTATTATCAATAAACTCAAAGCAAAAGGTCTTGTGCCCGGTGATGTATCACTCCAGGAAATGATTATTGATAGTGAAGGCATTATTTATCTTAACTTTACAAAAAATCTTCTTCAGGGCATTCCTGGTAAGGATGATATAGAGCTCACATATGCCATTGTAAACTCTTTTTTAGCTACTTTTCGCCACACAAATAAAGTGTTCATTCTTATCGACTGGAAGCCTGTCTATACCCTTCGGGGAGTTGTCTATACATATTTGCCTATAGAGTTCAACAAACAAGTAATGGAGGATTAAATGATTGACCCAAAAATGTTGAGGGAAAAAAGCGAGATAGTCTTTGAGAGCCTGAAAAAAAGAGGCACTGAAATCAATATGGACAGGCTTTTCTCATTTGATGAAAAAAGAAGGATGCTCATCCAGGAATCAGAGAAGATGAAGAGCGAACGGAATGAGCTTTCCAATGAAATAGCCAGACTTAAAAAATCAGGTTCTGATGCAGAGAATAAAATAAGCCACCTGAGGGACCTTGGTAAAGACATTGAAGGATTAGAACAAGAGCTCAGGATCGTTGAAAAAGAGTGGGAGAACATGCTTCTTGTGATTCCAAATATCCCTCATGAAAGTGTGCCTGTTGGAACCAGTGAAACAGACAACAAAGAGGTGCGGGTGTGGGGAGAAAAGCCTTCCTTTGATTTTGCCCCCCTCCCCCACTGGGATATTGGAGAAAAACTTGATGTACTCGACTTTAAAAGGGCAGCAAAGATAACCGGATCACGGTTTACCCTCTACAAAGCAGGGGGCGCCCTCCTTGAAAGGGCATTAATCAATTTCATGCTCGACCTGCACACGAGAGAACATGGATACACCGAGGTACTCCCCCCCTTCATGGTCAATCGTGATGCCATGACAGGGACCGGCCAACTGCCAAAGTTCGAGGAGGAACTTTTCAAACTTCAGGGCATTGATTACTTCCTTATTCCCACTGCAGAAGTACCCGTAACAAATATTTACAACAATGAGATTCTGAAAGAAGATGACCTCACCATCAAGTTTGTGGCATATACCCCTTGTTTTCGTGCAGAAGCAGGAGCACATGGGAAAGATACACGGGGGCTCACCCGGCAACACCAATTTAACAAGGTGGAACTCGTGAAGTTCGCCAGACCGGAGCAGTCATATGAGGAATTGGAAGGACTCCTCCTTGATGCTGAGGATGTTCTCAAGAAGCTTAATATCCATTATCGCGTTTCCCTCCTATGCACCGGAGACCTCGGTTTCTCCTCGGCAAAAACATACGATATCGAGGTTTGGTTGCCAGGACAGAACATCTACAGAGAGATATCATCGTGTAGCAACTTTGAAAACTTCCAGGCACGGAGAGCAAGAATCAGATATCGCAAATCAGGAAACAAGGTAGATTTTGTCCATACTTTGAACGGGTCAGGGTTAGCAGTGGGGCGAACAGTAATGGCGGTTATGGAGAATTACCAGAACTCGGATGGATCAATAACTATCCCTGAAGCATTGAGGCCATATATGCATGGCATTACCAGGATTGACGCTCCTTAACAAGAGGGCGATCGATTCACATGAGCACACGCAAAGATATGAATGCCAGCTGTTTAATAGAGATGGGATACTTTCTTTTTCCCACCTACCTGAAAAATAAACTGGTAAAACATGCAAAACGAATGGTTTCAGAGTTTGAAGCGTGTTATTACTTTCCGATTCGATCTACTTTGCAGCTTTTCTCCAAATAAGGACAAGCGGGCTCGCAATAAAAATGGATGAGTAGGTTCCTACAACCAGACCAATAAGCAGTGCAAGTGAGAAGTCAAACAACACCTCTCCGCCAAGCAGCATAAGGGCGCCCAGCGCCAAAATAGTGCTGATGCCTGTTATAATTGTCCTGCTGAGAACCTCGTTGATACTTCTGTTCATCAACTGGGCAAGGTCATCCCTTGCTTTCATGCTTCCCATGTTCTCCCGGATCCGGTCAAAGACAACCACTGTATCTGAAAGCGAGTACCCGGCTATGGTTAAAAGGGCTGTAATAATGAGAAGGTTGAATTCTTTGTCGAGCAAATAAAAAACGCCAAGCACAGCCACCACATCGTGAAAGGTGGCAATAGTGGCTGCCAAACCCGAAATAAGAGTAAACCTGTACCATATGTATCCAATGATGCCGAGCATGGCCAGGCATACTGCAATAATAGCATAGTTTCTCAAATCTTTGCCCACCCCGGGACCTACCATGTTTGATCCAAGGATCTCGAATTTTTTCCCTGGGAGCTGATTGGTTAAGATCGACGATACTCTGTCCTCTATACTTTCCTTTTCAATATCAGAAAGCTTTGTCTTAATGAAAAAATCCTTTGTTCCACTCACTTCCTGAATCTGCACATCTGAGATTCCACCATTTGTGAGTACCTCTCTCAGGGCCCCAATATCGACCTGCTCTGCAAATCGAATCTGCAAATTGGCGCCACCGGTAAAATCGACACTAAGGTTAGCCCTGCCCATGACAATCATAACAAACGCATAAAGTCCAACTATCATCATTATCGCCGAGATAATAAAAGCCTTCTTTCGGAATCCTATAAAGTCGACCTTGGTATCTTTAAGTAACTCAAACATAAATCAGCCTCAGATGCTCAGCGTTCTCGGCTTAAACTTCTGGAGAATCCAGTCGAAAATCGCTTTGGAACCAAATACTGCTGTAAAAAGGTTAATGACCATACCGATAATCAGGGTAACAGCAAAGCCTTTGATCGGTCCGGTGCCGAACACGAAGAGTACGCACGCGGTGATAAGGGTGGTGACATGAGAGTCAAAGATAGCCACCCATGCCTTTGAATATCCTGCATCCACTGCAGCCCTAACAGTCTTGCCCAGTCTCAACTCCTCCCGTATCCGCTCAAAAATGAGAACGTTCGAGTCAACACCCATGCCAATGGTAAGGGCAATACCGGCAATACCCGGGAGGGTCATTGTCGCTTTTAAGGCGCTGAAAGCGCCGAGAAGGTATATCAGGTTCAGAAAAAGGGCGATGTTTGCTATTACACCACATCCCCGGTAATACACGATCATAAAAATGATAGTCAACAAGGCTCCGAGTATGGTAGCCCTGATGCCCTTTCTGATGGAGTCCTGACCAAGGGTCGGGCCGATAGTAATATTCTGTACCACCTTGACTGGCGCCGGAAGTGCACCGGCCCTCAGAACAATGGCCAGGTCTTTTGCCTCCTCCATGGTAAAACCACCTGTGATGGACGCCCTGCCACCGGATATTCTCTCTTTTACCACCGGCGCGGAATAAACAGTGTTGTCAAGAACAATGGCCAGCCTTTTTCCGACATTTTCTGCTGTAATCTTGTCAAATATCCTGGCACCTTCACTGTTAAACTCTATCCCTACATACGGCTCATTTCTAAATTCACCGCCAATACTGACCTTTGCATCAGTTAAGAGTTCGCCAGTAAGGAGAGCCTGCTTTTTCAGAAGAATTGGAGTTGTCGTTGCAATTCCGGTCTCTCTATTCTTCGTGCGCATCATCAGAAGCTCGTCACCATCAGGGACACTCCCTGATGAGGCCCTGCCTGCATTATCCTCATCTACCAGTTTGAATTCAAGCTGGGCAGTTCTGCCGATAAGATCGAGGGCCCTTTGAGGATCTTCAATACCGGGAAGCTGAACAAGTATCTGATTCTCGCCTTGTTTAACGATCACAGGCTCAGAAACACCAAACTGGTCAATTCTGTTTCTAATGGTTTCAAGAGCCTGTCTGACTGCATTGTCTTTGAGGCTTGTGAGTTCTTTATCGCTAAAAACAAAATCAACAAAGAATGTGTCGCCCTCTGTCTTTGTTGTTCCTGCTTTTATATCGGGAAATTCTTTACCTACAAGGTTGTAAAGCTTTTCTTTCTGCTCCGCCTTAACAGCCACTGAAACGGTGTTCCCCTTCATGTCAAGGGCGAGAAACCGGACTCCATCTCTGATCATTGCATCCTTTAGAGCGGTAAACTTCCGCTCCGACAGATTCTGCATCATTTTGGCCATATCAAGCTCGAGAAGAAGATGCATCCCCCCCTTAAGGTCAAGGCCAAGATGTATCTTGTCTGAAGGCAGGTATTTCTTCAGGTTACCCTTTGGTTCAAACACATTTGGCAGGCAGTAGATTATTGATATTACAAGAAACAACCCTACCAGAATAAATCTGATTTTTAACGATTTAATCACTGTATAGTAGTGCCTTTAAAAAAAGATTAAAAAAAGTATACCAAAGTTATAATCATCCCGGCCTTTTGTCAAGAGAATTTTCCCATAAAGCACGCAAAGGTTTTTACTTTCTCGCAAAAGCCAGGGCAATTCTTATGATGAGAACTGCTGCAAGGCCCCAGGCAAAGGGAAGCCACAAAGGTATATTAAGAAAGGTTGGCAGGGTATATTGCCAGATCCCCACCTTGGTGGCAATAACTTCAGCGATAGGGCCAAGAATTGCCCCACCAATATACAGGACGTGATCTTCCTTATTCGGCCAGAAATAGTATCGTACACCATAGGCAGCTATGAGGATTGCTGTTACCAGGATGTTGTTTGTCCAACAGAGAACTACAAGAAAGATGACGAACCAAAAAATAAAAAGATCACGTACAAGGCCCAGCCTTGAACCTTGCGTTTTACATCCTTGTCCGATTACCTCTGTAGTATTCTCACTTACTCCATTCATCATCAATCACCTCTTCCGTTATGCTATCACAAGAGGCCCGCCTATTCAAGCTAAGATCGTGAAAATACTTGACAACACAGGGGGGCTCTGTTAGGATGCTTCAGCAAAAATCTCCCAAATAAGGAATTTTATTTATGAACAAGATTCCAGGCATCAATAGGGTTCTGATCATAGGGTCAGGCCCAATCATCATCGGTCAGGCGTGCGAATTCGATTATTCCGGAACACAGGCGTGCAAAGCCCTCAAATCTATTGGCTATGAGGTTATCCTGGTGAATTCAAATCCTGCAACGATCATGACTGATCCCGGCATGGCCGATGCCACGTACGTGGAACCCCTAACAGTGGAAGCCATTGAAAAGATAATAGAAAAGGAAAAACCTGACGCACTGCTTCCCAATCTGGGAGGGCAAACAGGCCTTAACCTGGCTGCTGAACTTTCAAAGAAAGGGATCCTGGCGAAGCATAAGGTACAGATAATCGGTGTCAAGGCAGATGTCATAGAACGGGGCGAAGACCGCATCGAATTCAAAAACACCATGAATAAGCTCGGCATACCCACACCCCTGTCAGACCCTGCCTATTCCATCGAAGAGGCACTGGCCATTGCAGACAAACTGGGGTACCCGGTGGTTGTAAGACCTGCCTATACTCTCGGAGGGTGGGGCGGAGGAATCACTTATAACAAGGAAGAGCTCAAAACAATTGCCAGCCGTGGTATAGCTGCGAGCCTCATCGGACAGATACTTATTGAAGAGGCTGTCATAGGCTGGGAAGAGTTGGAGCTGGAAGTTGTTCGGGATGCAGACAATAACATGATAACGGTCTGCTTTATTGAAAACATTGACCCCATGGGGGTTCATACAGGGGACTCCTTCTGTTCGGCACCAATGCTCACCATCTCGGAAGAGGTTCAGAAGAGATTGCAGGAATACGCCTACCGCATTGTAGAGGCAATTCAGGTGATCGGTGGAACAAATGTGCAGTTTGCCCACAACCCGAATACCGGACGGATTGTTGTTATCGAAATCAATCCGAGAACATCCCGCTCATCAGCCCTTGCTTCCAAAGCCACAGGATTTCCTATAGCCCTTATTTCTGCAAAGCTTGCAGGGGGTTACACGCTGAAGGACCTGCCCTATTGGAGGGCTGGAACCCTGGATAAATACACACCGTGGGGCGACTATGTGGTCATCAAGTTCGCTCGCTGGGCCTTTGAAAAGTTTAAAGAGGCTGAAGATAGACTCGGCACACAGATGAAGGCTGTGGGCGAGGTTATGAGTATCGGCAAAAACTATAAGGAGGCATTTCAAAAAGCGATCCGTTCCCTGGAAACAAAAAGATACGGCCTCGGCTTTGCCAGAGATTTTAACAGGCGTCCCCTTCAGGATCTCATGGCTATGCTCAGGGAGCCATCATCAGAACGACAGTTCATCATGTATGAAGCTTTGCGGAAGGGCGCAACCATAGAAGATCTTCATAATAAAACCATGATCAAACCATGGTTTATTCAGCAGATGAAGGAGCTTGTGGAGCTTGAGGAAAAGATTCTGGCCTATAAGGGAAAAGACTTGCCTGATCAGCTCCTCATTCAGGCAAAGGAAGATGGTTTTTCAGATAAATACCTTGCTCAGATTCTTGATGTTTCAGAGGAGGATGTGAGGAATAAACGAATTGCCCTTGGCAAAACAGGGGCCTGGTGCGCTGTTCCGGTAAGCGGTGCTGATGCATCCTATTACTACTCTACATACAATGCCCCTGATGAAGTTAAGGTGAGCAACAGGAAAAAGGTTATGATCCTGGGGGGCGGGCCGAACCGTATTGGTCAGGGTATCGAGTTTGATTACACATGTGTGCATGCTGCTTTTACTCTTCGCGATGAAGGCTTTGAGACCATTATGGTCAACTGTAATCCCGAAACAGTCTCTACAGACTATGACACATCGGACAGACTCTATTTTGAGCCTCTTACAGTTGAAGATGTTCTCAGCATTTACCACAAGGAAAAACCGATTGGCGTCATTGTCCAATTTGGTGGACAAACCCCCCTTAATATTGCCAGGGAACTCGAACTTGCCGGAGTAAAGATTCTTGGTACCTCTCCCGAAAGCATTGACCTTGCCGAGGACAGGAAGCGGTTCAAAGAGGTAATGACACGTCTTGAAATCCCCCAACCAGAAAGTGACACAGCTATCTCCCTCGAAGAGGCCCTGACCATAGCTCATGATATAGGCTATCCCTTGCTTGTAAGACCTTCTTACGTCCTTGGTGGAAGAGGCATGGAGATAGTTTACGATGATGACATGCTCACTTCGTATATCAACGAGGCTGTCGAAATATGGCCGGGACGTCCAATCCTTATCGACAGGTTCCTCGAAAACGCCATTGAGTGTGAGGCAGATGCCATCTCAGACGGAGAAGATGCATTTGTTCCCTCTGTCATGGAACATATTGAGCTTGCAGGCATCCATTCAGGAGACAGCGCCTGCGCCATTCCTCCCAGGACTATTTCCAAAAAGCAAATCGATATCATCAATGAATATACAAAGAAAATCGCCGTTGAATTGAATGTTGTGGGCCTCATGAATATCCAGTACGCTATATCCAATGACACGGTGTACATCCTCGAAGCCAACCCCAGGGCTTCACGGACTGTTCCTCTCGTTTCAAAGGTCACTGGCATACAGATGGCACGTATTGCCACCCAGGTAATGATCGGAAAGAAACTGAAGGATATGGGCCTGAAACAGAAAAAATACGCACACGTTGGGGTCAAGGAATCTGTATTCCCCTTCAACATGTTCCCGGAGGTTGACCCCACCCTCGGACCGGAAATGAAATCTACAGGCGAGGTCCTTGGCATGGCTGACACATTCGGATTGGCCTTTTTCAAATCTCAGGAAGGGGCTGGCCAGAAGCTGCCTACAAGCGGAACTGTACTTATTTCGGTTAAACAAAAAGACAAAAAAGGTATTCTCGCTGTTGCAAAATATCTCCAGAGCATCGGTTTCAAGATTCTTGCTACTGACGATACCCACAAGTTTCTCAGCGCCAATGGGGTTAATTCAAGCTTCATCAAGAAAGTTCATGAGGGAAGGCCCAATATTGTGGATGCCATTCACAATAAAGAGATAGATTTGATTATCAATACCCCCATCGGCAAAAACAGTAAATATGATGATTCTTACATCAGGAAAGCTGCGATAAAATACAAAATTCCTTACATGACAACTGCCTCCGCGGCAGAATCAGTCGCTGAGGCCATAAAGGCCTATTTGCAAAAAAAGAAAGGCATGACAGTAAAATCACTGCAGGCATACCACCGGGATATTTTATGAAATCACCAAAACACTGAAAATTTTTGAATCGATTTTTTTGATTTTTTTAAATAAACCCTTTATAGTAGTGTGAAGCTTGAGGCCATATATATCCAAAGGTTTGTGTAATTGCTGCATGGAATGTATAGACCTCTGCCCTTACGACGTTTTCAGAGAAGAAGAGGGTGAAGTGAACGTGGCAAACCCCGAAGACTGTATAGAGTGCATGTCCTGCATCGAACTGTGTCCTGCAAAAGCTATCTTTATGGATGACTGATGGAAAATAGAGTGCTCCTCGACAATAAAGCGGTGGAGAGAACGATCAACCGCATAGCCCATGAGATCATTGAAAAAAATAAGGGCGTTGAAAAACTGAGGCTCATCGGCATAAGGACAAGAGGGGTCCACCTCGCCCAAAGACTGAAACAGAAAATAGAAGAGATTGAACATATCTCACTGCCCCTGGGGGTGCTTGACATTACAATGTATCGGGACGATGTCTTCAAGCTCAAATCCCCGGGATTGAAAAAAACAGAGATTCCCTTTGATGTCAACAATATCACAGCTATTCTCGTTGATGATGTCATGCAGACAGGCAGGACCACGAGAGCTGCAATCGACGCTATTATGGACCTGGGCAGACCAAAGAGAATCCAGCTCGCTGTGCTCGTTGACAGAGGTGACAGAGAACTCCCTATACACCCTGACTATGCTGGTATTGTTCACTCAGCCCATCCTGAAGAAAATGTGCTGGTAAGGTTAAGCGAGGTAGACAACAGAGACGAAGTGGTAGTTGTGACATCCTCATGAATTGGACAAAAAAAGACCTGCTCGGTATCACAGAACTATCAAAAGAAGAGATACTCTTTGTCCTTGACACAGCAGAATCCTTCAAAGAGATATCGCAAAGGGATATTAAGAAAGTACCTACTCTTCGTGGCAAGACAGTTATTACCCTTTTTTACGAACCCAGCACAAGGACAAGAACATCATTTGAGATCGCTGCAAAAAGGCTTTCTGCAGACACCATCAATATCTCTGCAAGTACAAGCAGCTATGTAAAAGGAGAGACTCTCAAGGACACAGCCAAAAACCTTGAGGCCATGAACCCTGATGTGACGATCATTCGGCACAGCATGCCAGGAGCACCCCATATGCTCGCCCGGATTCTTGATTCATCGGTTGTCAACGGCGGCGATGGCGCTCATGAGCATCCAACCCAGGCTCTTCTCGATGCGTATACCATACGAGAGAAAAAAGGCACCATTGATGGACTCAAGATTGTCATTGTAGGGGATATTATCCACAGCCGTGTGGCAAGATCGAACATATTTACCCTCAGAAACTTCGATTCTGAAATTGTCTGTTGCGGTCCTCCCACCATGCTTCCTCCTCATATGGAGGAACTTGGGATAAAAGTGGAATATAACCTGAAAAAAGCTATTCACAATGCAGACGTAATCATGATGCTCAGAATACAGAAAGAAAGAGGGGGCGTCAGCTATATCCCGTCTGTCAAAGAGTACTCTGCCTTCTTTGGATTGACTGGAGAGCATATCATGAATGCCAAGAAGGATGTAATAATCATGCATCCTGGCCCGATGAACAGAGGTGTCGAGATAATGGATGATGTGGCAGATGGTCCATATTCGGTCATCCTTGAACAGGTTGAGAACGGCGTGGCTGTGAGAATGGCAATCCTCTATCTCCTCCTCGGGAGGGAGAAGTGAGCATACTGATCAGAAATGGAAGGGTTATAGACCCGAAGAGCGGCCTCGATGAGGTTATTGACGTATTTGTCAATGGCAATACCATTGAAAAAATTGATAAACATATAAGGAAGACAGGCAGTGATGTTCGTTCCATTGATGCTTCTGGCCATATAGTGGCACCCGGTCTCATCGATACACACGCCCATCTGAGAGAACCAGGCTACGAGTGGAAGGAAACCATCAGAACAGGAACCATGGCAGCTACAAAAGGCGGTTTCACGAGCGTTGTCTGCATGGCCAACACAAACCCTGTAAATGACAATAAGAGCGTAACTGACTACATAATCCAGAAAGCACGATCTGAAGCTTTGTGCCGTGTTTTCCCGTGCGGCGCCATCACCAAAGGATTAAAGGGAGAGGAACTCTCAGATATGGGAGAACTCTATGAATCAGGGATTGTGGCTATCTCCGATGATGGAAAGTCCGTTAAAAACAGCGCCGTACTCCTGAAAGCCTTCGAATATTCCAGGTTGTTCGGTATACCTGTTATTTCTCACTGCGAAGATGAAGACCTGTCGAGGGGTTACGTTCATGAGGGCAGGGCCTCCTTATTGTCAGGGCTGGATGCAGTCCCTGCAATAGCTGAGGAACTCATCGTGAGTCGGGACATTGCAATTGCAAAATATGCCAATGCACCTGTCCACCTCACCCACATTTCATCAGGGGGTAGCGTAAACATCATACAGCATGCCAAGAAATCCCACAAAAAAATCACCTGTGACACCTGTTGCCACTACTTCTCCCTGACAGACGAGGCGACCCTGGGGTTCGACACCAGTACCAAGGTCAATCCTCCCCTTCGGAGCAAAGAAGATGTGGAAGCCATAAAAGAAGGCCTGAGGAATAATACGATCGATATCATAGCCACAGACCATGCACCCCATGAAGGCACCTCAAAGGATGTGGAATTTGACATTGCATCCTTCGGTATCTCAGGCTTTGAAACAGCATTCGCCTTGTCTCTCGCTCTTGTGCACGAAGGAGTCATGACCCTCCCTGACCTGCTGAGAAAATTCACAGTAAACCCAGCAAAACTGCTTAAGCTTCCCTACGGGCAATTAGCCCCCGGCAAGGTTGCTGACATCATTATCTTTAACCCTGATGTAGAATGGAAAGTGGATAGGAATTCATTCCTTTCCAGGGGGAAAAACTCGCCATTCCATGGATGGGTACTAAAAGGGAAAAACCTCCTTACCCTGGTTGATGGTAAGATTGTCTACAGGGATAAATCTTTCAAAGCTTAACTGCGGGCTTTTTTCTTTTTCTCAAGCCTTGCTTCTTTTTCCTGCTCGTAGATATCTTCGGTAAGGGTAGCCACGCGCTCACGCCACCGGGGATCATTCTGGTTCATTTCAACCTCTTCATAAAAATCTAATATACTGTGGTTCACCAGCTTGTAAGGGTTGTCATCGGCTTCAATATCAAAAGAAACATGCCGAAGCTCATGGCGCAGGATTTTTTCCCTGTCTTCGTCAGTAACGTGGTCCCAGCATTTCTTATCAAGGGTGATGATAAAATCATAGCCTTCTTCAGCATTCGCATTTTTTGTGAGGTGCTTCACCAGGTCATTCGCCTTGAGAATCCTTCCCACAACAATCCGACCTCCTGACTTTCTCTTCTTAAGATCAAAAAGAACCCTGATTTTTGCATTTTTCAGTTCTTGAAAATGCTGGCTTTTGACTTTTCTGAACATTTCCATAACAGATTCTGTTACATCTTCATAGCGTATTGCCATACAGTACCTCCAGAGGGTCAGTCTTTTGTATCAACGCAAGGCAAACTACCATCAGCTGAGGATGAAAATCAAGGAAAGAAAAAGGGTGAAGGCAATAGGCTATACATGCAATAGCAGAGCCGGTACACAACCGTTGGGTTTAAGCTGATAGTCAGAACACAACGTATGCATGCTGTCTATAAATTGCTGCTGATCATATCGTAAAATAGGCCCGTGCAATTTCAACGTCTTTCCTGATTCGGTCCTTCAGCTCATCCACACTGCTGAATTTAACCTCATCACGAATCCTGTCCAGGAAATACAGGGCAACCTTCTGATTGTAGAGATCCTGGGAGAAATCCATAATGTAGGTCTCAATGGTGAGGCTTTGACCATCAAAGGTAGGATTGAATCCGATATTTGTCACAGCCGGCAGTCTCTTTCCGCCAATCTCCACTGAGCTGACGTAAACGCCCCGCCCCGGGATTAAGGGAAACTCAGTCTGCAGATTGATTGTTGGAAAACCAATCGTTCTTCCTCTCCCGTCACCTGCCATGACCGTTCCTCCTATCATATAGGGTCTGCCGAGGTGCAGACCTGCTTTTTTAACATCACCTTCCTGGATCATCCTCCTGATTCTATTGCTTCCAACCTTTTCATTATCCAGGGTTATTGCTTCCTGAATATCAAAGAAAAAACCATATTGAGTCGATTTGGCAGCCAGGTACTCGACATTCCCTTTTCCCCCTTTGCCAAACTTAAAATCATAACCTACAATCAAGCCTTTAATGCCAAGCTTTTGTACAAGAATATTTTCCACAAAGCTTTCAGGACTGATCAGATGGAATTCATCCGTGAAAGGAATGATGAACATGACATCAATCCCCGCCTCCTCTATTAGTCTTCTTTTTACCGGCAATGGCGTTATTAGGCCGATGAACCTGTCAGGCTTTAATATTGTCAGGGGATGGGGGTGGAATGTCATGAGCATGGATGTTCCCTTGTTCTCGCGGGCTTTTATCTCTACTCTTTCTATAATTTTTCTATGTCCCAGATGCAAACCATCATAGTTGCCAATGGTTAGAATAGGATTTGCAAACTTCTCTTCAAAATCGAGTGACTCAAAAACCTGCATAGGCACCTCTTGACATCTTCAGCATATCAATATATAACAACAAATATAGTGCCGAAGTGGCGGAATTGGTAGACGCGCTAGATTCAGGGTCTAGTAGGCAATATGCCTGTGTGGGTTCAAGTCCCGTCTTCGGCATTTTCTTTTAACACATTTTCCGCTCATGTGATAGCGTTTGCAGGAAAACGTTCCTGCCCTTAACATATTAAAAATTGTTGACAAATTCCCTTATTTAAGATAAAAGATTGTGAAAATTTTTTCAAATGCAAAGAAAGGAGAGTGCTATGAGGGAAGCGGTAATAGTATCATGTGCAAGAACAGCCATAGGCCAGTTCGGTCAGTCACTGAAAGACATTCCGGTAGTTCAGTTGGGGGGAATAGCAATCAAGGAGGCCATTAAGAGGGCCGGCATCAGACCCTCAAAGAATAAGGATAAAGAGTTTGCTCCCGATATCTTTGGTGGAAAGACCGATACAGACCTTGAGGCAAAATATTACGACTTTGATCCTGGCCTGAAAGAGGTCATTATTGATGAAGTAATCATGGGCAATGTCCTTCAGGGTGGCCTTGGACAGAACTCTGCACGCCAGGCGAGCATCAATGGTGGAGTTCCAAAGGAAACAGCAGCATATACCTTAAACAAAGTCTGTTCATCAGGGCTGAGGGCCATCATAGCCGGTATCCATTCGGTTATGGTTGGAGACAATGATGTTGTTGTCGCGGGTGGTATGGAGAACATGAGCATGGCCCCCTTTGCAGTACCGTCAGCAAGGTGGGGTGCCAGGATGTTCGATACCAAAATGATAGACCTCATGGTTCTCGATGGTGTCTGGGAGATTTTTTATGGCTATCATATGGGCGTTACTGCCGAGAATATCGCAGCACGATACGGTATATCCAGGGTAGAACAGGATACCTTCGGTCTCATTAGCCACCAGCGGGCCAGAAAGGCTATCAAAGAAGGACTCTTCAAAGACGAGATTGTACCTGTTATAATCCCCCAGAAGAAAGGCGATCCCATCATCTTTGATACTGATGAGAGACCCATGGACACAACCTTAGAAAAAATGGCAAAACTCGCACCTGCTTTCAAAAAAGACGGCAGCGTCACTGCGGGTAACGCATCAGGACTTAATGACTGTGCTTCAGCGGCCGTTATTATGTCGAGGGAAAAAGCAAATGAACTGGGCATCAAACCCCTCGGCAAATTGGTATCATGGGCAAACGGTGGCGTTGATCCTGCATATATGGGGCTCGGCCCGGTTCCGGCCATCAGAAAGGCTCTGAAGAAAGCCGGCCTTACCCTCGACCAGATGGATGTTATTGAGCTCAACGAGGCCTTTGCTTCCCAGTCGATCGCATGTATCAGGGAGCTCGGGGTCGATACGGAGAAGTGCAACATGTTCGGCGGCGGAGTCTCCCTCGGACACCCCATTGGATGTACAGGTGCACGGCTTGTGACAACTGCCTTCTATGCAATGCAGAGAATGAATAAGAAATATGCTCTCATCTCCATGTGCATCGGTGGCGGTATGGGTCTGGCAGCAATCTTCGAAAGAGAGGCATAAGAGATGGAGTACAAAAATCTTTTACTCGAAATCAAGGATGGCATAGCGGTTGTCAAAATTAATAGACCGAAGGCCTTAAATGCGCTCAATTCAGAGACCCTTGACGAGCTCAGGCACGCAGGAGATGCAATCAATGCGAATAAGGATGTGTGGGTTGTAATTATCACAGGTGAAGGCGATAAAGCGTTCATTGCAGGGGCAGACATCCTTGAGATGAAGGATATGAACCCATATCAGGGTATGATATTCTCTCAGAGGGGGCACGAAGCCTTTGCAGCTTTTGAGAATATGAACAAGCCGGTCATTGCAGCAGTAAATGGCTTTGCTCTTGGCGGCGGGTTTGAGGTAGCTTTAATGTGCGACATCATCTATGCCTCAGACAAGGCTAAGGTCGGGTTTCCTGAGACGACACTTGGGATTTTTCCCGGTTTTGGCGGAACTCAGAGAACAGCAAAGCTTTGTGGTCTTGCCAAGGCAAAAGAGCTCATTTTTACCGGAAAAATGATCAGCGCTAAAGAAGCTTATGAAATTGGCCTTATCAATAAGGTAGTACCCCATGAAGAACTCTGGAAGGAAGTAATGGCCCTTGCAGAGAAGATCAGGTCCAACGGTCCTATCTCCATGGGTCTGGCAAAGGCATTGATCAACAAGAGCCTCTTTCTCGATATGGAATCCGCGCTCATGCTGGAAGCAAAAGACTTTGGTTTATGTTTTGGCACAAAGGATCAGAAAGAAGGTATGACAGCTTTTGTTGAAAAAAGAAAAGCCACCTTTACAGGTGAATAAAAACATTTAAGGAGGAGACTGTGAAGATAGTAGCATGCGTAAAACAGGTTCCCGATACTGAAGCTGAGGTAAAATGGGACATCCCGGGCGGTAAACTGAAAAGAGATGCTATGGATTGTGTGACAAATGCATTTGACGAGTATGCCATTGAGGAAGCCCTTCTCACACGGGAAAACCATGATGGAGAGATTGTTGCAATAAGTATGGGTCCGGAAAAAGCTATGGACGTTTTGAGAAACTGCCTTGCCCTTACCGTGAATGAGGTAAAGCTTTGCACTGATGCAGCGTTTGAAGGTTCCGATACCTTTGCAACCGCATCGGTTCTTGCGGCAGCTATCAAGAAGGTTGGTGATGTAGACATCGTTTACTGTGGAAAACAGTCAACTGACGGAAACACTGGTGTTGTTGGGGCTGCCCTGGCTTCAATTCTTGGATGGAGCCAGCTTACCTATGTTTCAAAAATCCGCTCAATCGATGGAGCAGGCAAAAAGATTGTCGTGGAAAGGGCAATAGAAGGCGGTACTGAGGTCGTTGAGGCAAAGCTTCCTGCAGTTGTATCGGTCCTCAAAGGCATTAATGAGCCCCGACTTCCCAATCTTATGGGTATCAGGAAGGCTTCAAAGATGGAGATTCCCCAGTGGAATGCAGCTGATCTGGGTGTAGACACAGGAAAGGTTGGAACGGCAGGCGCCTCCACAAAGGTTGTGGAAATTGCTGTACCGCCTCCTCGAGGAGCAGGTGAGATTCTGAAAGGCGAAATTGAAGACATGGCGAATACGCTCACCGATAAACTTATTGATTTGAAAGTCATTAAATAAGGGGAGGAGGGATAACAATGGCTAATGATGTATGGGTATATATAGAACATAAAGAAGGAGCAGTGACTCCTATGTCATTTGAACTCCTTGGTATTGGTAAGACACTGGCGGACGGATTCGGGTCCAATCTCTGCGCATTTGTGGTTGGAGAAGGGATTGACGCCATTGCAAAAGAAGCAGGCACATACGGCGCATCAAAAGTTTTTGCTGTTGATGCAGGTGTTTTCAAAGGCTTCAGGGCTGATGCATATGCAAAGGCCACAGCATTTTTATTTGACAAGTACAAACCTGAAGTGGCTCTTTTCAGGGCAACAAGCCAGGGCACCGATATTGCTGCGGCTGCTGCAGCCCAGCTCGGTTCAGGCATCTGCAGTGACGCCATCGGCCTTGCCGTTGACGGCGGAAAGCTCAAGATGACAAAGGCTGCTTTTGGCGGTAACTACACTGTCACCGTTGTAAATGAAAAATCTCAGCCCCAGATCGCAACAGTGAGGCCAAAGGCATTCGCAATGCCGGAACAGGATGCTTCCAAATCAGCGGAAGTGGTAAAGGAATCATTCGTTGTCGATGAAGCAAGCCTGAACACAAAGGTGCTCGAATTCATAAAATCAGCGGTAGCAATCAACCTTGTTGAGGCCGACATTATCGTATCCGGAGGAAGAGGACTCGGAAACGCCGAAGGCTTTGACCTTCTGAAGGAACTCGCTGAAGTAATCGGCGGTGGTGTAGGCGCCTCCCGTGCAGCAGTTGACTCCGGCTGGATAACTGTTGATCAGCAGGTCGGCCAGACAGGAAAGACCGTGAAGCCGAAAATCTACATAGCCTGCGGTATTTCAGGTGCTATCCAGCATCTCGCTGGTATGAGAACCTCCGATTGTATTGTGGCCATCAACAAAGACCCGGATGCCCCTATATTCAAAGCGGCAACTTTCGGTATCGTTGGCGACTACAAACAGGTTGTGCCAAAGCTCATCGAGAAATTCAAAGGCAAACTGGGTAAGTAAATTATCATTAAGAGCAATAAAAAAGGGGACAGCTTATGTCCCCTTTTTTATTGTCTCGATTCAGTTACGACGACGCTTTCACAATGGTGACAGGAAGATGGACCTGGGATGAACCGGATTTCATGAATATCGTTGCATGGCGAACAGCTCCGGATGGAACCCCGGCAGCGTTGATGGTGATTTCGAATGAAACATCCCCATTGGCCGGAATTTCAAGAGTCCCCGGTACGGTAATGCTGAGGTCCGCTGGTGCCTGAACTGACAATTTCCACTTGCTGTTCTTCGCAATCTCGCTGTGGGCTGTCCGTGAAACGGTTATCGTATTTCCCATGGCAGGTATATAAATGCTCGGATAATTCACGTTCCACAGGTCATTCTTGTGGGTCATAAAATCGTCCCCTGCAACATCAAAGGTAATGCCCGGCTTTATTGCCTTTTGCAGATCAACCCTGCCCGATCCCACATCAAAAGAGTCAACGGCAGTGCTGCCGTCTTCCTTGAACACCTTCTTGGTTGTTGCCGTGGTCATGAGGGCAGACTTGATCTGACCCGGCGTCCACGCGGGATTGAGCTGTTTCAGGAGCGCCCCTGCCCCTGCAATGTGGGGAGAAGCCATTGAGGTGCCCTGCATGACGGTGAAGAGCTCACCGGGCTTTTGCGAAGTCGTATCAAGAGGTTCTTCTGTATTGCCGGCAAGGATTGTCACGCCGGGCGCTCCTATATCGGGCTTGCTGATCCCGTACGTCTGGTCGGGTCCTCCCCGCGAGCTGAAGTAAGCAGTAACATCACCCTGTGTTTTTTTCGCTTTGCCCGCAGTAAATGTTGCCTTTATTCCTGTACGGGATTCCACATAGCTGACCAGTCTGTCGCCTTCGGGGCCGTCGATATGGATAGCAGGCAGATAATGGCTGTCAGGGGATACTCCCTGAGCCGTGCCGGTGGCGTTGTAAAGCACCATGCCGGCAGCACCGCCCTGGAGAACATTATATCCTTTATTCACCCTGGCATTGTTCCCACGCTTGCATCCCACAACCTTACCGGCAAAAGTGCCTGCAGGGAAAGGGTTGAGACAGAGCTCATCACCATAGTCTTTGGCAAGAACAAAATCCGTTGCCACTTTAATTCCCCCGGTAATGGAGACGCCGTTAACTTTCAGGGACCCTCCCTTGGCTTTCAGCTTGAGCGTGTTCGCAAAGGTTCTGTTGTTTGTGCTTGCCGCGACAGTTGTGGTCCAGCCACCGAGATGGTTGACTGTGTTCTGATTTGGGCCACTGTTGCCGGCAGACGTGGCAACAAAGACTCCGGCCTTATAGGCATCAAGAAAAGCCACATCGGCCGGGTTTGTGTAAGGGTCAACAAGGTATGCACTGCTGGGCCAATTGAAAAATTGATCACATCCACCCCATCAGCTACGGCTGCGTTAATTGCAGCAACCAGGTCCGCGTAATAACAACCCTCAGGTCCACAGGCCTTATAGGCTGCAACATGAGCCCGGGGCGCAATACCGGACAGTGCACCAATCACGTTTCCCATAATCTCCGCTACAACCGAAGCATTTCCGGCTGCAGTGCTTGCCACGTGGGTTCCGTGGCCATCAGAATCCCGCGGGGAGTCAAATTCCCCCGCCGGAAGAGGGCCTTCTTCTGCTTTATAAGAGACCAGGAACACTTTTGCCCCTATGAGTTTGTTCGTACAGATGATGGGTGCTGAACCATCATTTGGCGCCTGGCAGGAACCTCCCCATGAAGACGGGGCAGCGTATGCTTTGCCTGCAGGGTCCGGATCAGAAAAAGATGGATGCTCAGGCCAGATGCCGGTATCGACGATGCCAACAATGATGCCCTCCCCTCCGTTGCCCTGACCACCAAGGGCCTTCCACATTTTGTCAGCCTTGATAAGACGGGGGCTGGTGCTCGTATCCAGCTTTGCCATCCTGTCCGGGTATACGGCTTTCACACCCGGAAGGTTTTCGATTTCCCCTATCTTTTCCTGGGGAACACGGAGTGCAAACCCTCCAAACACCACAGGGTAACGGTGGGTAACGCGAGCCTGGGGGGCCATAGCCTGTATGCTCTTCTCCATTGCCTGCATCTTCCGGGCAAGGTGCTCGACATACAGTCTGCTTCGTTCAGAACGGACATTCAACCTCTTCTCTCCGGTAACCGCAGTATTCGTGGCAGCCAGACCCTCTACCCCACCGTTGTAGGCAGCAAGGGGCGCATCTTCCAGCTTCACGATAACGCCAACCAGGCCATCCTTTCCGGGATCTGCAGCCATAACAGGCCTGCCAATGAGCAGGCCAAGTATCAGAAAGAACACGCACAATTGGAACACGTACATCTTCTCTTTCTTCATAAATCCCTCCTATAGTGTTGTTATTGCGAAGATTATTGACTATCTGATACCAGACTTTAACCCTGGTTTCAAGAAAATAATTCCTGCTGATGCAAGATTCGGATTCCAGGCACACTCACCATGAAAATATTTCATGATAATGATTTGATTTATGAATAATATCTATTTGCGTTAGCTGGTCACCTGTTTTAAACTATGTCCATGAAAACTATCGATTGTTGTGGAAAGACGTGTCCCCTGCCGGTGATTGAAACAAAGAATGCCCTTGAAAAAGAAGGCATAAACGAGATTGCAGTTCTCGTTGATAACCCGATTTCTCGCGAGAATGTCATGAGATTCCTGCAATCCCAGGGATTTTCCGTTTCAGTAATGGAGGAAAACAATGTCCATCGCATAGAGGCATCACGAAGTGGCCGCGAAGAAGAAAAAACAGTAACAACAGCACAGAAACTCCTGGTCTTTATTGACGGAGAAACAATAGGACGGGGCAGCGAGGAGCTCGGCGCCATTCTCATGAAATCCTTTCTCCTTACTTTGAAGGAATTAAATCCCCTGCCATGGCGAATCATCTTTATCAACAGCGGTGTCAGACTGGCAGTTGAAGACTCGCAATTTATTGCAGCGTTGCATGAACTTGCCGCCCTTGGCACAGACATTCTATCCTGCGGAATGTGCCTCGATTACTATGGGATCAGAGACAGGCTAGCAGCAGGCAGGGTCAGCAACATGTTTGAGATTGCATCATCCTTCCTTGAAGCAACGAATGTGATAAAGCCATGACCAACATCGGTTACGCGTTACGCGTTACGCGTTACGCGTTAATTCATGATTCAGAGCCCATAATCTGGAATCTTGAATCTGCAATCTGGTGTGGTGGTCTATCATGATCTACCTCGATAACGCGGCCACTTCCTTTCCGAAACCGAAGGAGTCCATGGAGCACCTCAACAGGTTTGTCACTGAAATAGGAGGCAATCCAGGGCGAAGCGGCCACAGCCTCTCTGTAGAAGCAGCAAGGGTTGTGTTTGAAGCACGGGAAAAACTTACCGCATTTATCAACGGGGATGATTCTGAAAGAATGATCTTCACACAAAATGGAACAGAATCCTTAAACCTGGCAATCCTGGGATTGATAGAGGAAAGAGATCATGTTGTGACAACCTCTCTGGAACACAACTCTGTAATGCGCCCACTTATGTTCCTCATGAAGAAACAGGGGGTTGAGGTTTCCATTATTCAATGTAACCGGTCAGGATCTCTGGATCTGGAGGCCCTGGCAAGAACAGTCCGCAAGGATACAAAGGCCGTTATCATCAATCACGGATCGAATGTTGTGGGAGTCACTCAGCCCCTGCATGACATCAGACAAGCCATAGGCAGCGCTATCCTCATAGTTGATGCCTGCCAGACCATAGGCACTCACCCAATCGACATCAACAGGGACAATATTGACATCCTCTGCTTTTCCTGCCACAAGTCCCTCTTTGCTGTGCAGGGCGTCGGGGCTATCTATATCAGAAACGGAATAGATCCAGTGCCTCTCAAGTTCGGCGGAACCGGTAGCAAATCCGAATCAATCGATCATCCTGAATTCCTCCCTGACAGGTATGAATGCGGAACACCCAACACACCGGGCATCGCCTCTTTGCTTGGAGGCCTTGCCTTTATCGAAAAAGAGGGCCTGACAAAAATTTCAGAAAGAAAAACAAGTATGCGGGAAAAAATCGTGAGAGGACTTTCCGCTATCCATGGAGTCACTGTCCACGGGAATAATGGCAATAAGGCCTATGTGCCAGTGGTCTCATTTACAATGTATGGGAAACTCCCTTCAGAAATAGGGTACGCCCTCAACCAGCAACAGATCTATGTCAGGATTGGGCTCCAGTGTTCACCCATGGCCCACAAGACAATCGGTACATTCCCTGAGGGAACGGTCAGGGTATCGCCGGGATACTTCACCACCGATGAAGATATTGATACGTTTTTGGAGGCTGTGAGAATCATTGCCGGACAGTAGCTATTACATTCTTCTTTTTTACACAATCCACGATGTGCTCCGCACTGAAAAAATCCTCAAAAAACACAACGTCGCTCACGAACTCGTTCCAGTACCAAGAAATCTCAGTTCAGACTGCGGCATGTGCGTGAAACTAACGAGCAACTTAGAGCAGACACTACCCCTTATCAGCGCAATCGAAATAGCCGGCTGTTATGATGCTGAGGGCAAACACATCCATTGAAGATTCAAGATTGCAGATTCAAGATTTGAAAAAAACCTGAATTTTAAAAAATAATTTTCAATTTTGAATTTTGAATCTGCAATCTTAAATGTATTCTCTGAATTAACTTGCACTCTCTACCACCTTGTGTATAAAACAATTTAAAAGCCATGAAAATTCTGCCCTTCAAGGAAGTGCTCATCCTTGTGGTGGGCACAACACCCCAGATTGTTACCGAAACGATCTATGGGCTGGTCAAACAAAAACCTCCTATTAAACCAGAAGAGATATTTATCATAACCACATCTGTTGGAAAAGCAACAACACGTGCACGCCTTCTTCAAAGCAATCTTTTTCAGACATTTGTGAAGGAATATGGTCTTGGACAACTCGATATACCGGAAGATCACTTCATCATTGCAAGAAATTCTTGCGGAAACGGTTTGCCGGATATTACCGATGAAATGGAAAGTGAGATTATGGGGGATCTCATCACATCGTTCATTCGCACGTTAACTGAAGATCAGAAGATTAGGCTTCACTGCTCTATAGCAGGGGGCAGAAAAACAATGAGCTTCTACATGGGGGCTGCATTGCAGCTTTTTGGAAGACCCTGGGACAGACTTTACCACGTCCTTGTCTCCCCTGAGTTTGAGTCGAATCCAGAGTTTTTCTACAAACCAAAGAGGAACAGGATAATCACAACAAGGCTACCCGATGGCACAATAAAAAAACTCAACACCAGAGATGCAACAATACGCCTTGCGGAACTTCCGTTCATACGGCTCAGGGATAAACTATCTCTTCAGGGGATGAACTTCAAAGAATTGGTTAAAGAAGGGCAAAATAAGATCGACACAGCTACATTCCAGCCTGAATTGGATATAGACCTTTCAGCAAGGACAGTTCGAATCGGCAACCGTCTAATAGAGATGATCCCTGTCCAGCTCATGGTTTACGCAGCGCTTCTCAGGCAAAAAATACAGGCGTGCGTGCATCCGGATAGACCATATTGCTATGAATGTACTGATTGCTTTCTGGTGTTACAGGATTTACTTGCCAGACCAACCCTTGAAAAAATGTCAGAAGATTATAGGAGGATGTACAGGGAAAATCCTTTCAGAGCAGAGGAACTGAAGGCTAAGTGGCAGGATCGTATCGGCACGGAAACTCTTCGGCAAAATATAAGCAAGATTTCAAGAACCATACGCGAACAATTGCCTGAGGAAGCTCTCTGGCCACTATACACGATTTCTACAGTAAAAAAATATGCTGGCACGAAATATGGCATACGAGTGGAAAAAGGAAAGATTTCAATAAAATGAAATATTTCGGAAACGTTTCATTCATTGATAATTTGATCATTCAACGAGATAATTATAGATGAAATGGCAAAAAAGGCTATAATGGAGAAACCCATGGCAAAAGCAGAAACCATTATAACTTGTCCATATTGCAAGAGGGAAATACCCCTTGATGATGCCCTTACCCATCAGTTCAGCGAAAAATTGAAAAAACAGTTTGAAGAGGAAAATCAACGGAAGGAAAGAGAGCTGAAGTCAAAGGAAGAAAGCATCGCGAAAAGGGAAAAGGAGCTGCAAAAGAAGCGTGAAGATCAGGAGCTTGAACTCTCTCAGCTCAAAACTACCCTCCAAAAAGAATTCGCAGAAAAACTTGCACAGGAAAAAACAATACTTGAAAACGCAGCCAAACAGAAAGCTCAGGATGAGCTTTCCATTGAATTACAATCTTTAAAAGAAGATTTAGAAGAAAAAACAAAACAGGTAAAAGACTTGCGGGCCATGGAGCTTCAGCTAAGACGGGACAAACAGAAAATTGAAGAGGAGAGGGAAAAGCTTGCCCTCGATGTTGCCCGCAAAATAGATGAGGAAAGAGGAAAAATCAAAGAGGAAGTAGCCAGACAGGTATCTGAACAGCACAGACTGAAAGAGGTGGAGAAAGACAGGCATATAGAGGCTCTTAAAAATCAGATTGAAGATTTGAAGAGAAAGGCAGAACAAGGTCCCGGAGAGGTTGGCGAAACCCTTGAATGGATCCTGGAGTCTACTTTGAAGTAACACTTCAAACATGACATTATCGAACCGGTTCCCCGGGGCATGAGAGGCGCCGATGTGATGCAGAGAGTCTGCAGCACGACAGGACAGGTATGCGGAACCATCATATGGGAATCAAAGCGGGTCAAAAACTGGAGCGATGGCTGGATAGAAAAGCTGAAAGAAGACCAGAGAGAAGCAAAAGCAGACATTGCAGTTCTTGTATCCACGGTCCTTCCCAGGGGCATCACCGGAATTCATCAGCAAAATGGCGTGTGGATTGCCGATTATACCCTGGCCATCGGCCTTGCAACGGCTCTGAGGCATGGACTCATGGAAATTGCCGCCGCGAAAACAAGCATGGAGGGAAGGAGCGAGAAGCTTGAAATGCTTTATGACTATCTTTCCGGTCCGCAATTTCGCCAGCAGATCGAAGCGATTGTCGATGCTTTTGTTTCCATGAGCAAGGACCTCGACCAGGAGCGGCGGGCTATGGAAAAAATCTGGGCTAAGAGGGAAAAACAGATCGAGAAGGTAGTGAAGAACACAAGCCGCATGTACGGCAGCCTCCAAGGCATAGTGGGCAGCACCCTGCCGGAGCTGAAAACACTTGAATTAAAGGCATTGAACAGTGTAGAAGATAGGTAAACACACAAAATAATCTGCATTGGGGGGTTCTGTGGACGTAAATCAAAAAGAATTCCAAACTGTTGTTTTAGGGGCATCAATAAACATATAGATATTCTTGGGGGATACAATGGATGATACTGTTTACAAAATAGCCATAGCCGGTTTTTTGCACGATATAGGGAAATTTGCTGAACGGGCTGGTATGGAAGTGAGCCAAGAGTATATCGATAACAATACAGCCCTTTATCAACCCTCGTTCCAGTCAAGGTACACACATAAGCATGCCTTGTATACAGCAGCCTTTATAGAGCAATACGAGAGCGTACTTCCAGAAGCCTTTAATAGAGCCGGATGGGGTCTCGGAGATTCTTTCATCAATCTTGCAGCCATGCACCACAAGCCAGAAACTCCCCTCCAGTGGATTATTGCCATCGCAGACAGGGTAAGCAGCGGCTTCGATCGAAAAGAATTTGACGACTATAACCAGGAGATTAAAGTCAAAGATTATACAAAAACCCGCCTCCTCACATTATTCGAAGGAATCTCCATAGATGACTCATGGAAAGAAGATTCCCTGGATGCATTTGAATACAGGTACCCTCTAAAAGAACTGTCTCCAGAAAACATTTTTCCTGTCAATGCATCAGAGTACCGTATTCTCGACAACAAAGAAGCGAGAAAGGAATATGGAAATCTATTCAAGGCCTTCACCGTTTCCCTTAAAGAATTGTGGCATAAAGAAAATATCCCTCTCTGGTTTGATCACTTTGAGAACCTGTTTATGATTTATACTGCCCATATTCCCGCTGCGACTGTCGGAAAGGTAATACCCGATGTTTCGCTCTATGACCATTCCAAAACAACGACTGCCCTGGCAACAGCCATGTATGCTTATCATTCAGAATGTAAAACACTTGAAATAGATCGAATCAAGGATGGGGATGATCCCAAGTTTCTTCTTGTAACCGGCGATCTTTACGGGATACAGGATTTTATATTTGCAGCCGGAGGATCCACCGGGAGGGCGTCAGCAAAACTCCTCCGTGGGAGGTCATTTTCAGTGTCTCTTATCGCTGAACTCGCTGCTGACATGGTTTGCCGAGAAATAGGACTCCCTGCTTCATCGATTGTACTCAATGCGGCAGGAAAATTTACCATCATTGCTCCAAACACAGAATCTGCCAAAACAAAGGTTCGGAAAATTGAAGAAACAATTAACAACTGGTTGATAAAAAACTTTTATGGTGAATCATCACTCGGCATTTCATTCACAGAAGCAACGTGTAATGATTTTGTTTCCGGTAATTTTCCACACCTGTGGAAAAAACTCCAGGACGCAACCGATGCAAAAAAATTTACTAAATTTAATCTTTCCCAGTATGGCGGCCCCATTAGTCAATACCTTGATTCCTTTAACAATACACTGAAGCAGCCCCTGTGTCCTTTTTGCGGGAAAAGACCTTCTCAAGCAGATGCTACTGTCAATCTTTCAAAAAACGAAGAGGAATCAGCCTGCAGGATATGCCGTGATCATATCTACATAGGAGAACGCCTTGTAAAAGAAGATAAGATAGCCATAACAACTCCAGGTGCAGACCTGAAAAGAAACAAACTCCTTGAGCCGATATTCGGAAGATACCAGTTGACCTTTGACGTGAGCGGGAAGCTCAGTGACCTGGCCAGCACCGGATCACTTCTGAAATATTGGGACATTGGCCTGAAAGAAGATAGAAAAATTTCAAAAGAGGTAACTGCAAAGTTTATCAATGGGTTTGTACCACGTTATGAAGACAGCGATAATTATGACGACAGGTACCTTGCGGGCAAAAAGAAGGATGAAACACAGCTTGAGCTGGTAGAGCTTATAAGGGAAGGAGTTCCGAAATCCTTCCTGCACATCGCAAAAAATGCCATCAACTTTACAGACAAACAGGGGAAATTCAAGGGAATTGAGGCCCTTGGGATACTTAAGGCCGATATCGACAATCTAGGGCTTATTCTCTCAAACGGCATACGGGAGAACAGGCAAACCATTTCCCGCCTATCAACATTGAGCCGGCAGTTAAATAATTTCTTTTCGGTTTACCTGCCTTACACACTCAGTAAAGAACAATCATACAAAAATATTTATACGGTTTTTGCTGGTGGTGACGATCTTTTTCTCATAGGACCTTGGAACAGGATCATTGAGCTCGCATCAATGCTTAACAAAGCATTCAGGAGCTATGTCTGCCATAACCATGAAATTACTCTATCTGCGGGCATTAGCATCAATAAGCCTAGCGATCCCATACGCGTGATGGCCGAACAATCCGAGAATGCTCTTTACCAGTCCAAGTCAAAGGAAAAAAAGAACAACGTAACGATCTTTTGGGAGACCGTTACCTGGGACCAACTTGGAGAGCTCAATATTATAAAAGAAACCATAGACAGATGGCTGTGTGATGGGACGATAAACAATGCCATGCTTTATAGGTTCAATGAACTTATTGAAATGGCAAAACAGGAGAAAGAATTAAAAGACCAGAAATTCGATATTCAGATGGATGATATGGAATGTTTGAAATGGAGATCAAAACTGAAATATTCGGTAATACGCAATATCGGCAAAAAACTTAAAGGTAAGGACAAGGATATGGCCGTTGAGGATTTGCTGACGGCTGTGCTCTGGCTTGACAAGTATGCGGGTAGCTTCAAGATTCCAATTTGGCAAATCTTATACAACAACAGGTAGGGAGGGATATATGGATATACAATTTTGGAAAAACAAGGATAAAAAGCTTATCGATCCTGATTTATTCTCAGCTAAGGCCGAAGAGCTTGCTCGAATTATCTATGAAGATCAACAGGCAAGCCGAGGAAGACAAAACAAACCGACACAACTTAGGAAGTTTTATGATGAGGTAATAAGGTTCGGAGGTATGCTCTACGGCTTATCTACTGAACAACAGAATGAAGAATTTGAAAGAATACTACCCTATCTCAAGATGCTCAATGCAAAGGCAGCGTATGCCCAAGGCAGGGACTTGGTTTCAAAAAACTTCAAAGACTTCATTTCAAACTCTCTAACAAAAATCAACGACAAGGATGACTTTGAAACTTTTGCCGGTTTCTTTGAGTCCTTCATGGGTTTCTACAAATTCTACGATGAAAAAGGCAACATTATGCAAAACCAAGGAGGCAGAAAATGAAACTACTATCGATTAAAAAACTCCAGGGAAAAATAACACTAAAAAGTGGTCTCCATATAGGTTCAGGCAACATGGAAATGCACATAGGCGGCACAGACAGTCCTGTCATCAAACATCCCCATACCCTCGATCCCTATATACCGGGTTCCTCCTTGAAAGGCAAAGTAAGGTCACTGCTGGAATTGGAAAGTGGCCTTATGATCTACACGAAAGGAGAGGTGGTATCATCTAGTATTTTGCAAAATTCAAATGTGCAGAACGACCCTGATAAAAAAATAAATGTGAGGCAATCCTGAAGATCTTTGGCAGTAGCGGCGCAGACAGGGATGATGAGACCGGTTTTGGTCCCACCAGGGTTTCATTTAGTGACTGCTATCTCAATGCAGATTGGAAGGCAAAGGCTAGGGAGAACAGGTGGCAGCTTGCAGAGGTAAAATCAGAAAACAGCATCGACAGGATCAAAGGTACTGCCTTAAATCCCAGGTTTATAGAAAGAGTCCCAGAAGGTACCGAGTTCGATTTCCTCGTCACCTTCAAGGTACTCGAAGAATCGGATGAAAAGCTTTTTACTGAATATTTGCTCAAAGGACTGAAATTGCTGGAGATGGACGCCCTTGGCGGGAACGGCAGCAGGGGATACGGGAGGATTAAGTTCTCATCACTGATACTGAACGACAAAGAAGATTTTACTGCAAAGTTTGACGAACTCAATCCCTTCTAACATAAAGTTCAAAGGAGGTTTTTTTGAAAACCTATGAAATAATTCTGAAACCATTGTCCGGGTTCGGTACGCCTCTGAAAGGTGACACATTGTTTGGTCATATATGCTGGCAAGCCGCATATGATTCTTCTTTATTCGATGCGCCATTGGATACATTGCTTTCGGGTTATGCATCATCGCCTTTCCTGGTCATATCGTCTGCGTATCCTGTGCATCGTGACAACGGCAGAACGACCCGCGTCTTCAAAAGACCTGATATGCCCCTCTCCTACCTTTTCGACCTCAAGGGACCGAACAAAAAAGAAATTATAAAAGAAAGAAAAATACTTAAAGCAAAAAGATGGATGGTTCTCTCTGGTGCAGACAGGATCGAGACATTCGAAAACGTTTGTTTTGAATCTGATCAGGATCTTTTCAAAAGGTTTATGGATGTATCAGATCAGCACCTTCAAAAAGAGTACGGAAAAAAGGTAGTTACCGCAGTAACCAAAAAGTTCACTCAGCCCCACAATACCATCAACAGACTGACTGGCACAACAGGCGAAGGAGGATTCGCTCCATTCACTGTCGAACAGGAAGCGTTCTTCCCTAACGTAGAACTTTCAATATTTGCAGGCATCTCAAAAAACATACAGATCGAACAGGTTAGGAAAGCTCTTTCGAGAATGGGAACAACAGGGTTCGGTAAGGACGCGTCAACAGGCCTTGGTAAATTCTCAGTGACGGATGTGTCCGAGATCAGCCTTGCGAAACTCGGTTCTGAAAAACCGAATGCCTGCTATACGCTATCACCATCTGTTCCAGAAAAGGAAGCATTCCGACAAATCTATTTTGCACCTTTCACACGTTTTGGAAGGCACGGGGATACACTGGCAAAATCGGCAAACCCATTCAAAAACCCTGTTATAATGGCTGACGAAGGTGCTGTTCTTGTGTCGGAAAGAATGAACGAAATCCTCGAACACCCATATATCGGGACAGGAATCTCCAATATCTCTAAAGCTGAACCGAAAACTGTCATGCAAGGCTATTCACTTTACATACCAGTGAAAGTGGAGGTTTGAAATGGAAAAACCCCATAAAATAAAACTCCATATCCTTTCCCCTGTTCATATAGGCTGTGACGATGTCTATGAACCGACAAATTTTGTGATTGATGAAGCCCGGAAAAAACTGATTGAATTTGATTCACTTTCCTTTATTTCTAATCTTACCCAACAGCAAAGAAATGAGTTTGTGAACCTATGCTCCAGCGAAAAGCTTCTTGCCATCTACAAATTTGTCAAAAGAGTTTATAACAATAAAAATCCTCTGAGAGAAGTAGATGTTACACCAGGACTTGTAGATCATTATAAAAAAGTTCTTTCTATGACCTCTTACGATAACAAAAATATAATCAACCAGTTTACCATGAACAAGACATCATACAACCCTCAGACAAACGAGATCTATATCCCTGGCACCTCAGTGAAAGGTTCGTTAAGAACGGCTTTTCTCAGTTATCTTGCTGCACAAAAAGGTATCCGTGGACGGGAGGAGAGAGCTAAAGATCTCGAAATAGAGCTTCTAGGGGGCAAGTTTGAAACAGACCCCTTCAGACTGGTAAAAGTCTCCGACTTCCAACCTCTTGAAACAGCGCGCACAAAAGTAGTCTACGGGATCAACAAAAAGAAAAAGGCAAGCAACCGTGAAACAAAAGCTGCAGGAGGACCGCAACAGATATTTGAGGTTATAGAAAGGGGCAGCGTCTTTGAGGGTGCAATCAATATAAACATTCCCGAAAGAACGGCAGGGATAAAGGCAGCGATTGAAGCAGCATCTCTTTTTAAGGCCCTCAACTACCATTATAAGAAATTATTCGACCAGGAGATGGCAGTCGTAAAAGAATGTGGTTTCAATAGTGTATCAGCGGTTGCTTTTGAGGAGCGGCTCGGAAAATCATGCTTCCTGATTCGCCTCGGCAGGCACTCAGGTGCCGAAGCAATTACCATAGAAAACAACCGGCATATCAAAATCATGCAAGGAAGAGGGCGGCAGGACAAGAAGTTGCCCCACTCTACTACGTTGTGGCTAGCTTCCGAATCAGCGCGACCAACATCTGGCAACAGACTCACTCCATTCGGCTGGGCAATCCTTGAAGTCCTCCCTTTCGATGCCACTATGGGGCTATTCAGCCGATCTTCAGAAAGAATGACAAATGTTTCAGTCCCTGATGAGCAGGTATCCACACAAACCCAGCCTGTCATTGAAAAACCGGTTCAAAAGGCTGTGCTGCAGCAGATTACCTGGCAGAGGGCTTCTCTCACTTATTCACCGGGCAACAAGACCCTCATCGCTACATATCAGAATAAAAAGGCAGAGCTGCATATTGGAGATGATAGATCCATCGTGCCGGAAGTATTCCATAAAACACTTTTTGAAAAAAGAAAGGGCGTACAATTAGATATAGTTGTTGAACCTTTGGGCAATGCGTTTAAAATAATCAGGCTCCTTGAGAAATAGTGTGAACTCATCGAATGGCCTGTATGGTATAATCACTAAAGGATATTGAAATGGCTTCACATGATAATAAAAACATTACCGGAATTAGGCAACCAGCAGAAGAATACGGCGGTACGGAACAATCTCGAGAAATAAAGGCCTTAAAAAAGATTCTCCCTGACTTGAGGGCTGAAAACAAGATATTGGCGGCAATTCTTTACGGGTCCTTCTCCAAAGGAAATACTCACGCCCGTTCGGATATAGACCTGGCCATCTATCTAAATGCCTCCAATGAAGATGAGGGAATCGCTGTAATAGACAAAATACTCATGAGAGCCGACAGAGAGGTTTCAATTCTTCGACGCGATGACGAAGACGAATCGCCATTCATAATCCAGAAGGCCCCGAAAGGAATCCATCTCGTTGAACCTGACAAGAATATCCTGTATAAAACTACCGTCTGTGCGCTTCACGATGCTGAGTGCATTCGTTTTCGAAAGGGGATGGATAACTACTGATTCTATGACAGCTTAAAAAGGAGTCGCTGCTTTGTTTAAGATAAACTTTGAGGATAAAATTGGCTCATTTTGAAAGCTATGTGATGATTTGCAATTCAACAGGCAACCAGCCGGTTAATCTTATGCCTGCAATTCAGTTCGGCATTAAACATATCATTGCTCTCTCTACTGAGGAAGCAATCAGACAGGCATGGACAGAGAGGCTCTCTAAAGTCGCGCAGAAACATGCGATCATGGTTCAGCCTATGGAAATTCCAGCTTCAATAGAGAAATCTCTTCCGGACCTCATAGAAAAACTATTAAATTCCATTAACGATTTTCCTGTGATCGTTTGGAATATATCTGGTGGGCAGAAAATTCCAACAATTGCACTACATAACGCATTCCAGAGACGCATACAACTTGGTTTTCATGAGGACCAAGTACTTTATACAGAAGGCAGGCCTCCAACGGTTTGGATGTATGGGGGCAACTATTGCATGTCTTCGTTTAGAAGTAACGCCTATCTGACTATGGAAGATATCCTCACGCTGTATGGCTCAATATTGGTAAAGGGCGAAATGCTCTATCCTAAACCCTCCCCGGAAGTGGTTGACAATTTGGAAATCGGACGGAGAGCACTCCAGTTTTTCAAACAGAATAAGTATTTCAGGGAAGTATTTTTTCGAATAATGCACCCATCTCCTGAATATACTAAATCTCGAAACGACGTAGAGGCGATGATTAAAAATATTCTAAATCAGCTTAAGCCCAATTTAAATTCAATTACAGTAAAACACCACAAAGGATATGAAAATTTTGAATATGAAATTAAAAAGGTTTTCTCCAAAATGGATCGGGTTAGTGATGTTGAAACGCTACGTTCACTTCTTAAGCCGCTCACTCTAATTCAAAAACCAAAGGAAATTTACATAGACTATTGGTTAAGCATCAGAAACAGGATTGTGGAAGGTGTGCTTGAGAAATTTGCCATACAAAAACACCCTTTATTTACACAGGAACCGACGCAGGGGGAGATTAAGAGGCTCGTGTCAGAAATCAGTTCAATCGGAGGAAAAGTTAATGAATACTCTGGCCAGTTGTGTAAGGAAGATATACTTCAAATTTCTAAGATAACCCGGCCTGGACTCCTTTTTGAATGGATGGTCGCAGCATCTGTGATTGATCTCATAAGCCAAAATAGCAATATATCTAATTGTATATCAGAGGTACATAGCAATGTTGTAACAAAACGTGCTGATGCCCCATATGCAAAACCGGATTCAGAGCTTGACCTTGTTATTACAACACGATTTGGTACACTTATCATTTTTGAAATGAAGACATATGAGTTCTCAGGTGACGTAGCCAAGAGTAAAGAAGGAACAGCCTACAAAAAAAGCGGCCCTTTTGGAAGCGCTGTTATTATCGGACCCATTATGCATGACATGATTTTTTGTAACGTAAAAGGGCGAAAACAATATGATTCCTATATTGATCCCGTTACCCAGGCCCAGGAAGAAACAGCATGGCAAAACAACATTCCATATTGGTATCTTGATGATATTTCGGTAAATCTACGGAAGGTTCTTTATATTCAGGAGTAAGCATGGCTCTGGTAGAAATTAGCATTGAATATCTTTATGCGGACGCAGAAAACGCAAAATTGAACAAGCTTAATGAATATCTTTCTCATGTTAAAGAGCTCGCCGGAGAAGGTAACGACGTTGTTCTTACCGGCCAGGGGCCGATCTGGCTCTATCTGAAGATTGCCCATGCTCTGCATGGTTTGGCACGGAAGCTCATCTACCGATCACCTGTTACCGGTGATGTTATCATATTTGATCATTCGCCTGATTAATATATAGAGCTTCATAAAATTGAGAAAAATATAATCTTGGTATAAAGTAATAAGGAATAACAAAAACCATGAAAAATTTTGATCAAATTAAACAAACCATTGCACAACAAAGAAAATTCCTGGAGCTGGAGTATTCGATTAAGAAAATTGGCATATTTGGCTCTTATGTTCATGGCACACCTACTCAAGATAGCGATATCGATATTCTTGTTGAATTTAAAAAACCTATCGGTTTGGTTAAGTTTTTGCGGTTGGAAAACTATCTAACTGACTTAATTGGTGTAAAAGTCGATCTTGTCACCAAAAAAGCTCTCAAACCTCATATTGGAAAAACCATTTTGAAAGAATTGGTCAATGTCTAAAACCAAGAAGAGACAGATTGTAGATTACCTCAACGATATTCTTGAATCGATATCGGACATCAGAGAGTTTATTGGGGAGATGACACAAGAAGACTTTGTTAACGATAAGAAGACCATCAATGCAGTTATTAGAAGCCTCGAGGTTATAGGAGAAGCAGCCAGGAATATCCCTGATACATTAACGGTGTGCTATCCTGATATTGCATGGAGGGAAATTATCAGCATAAGAAACAAGCTATCACATGAGTATTTTGGTATTGATCTCGATATCGTCTGGCAATCTACCCAGGAGGATCTTCAGCCCCTTGAGGTCGCCATTAGACATATGCTTTCTACCATTCAGTAAACAGCCAAATGTCATGGCACCTCACGATTACTTATACAGCTTTACCCCTGGAATACACTCAAAGTGCTTGACTAAGGTAAATAATGAAAAACTATGCTCGAGGGAAAACACTGCCAGGGCCGCATCAGTAAGAGGAATGTTGATGCCCTTCCTTCTCAACAATGCAGGCATCTGCCCTGTCTTGGCCCATACTTGATTGCTTATTTCTAAATCGGGCACACCAAGAACAGCCTCTAATATTCTTTTTTCCTCTCGTGTATTTTTTATACCTTGAAGAATTTCAGCAAGCACTACTCCAGTTAAGAAAGCTTGATGGTTTTCAATAAGAGCGGTCAACTTACCCGCAATCGGCTGCTTGTCCCAGAAGAAAACAATCCATACAGATGTGTCAGCGATTACGCCGTCTTTTGTCATTTTCCTTCATCTCCTTCAACTCAAGTTCCTCCATTTCCTCCGAAACATCTTCTATCTCTACTTTTCCTCTCAGCGAAACAAGCTATGGAATTCTTTTCTTGCGTATAACCTCTTTTCATGAAAAGACGATTGCCTCGGTTTTTGTCAGCGCTCCTGTAATCTTTTGCACTTCCGCAGGCAACTCATCAGATATTTTTAATGGTGCACGCATCAATATCACCTTCTTTCTATCCAAACATCGCATGCGTACTATACAGCGTATTGTCCACTGGTGTACTCCCATAAGAGAAACATTTCTGAAATGTTTCATTCGCTGACAAAGCTCCTTCGTTGGACTACAATAAGAACAGTAATAAGGAGGTAGATAGAAAATGAGCAGAACACTCTATCTCATAGCCTATGACATCTCCCATCCGAAAAGGCTAAACCGTGTGCGCCACTTCCTGAAAAACTACAGCACAGGCGGTCAAAAATCAGTCTATGAGTGTTTTTTAACCGATTGGGAACTCGGTAAAGTATCGGAAGGCCTTGAAGAGTTGATACAGGAATCACAAGACCGGATTCATATATTCACCATGGATGGGCGCAGCAAAACACATACCCTCGGCATAGCTGTTCAGCCAGCAGATCCTGCATACTTCTATATAGGATGATACCGTGGTCCGTGACCGTTATACGTAACCGTAGACTACATATATGATAACGTAAAATAATTACCATTCTGGGTAAATGATAGCAAAGGGGGGTGCATGAAAGTAGAAGATCTCGATGTTTTCAAGTTAGCTCACGAGCTTACAATCGAAATTTATAGTATCACTGAGATGTTTCCCGAGAATGAACGGTACGGATTAACATCTCAAATGAGGCGTGCCGCAATGTCTATCGGTTCAAATCTTATGGAAGGATCGCACCGGTTCAGCAAAAAAGAGTATAGGTACTTTATCGGTATTTCTCGGGGCTCAACCGGTGAGCTCAAGTATCAGCTTCTGTTATCCAGGGACTTATCCTACATAAGCATTGATATGTTTGAAAAAGTGAACTCTCATTGCGAAAGAGTAAGCATGATGCTTTCCAAACTTTACAGCGCTCTCGATTCATGAATTCATCGAATATGAATTTATTAAGGCATTGTTTATGCATTTTTTGGACACGGACATCGACCCACGGACACGGATAACGGATAACGGATAACAACCATGGGTACACTCTACATCGACCGCAAAGATATTCGGGTAAAGCTTGATGGCAATGCTCTCGCCTTTTATGCCGGCAGTGAACGGGAAGGCATGGTCCCCATTGCTCCCCTCAAAAGGGTAGTGATAGTCGGCAACATCGCCCTTGAAGCATCTGTTCTCAACCGTCTGGCAGATCAGGATATTACCGTGCTTTTCCTCTCGGGCCGCAGCAACCGGTTTCACGGTATGCTCCATGGCAGGTTGCACAACAACGGCCTTCTCCGCATTCGTCAATATGAGAAATCTCTTTCCTCTTTTGCACAGGAGTACTCTATAGAGGTTGTGCAGGGCAAAGTGTCCGGTCAGACAGCCCTCCTCAAGCATGCATCTCAGCGGCGTCCTGATCTCAGGTTTCCCCTTACCTCAGCCATTGACATACTTCATACCCATGCTAAAAAATTGTCAGACCTGTCCTTCGCACCGTTAAATCGTATAGAAGACAGTGGCCAGCCAGACAGAAGAGCACCCCTTCTCCAGAGCCTCGTAGGTCTGGAAGGGTCTGCTTCGGCAGCATATTTTTCAGCATATACAAAACTCTTCCCGCCGGCCCTGGGTTTTAAAGGACGAAACAGAAGGCCGCCGCTGGATCCGGTGAATGCTGTTCTATCGCTCTGCTACACCATGCTCCATTACGAAACAGTGGGTGCCATTGAGACGATTGGCCTTGATCCCACAATTGGATTTCTCCACCAGTTTGAATATGGAAGAGAGTCTCTCGCCTGTGATCTCGTTGAAATCCACAGGCCTGCTGTTGATGAATTTGTGTGGGAACTTTTTCGTGAAAGAAATTTCACCCACCGGGATTTCACCTATGAGAAAGAGAGGCCCGGTTGTTATCTCAAGAAAGATAGCAGAAAAAGGTTCTACCCGTGGTATGAAACGTGGGCAAAAACACATCGGCGCCATTTGGCCGATTCTGTCGGCGCCCTCGCAAGGAGGATAATGGATGGAGAGAACCCTCTACCTGAATGAAAAGAAAGGGCTGGTAGTCATGCGTGATGGCCCGTCGCTCTGGATTCGCGAAAAGGACAAAGCCGGTACCCGAATTCCAGCCAGACTCATAGATATGGTTTTTATCGTGGGCAACATAAAAATGGATGCAGGTACGCTCATGCTTTTTGCAGAAAATAGCACACCGGTAACATTCATGAATAAACAGGGCGAGGCTGTCGGCGTTGTTATGCCGTATAATCACGCATCGCCTGACCACCACCAGGAACAGAAGAGATTCATGACTCTGGAAACAAACCATGAAGCCTTTAAGACGTGGATAGCATCTCAGCGAAGAGAAGCCCAGATTGCAGTCATTAAAAAAATCGACTGGGAAAAAGCACAGGGCTTTTTATCGAAAGGCTTCCGGGAGATTGACTACACGGCAGTCATTGATCTCCATCGTTCAACAAAAAACCATGAATGGGAGGCAGTACATGGCATTATCGAAAACCTTATTTTGGAAATGGTCATACAAGAGATTGTGGCATCAAACCTCGATCCCCACATGGGCATGATAAACAAGAACTGCAATTTTGGTTTTGCCCTTGACCTGTATCAAATCATATCACCTGAATCAGATTTAATATCAATCCAGTTTTTTACCTCCTGCAGATGGCATGATTTTGTCCAGTCCTCCCGCAAGAATTGTACACTTACAAAAGATGGTTGGAAAAATATAGTTCATCGCTTTGAGAACAGGAAAAAGAAAATCTCTCATGGGCTCGATATGGTCCTGCGAGGTTTTTTCGACCTTATGAGGCACGTTACGCCATGATTTCAAACTATCTCGTATGCTATGATATCCGTGATCCGAAACGGTTAATGAAAGTCTATAACTTCTTGAAAAAGAAAGCCCTTCATATCCAGTACTCGGTCTTTTATTGTAGACTAACCTGGCGCGAGTTGGTAGAATTAAAAGAAAAACTGGGCGATCTTATCGACAAGCGAAAAGACGATGTGCGGGTCTACCCCATACCACAGGATATGAAAATTAAAGTCATGGGACGGGGCGACAGAATCCCTGAAGGGATTGATATCTTTATTCCATGAATCTCACTTATCAAAAATATCTTTTTACCATTGAAGCGAAAGATCAGCTTATCCTCCCCTACTATAAAGGCTCAACCTTTCGGGGCGCCTTTGGAAGCGCTTTCAGGAGGATTGTTTGTGCCCTGCGAAGTCAGGAATGCGCACAATGCATGCTAAAAACGAGCTGCATCTATTCCTATGTGTTTGAAACCTCTCCCCATGTCAATACAACCATAATGAGCATGCATTCATATACAAGAATCCCCCATCCCTTCGTAATTGAACCACCCCTTGAAATCGATCGGGTATACAATGAGGGGGATATGCTCTCTTTCGGCCTTGTCTTAATAGGCAAAGCAGTCGACTATCTCCCTTATTTTGTCTTTACCTTCGACGAAATGGGAAAGACAGGCATAGGAAGAAAACGGGGGAAATACCATCTCCTTTCTGTAACAACAGATGATGGCAAACAGGTTTATACATGCGAGGATCGAACTATCCATGCTGTCTCACATAAAATAATAAACATCCCTCAAGATTTTATATTTTCAGATAATGGTCATGCATCATTGACCATAACATTCATAACACCAACAAGGATTTCATTTGGAAGACGTTTGACTTCAAACCCGGATTTTCATATTCTGATCCGCAGCCTTTTACGCCGTATAGCCCTGCTGAGCTACTTTCATGGGAACAAACAAGAGATGGCCTGGGACCATAAGCATGCAATCACTGTTGCAGAATCAGTCAGCATTCAGAGCAATCACACACGATGGTGGGACTGGGAACGGTATTCAAGCAAGCAGGGGGAACGGATGAGGATGGGAGGATTTGTTGGCGAGGTAGTGTATGAAGGAGACATTAGGCCCTATCTTCCTCTCCTGCGGGCAGGGGAGGTTTTTCACGCAGGTAAGGGTACAAGCTTCGGTTTAGGAAAATATGAAACACATAGCTTTTCTACTCTGCCTGCGATATAATGTGTTGAATCGCCCAGGTTCTGTGCAATTTAAGCCTGATCCCGGAGCAATTCCTTGCAATCATTAATAGGCCATCAATCATGAAACGGCCTGATAGAGGTATTTGTGTTGCACGATTTCTCGAAAACACCGATTGGCTTGAAATATGTCCGCCCACATTGACAAAATTTTCGCTGAATTTGATTATGTCATCCCCGATTATCAGATAAAGTGGGCAAGTCTGGTGGATTTTAAAGCAGTTGGAGATTACATGGCCAATCTTGCAATATTAATGGCACAAGGTAGGCTGTGAGCTGTAATCTGCTCTTTGACAACAGAATACGCTGAGCAAGAAAAAACTATGAAACATTTCGGAAATATTTCTGCGGTCACTGCAGGAACGAACAGAAATCTGCACAACCCTCTTTGTAACATTGCGTGTTTGCAGAACATTTCCAGGGCCAGCAGAAGGAAATCAGACCTCATTTAGAAGGGATTGCGACGCTGATAATATCGTTGATGTCCAGCCCTGAAATATGAAGGAAATCAGACCTCATTTAGAAGGGATTGCGACTCTTTTAGTATTTTTACTAGTTCTTCATCGGTCAAATGAAGGAAATCAGACCTCATTTAGAAGGGATTGCGACATCCCATACCAATCGCTGATATAGTAATCAGCGTTGAAGGAAATCAGACCTCATTTAGAAGGGATTGCGACACCATTACAATCCCTACTACATATCTCATCATGCTCAGAAGGAAATCAGACCTCATTTAGAAGGGATTGCGACAGACCGTACCAATCGCTGACATATATATTGTCAGCATGAAGGAAATCAGACCTCATTTAGAAGGGATTGCGACCCGCTCTGAAACGTTCTATCTCCCTTCCCCCATCCAGAAGGAAATCAGACCTCATTTAGAAGGGATTGCGACACCAGCATCTACGTACCCCCTCTCGTCCCTCTCCATCGAAGGAAATCAGACCTCATTTAGAAGGGATTGCGACGTCTGGTGTCACATGCGATCTCGTGTTTTGTTTTCCGAAGGAAATCAGACCTCATTTAGAAGGGATTGCGACATTTATCGATAGGAATATCTTTCGAGGATTCAACGAAGGAAATCAGACCTCATTTAGAAGGGATTGCGACCCGGATCCAATCAGGACCCGGTTCCCCCTCTTCCTCTGAAGGAAATCAGACCTCATTTAGAAGGGATTGCGACTTATCATGTTCAGGGGTATTTAATTTCTTCAAACCCTCGAAGGAAATCAGACCTCATTTAGAAGGGATTGCGACTCGCGCATAGATTCCCGTGTTCAGGGGTATTTAAGAAGGAAATCAGACCTCATTTAGAAGGGATTGCGACTTACCGTCGAAATCTTTTGCGCACAGAATATAGAAGGAAATCAGACCTCATTTAGAAGGGATTGCGACTATATCTGACTTTTTAACTTTGAGTTCTCGGAGAGAAGGAAATCAGACCTCATTTAGAAGGGATTGCGACCTGTAAAAGATCAACCGATGTAAGCACTGTCGTTGAAGGAAATCAGACCTCATTTAGAAGGGATTGCGACGGCGACGCCCCCCTTAGGCTTTACTTCTTTTTGCGAAGGAAATCAGACCTCATTTAGAAGGGATTGCGACTTCGTTCGGTTAGCCAATTCTACTTATCCTCCTTTTGAAGGAAATCAGACCTCATTTAGAAGGGATTGCGACCATCCATACCTGGATGGCTTTAATAATAATTTCGTGAAGGAAATCAGACCTCATTTAGAAGGGATTGCGACGAAATACTTTGACAACTTCTCCCAGGGCTGGGGAAGGAAATCAGACCTCATTTAGAAGGGATTGCGACGATACATACCCAGCCTGAAACCTTCTATCTCCGTTTTTGAAGGAAATCAGACCTCATTTAGAAGGGATTGCGACTCAAGCTCTTTAAGAACATCCCTCAACTCGTCGTGAAGGAAATCAGACCTCATTTAGAAGGGATTGCGACGATGAAAGAGATGCACCATTCCATAGTGGCCTGACGAAGGAAATCAGACCTCATTTAGAAGGGATTGCGACGTACGTACAGCTCCCCATTTCTTCTTCCCCCTGCGAAGGAAATCAGACCTCATTTAGAAGGGATTGCGACGTTCTTCCATTCCGTTAGTTTTTGTTATTTGTTTTGTTGAAGGAAATCAGACCTCATTTAGAAGGGATTGCGACCCATCATATCTCTCCCGTACTTCTTCTTATAATGCGAAGGAAATCAGACCTCATTTAGAAGGGATTGCGACGTTGTAGCTGTATTCTTGTTCACCATTGAATTCGAGAAGGAAATCAGACCTCATTTAGAAGGGATTGCGACTACATGACTCTGGTGTGTCACCTACAACCCAATTCTGCGAAGGAAATCAGACCTCATTTAGAAGGGATTGCGACTCATTATAACCGATATGGCTTTTAAGAGAGTTGCGAAGGAAATCAGACCTCATTTAGAAGGGATTGCGACATTACTATCGTATGCGGTGTACAATTAACTAACAGAAGGAAATCAGACCTCATTTAGAAGGGATTGCGACTCTTCAATGTACTTGACCATGTTTTTAGTATCTTTCGAAGGAAATCAGACCTCATTTAGAAGGGATTGCGACCTTTGGAAGGCTGTCCTTCCTCTCGAATCCTTTCCCGAAGGAAATCAGACCTCATTTAGAAGGGATTGCGACGGAAGAACACGTATTCAGTTTTCAAAGAGCATGTTGAAGGAAATCAGACCTCATTTAGAAGGGATTGCGACGTAAATTCTTGATTGGAATGTTTTGGGATTGTCTTTGAAGGAAATCAGACCTCATTTAGAAGGGATTGCGACTTTACTCCCAGGTACCAAGTAAAACTTTGGAAGGCGAAGGAAATCAGACCTCATTTAGAAGGGATTGCGACTTTTCTTTTTCTTTCCTACCATACAAATCCTCGATGAAGGAAATCAGACCTCATTTAGAAGGGATTGCGACGCACTCTGTCCAGAGCCTCATCTGCATCCCTTTGCGAAGGAAATCAGACCTCATTTAGAAGGGATTGCGACGCGAGGAAACTTATTGAATAGGACGAGGCGATGAAGAAGGAAATCAGACCTCATTTAGAAGGGATTGCGACGCCAATAGTGTCCCATTCATCCCCTCCAAATGAAGGAAATCAGACCTCATTTAGAAGGGATTGCGACTATCCCTCCAAGACCTGTCATACCAGCACCAGGCATGAAGGAAATCAGACCTCATTTAGAAGGGATTGCGACACCGTTATCTGTGAGAGGCTTACGAGCAACCTCCCAGAAGGAAATCAGACCTCATTTAGAAGGGATTGCGACGTAAGACACTCAGTGGTCATATCTATGAGTGTGTAGTGAAGGAAATCAGACCTCATTTAGAAGGGATTGCGACAGCCAGCCTGTGGCTGGAGTCACGAGTCAAGAGTCATGAGTCAAAAGTTGGGAATGCACAAATCGGAGGATAGGATGATAAAAGGATACCGTGATTTGCTCGTTTGGCAAAAGGCACATGAACTTGCCAAGGAAGTGATTACACATTCCGGACTCTTTCCGCTAATAACGGTACCTATGAAAGAATGCAGAGTGGTTACAGAGAGCTAATTACCATGCTTTCCTCGTTAATCAAAAAACTTGATACGCCCTGACATCATGCGTATCTTCACTTCTGACTGATGACTCATGACTGGCGCAGCCCGACCTCATTTAGAAGGGATTGCGACAGCCAGCCTGTGGCTGGAGTCACGAGTCAAGAGTCATGAGTCAAAAGTTGTGAATGCACAAACCGGAGGATAGGATGATAAAAGGATACCGTGATTTGCTCGTTTGGCAAACGGCACATGAACTTGCCAAGGAAGTGATTACACATTCCGGACACTTTCCGCTGACAGATGAAGCATCTATTATCAAGAAACAAATCATACGCTCTGCTATATCTGTCCCCGCTAATATCGCAATTGATCTTACCTATAGCCTGTAGCCTCTCACCTATCGCCTTATTTTAAAACCGTGACCCGTATCATTGCTGCCTGTTTTTGTGTGGCTATACTATGATA
>MVQO01000190.1 GCA_002067585.1 Syntrophorhabdus sp. PtaB.Bin027
ATGAAAGGAAAAATTCTCACCACAGAGGAAATAAGGGCATTTCAGCGGCAAATCTATGAGTACTACAAACATCATGGTCGTGATTTTCCCTGGCGGCGCACAACAGATCCTTACAATATACTGGTATCGGAAATCATGCTTCAGCAGACGCAGGTAGAGCGAGTGCATGACAAATACCTGGAGTTTATAAAGATGTTTTCAAATTTCAATGTTCTGTCTGAAGCCTCTCAAGGAGATGTGCTTGCCATGTGGCAGGGACTTGGCTACAACAGGCGAGCTCTTGCATTGAAGAAGCTTGCCCTTGAGATCGTTGAAGTGTATGGTGGGGTACTCCCCCAGGACGTGAACAAACTCAGCAGCCTTCCTGGTATTGGAAAAACGACAGCCGGAGCAATACTGGCTTTTGCTTTTAATATGCCGTCTGTTTTCATTGAAACGAATATCCGGAGGGTTTTTATCCATGAATTCTTTCGTAAAAAGGAAGATGTGAAGGATGGGGAGATATTCCCTCTTGTCGAAGCAACGATGGACCGGGAAAATCCCCGTGAATGGTACTGGGCACTCATGGACTATGGGTCCATGCTTAAGAGAAAAACGGAAAATCCAAACAGGAGAAGCGCTCACTATGTAAGACAACCTTCCTTTGCAGGATCTGACCGGCAGATACGTGGCTTAATAATAAAGAAACTTCTTGATGAAAGCAATCTTTCTGTGAAAGACCTTAATGAATCAATTGGCATTAACCTTGACCATCTGGGAAGAATACTCAGGGGCCTTATTCATGAAGGGTTTATTTGTGAAGAGAACGGTTTTTACAAGATTGTTTAGGATTATACATTCGTTAGCCCATCATGGAGAACCGAGAAAAACATTAATCAACATCAGGCATTGTGTAAGCCTTCCAGACCAGCGATGGAAACTTCGCAATCTGACGGTCACGCTTCGAACTTTCAACTGGTGTATTCCCAATATAGGTGCCAGCATAGCAAAAACAAAGGCATCAAAACCTATCTACGAGTGAATGATCCTGAAATGTTCTCTCTCGGCGAGCGTTATCTGGACGACAATTGCCAATATGGCAAAGTTGAAGAAAATTGCTCCAGATATACCGAGGGATCGGTGAACTCTCAGCCACCAGACTTTTTTCATGAAATGCGTAATTATGCCACCAGCACGCATTATACATAGCGCTAAGATCATAGAGATAGCATGCGTCAGAAGTAACAAAATCATAATCCTCCTCTGTTTGAAAAGAACAATCTCTACTCTACGAGTACAAGGCCATAAAGATCCCTTTCTGCGCCGTGGTTTTGGACAACATTAATTGGAAGACCTTGCTCTCTTGCTGTTTTGAAAACATCAATGCCACATCCTTCCATTGAAGGCCTTGCCTTGTCAGCGTTGCGGCATGTCCCATCGATATTGCAGGTCTTGCACCTGTCACAAGGTCCGCTCCCAAGAGCCCAGGCCTTGTAATAACCGTCAAGAAATATCATACGTTCCAAATAAACCAATATATCATTGAATTTATTGGCTATCCTGTAATTCTTTGTCCAGTGGAGGTGAAGGAGAATGCCGTATGTATAAGAATCAAGAATCTTACGCATTTCGTCCGGAGTAGGTGTATGGGGAGGGCAGCAGAGAGTTTCACCAAATCCTGGACAGCCGAACAGACACTTTATGCGTACCCAGGGGGCTGTAAATACCGCAGATGTTTTAATTACAATTGCGTCAGTAATTTTATTGTCAAGAGCTGTTTTTAAGTATGGCCTCAATTTGGTCTTGACCACGTCTGGCACCTTTGTTTTTCTCATTAATATCACACCCCCTTCAAAGAAATAGATTTTATATTATAAATCCAGTTGTTTAAAAAGCCATAAATTAATTTAATGTTCTGAAGCCCTACCCGTCATGTCGGTCCTATCAACGTGTAAAAAGCATAAAAAACTCTTGACAGATTAAAGCAATTGTTTTAATTAATTGATTAAAACTATTGTTTAATATTATGAAAAAGAATCATCAAAATGTCGAATCAACGCCTGGGACACGTGAACGGATACTCCAGGCTGCTGCTGAGGTATTTGCAGATTCAGGGTTTGAGCGAGCCACAGTACGGGAGATATGTTCAAGGGCATCAGTAAACGTAGCTGCCATCAATTACCATTTCAGAGACAAAGAGAACCTGTATATCGAAGTCTTAAAATACAGTAAGGAGCTGGCTTTCAAAAAATACCCCCATGATTTGGGCACTCAAAAAGGGGATTCCCCGGAAATACGGCTAAGAGTTTTTATTCGTTCTTTAGTTTTGCGTATTCTCGGCGATGACCCGTCTTCTCTTTTCGGAAGGTTGGTGTCCCGAGAATATATAGAACCAACCAGTGCTTTCGACGTGATTGTGGAAGAGACTATGCGCCCGACTTTTGCTTTTCTTTCTGAGATTATCGGAGAACTGTTAGGAGGAAAAGTGCCTGCTATGAGGGTTCATATGTGTTGTGCGAGCGTAATCAGTCAGTGCCTTTTTTTTCTTTATGCTCGTCATGCCCTTGCAAAACTTTTCCCTGAACAGAAATTCGGAAGAACTGAAATGGAAGCAATCGCTGATCATATAGCTGGTTTTTCCTTGTCGGCTATTAAAGACCTTCGAAAGACTATGAAAGGAGAGAGGAAATGAGTGGTAAATTTTCTGCACGCTCTGCAGGGGGAAGCTTGAAAATTATGGGTTTTATCCCATGTTTAATTCTGGCTCTGATCTTTATTGTTCATGTCGGACCTTCGCAGGCACAACAGAATTCTCTATCAAAATCTGGAGAAACGCCGTCTATTATCATAAAAACCGATGACAGTCTTTTAAAACTTCAAGGAGAGCGATATACCCTTTCTGAAGCAATAGTATATGCCCTTAAAAATAATCCCAGGGTCAGAATATCTGCAAAAGATATTGATACAGAGGCATACGGAATAGATGCAGCACGGGCTGAGCGTATGCCAAGGATTGATTTTGGCAGCAGCGCTTCAAGATATCGTTACCCTGCGCCTTTGACCCCTCCAGTTATTTCAGGATTATTTGGGGCGGGTCCGGACTTACCTGAGTACAGCCGAAATATCTACGATGCGGGAGGTTCCCTCAGACTGCCAATTTTTAAGGGAGGGCGCCTTTACAGGGCGGTGCTTGTTGCTGAGCTGAGGAAGGGAATTGCGCAGGAGAATCTTGTCATATCGAAACAGGATCTCATCTTCAATATGTCCAGCGTGTTTTACAAAATTGCTGAACTTGAAAAACTCTATGTGTCAACTGATGGAACAGTCAAGCAGCTTGAAGCACACAAGAGTGACGTTGAGGTCTTCTATAAAACCGGAGCTGTGCCTTATATTGATCTGTTAAAAACTGATGTCCAGCTCGCCCATGCAGTCGAACAGAGGCTTGCCGTTAAAAATAACCGTGAAAGCGCCTATGAACTTATGAAAAATCTGATGGGAATGGATGATACGGAAAAGAACATTGTGATCGATTATCAGAAAGCTCCTCCACAATTGTTGCCGTCTCTTGAAGAAAGCCTTACGAAGTCTTTAGTGCAGCGGCCCGAATACAGGGCTGTAAGGAAAAAGAGAATGATCTCTGAAGAGAGGGTTAAGATGGCACAGGGCAAAAGGCTTCCTGATGTCTATGTGGGGGGCGAATATGGAGGTAAGGCTGGAGATAGTTTCGGCTTCAAAGAAAATTGGTATTTTGGGGCAAGGATGTCGATACCGGTTTTTGATGGAGGGCTTATAAGCGCTGAGATAAACCGGGAGCGGGCTGAGCTTCAAAAGGTACTGGAAGAGGAGAGATTGATAAGGCTTGCTATAACGAGAGAAGTCCGTGATGCATACTTAAACATCACACATGCAAGGGAGCGAACCGAGGTTGCAGGAAAAGCAATCGAGAGCGCAAGAGAGAACGCGAGGATCGAGAAGCTGAAATACCAGACAGGCGCCGGCACAAATACGGATTACCTTGACGCACAGACAGACCTTTTAAGGGCTGAAGCCGATTACTACCGCTCTTTTTTTGATGAGGAAGTCGCGAGAGCATCATTAAGGAAAGCAATGGGAGAGACAGGGTATTAGCTGACAGCCCATAGCTGAGAGTGAAACAATAAATTTTAGTTTTTTGTTTTGAGATTGAAGGAGGTTGGGAGATGAAAAAAAAGAGATTGCTCATCGCTGGAATTATAATTCTAATAATCATTACAATATTTCTAATAAATCATTTTCGATCCAAGAACGATAACAACGCCCTCAATCTGTCCGGCAATGTTGAGGTTACTGAGACCAATATTGGCTTTAAATTGCCAGGACGGATTATAGAATTAGCAGTAGATGAGGGCCAACAAGTGAGATCCGGTCAACTTATCGCGAGGCTCGACAATGCTGAACTTGCCAGCGTGGTGATGCAACATAAGGCAACTCTTCAAGAGGCCATGGCAAGGCTTGCTGAATTAAAGTCAGGTTCAAGGATTCAAGAGATTGAACGTGCCAGGGCAAGTGTTGATGCTCAGGCAGCGGATCTGGACAAGGCAAAAAAAGACTATGAAAGGGCTGATATCCTGTACAAGAATGGCGCCATTTCAACTTCTCAGTTCGAAGCTGCCCAAAACGCATACAACACAAGAACAGCGCAGTACAGAAGTGCGCAGGAGACTCTAAGCCTTGTTCAGGAAGGTCCAAGAAAAGAAGATATTCAGGCTGCGGAATATCGGGTTCAACAAGCAAAGGCCATGGTAAACACATCGGAAGAGCGCTTAAAAGACACAACACTGTTTGCCCCTATCACGGGTGTGGTTTTAAGAAAAAATGTGGAACTTGGTGAAACTCTTTCAGCGGGAATACCTGTGTTTACCATTGGTGATCTTGAGAACCCATGGGTCAAAGTATACGTTAAGGAAGACAGGCTCGGCCAGGTGAAACTGGGTCAAAAGGCAGATATAAAGGTAGATTCTTTCAAGGATAAGACATATGACGGAACAGTAACCTTTATTTCTTCTGAAGCAGAATTTACACCGAAAAATGTCCAAACAGAAGAGGAAAGGGTCAAACTGGTCTTTGGCGTCAAGGTGAAGGTGAAGAATGAGAATGGAGAACTGAAGCCTGGAATGCCGGCAGATGTGAGAATAACACTAAAGTAACCGTGACGCGTGATCAGTGACGCGTGATGGGTAAGAAACTTCGAGGATAAAACATGGTGGACAAGATAAAAACACATAAAGATTTGGATGT
>MVQO01000191.1 GCA_002067585.1 Syntrophorhabdus sp. PtaB.Bin027
CCTGATGTGCCTGGCTGTGTGATGAGGAAAGGGAAATTATGATAAAATAGTTGGGTATGGGACGAAGCAGGTAATAATATAAACAGACATTGACAGAGGATGAATTGAAGAGCAAATCTGATCTTGCGTTTATAGAACGATACACAATTGAAAACATCCTGATAATCAAGCCCTCAATCCAGATGATCATTAAGATAACTGATGGGTTTGGAATTACACTTGCTGAATACATCAAACGACACATTCTAAAATCATGAACTGTTGTAACAACAATAAAACCAGCAGCACAGAGCCCCCAAAAGAGAACCTTCTTGATAATAAAAAAATACGATGGCTGATCGGAGCCTTCCTCTTAATCCTCCCTTTTGAGATTCTTTCTTTCTTTTCCATCCATTTTCCCATTTGGGTGAAAGCCCCGCTTTCTCTGTTGATGATTCTGGTCATTGGCCGTAAAGTTATTGTTGATGGCATAAAAAGCATGTTTACACTCCGATTCTCCGATATTAACCTGCTGATGACCGTGGCTATTGGCGGGGCGATTTATTTATACCAGTTTGAGGAGGCAGTAATCATTGTTGTCCTCTTCACCCTGAGTGAGGCCATGGAAGATTACGGCGTAACACAAAGCAAGAAAGCGCTGGAAGACCTGGTCAACAGGACCCCTAAAACCGCGTTGATCAAAGGCCAAAGTGAAAAAACTGTTATCGATGACATTGATATAAACACCATTATCATAATCAAGCCAGGAGACATCATCCCGCTTGACGGCGTAATCGTTGCCGGCAACTCCTTTCTGGATGAGGCAATGATCACCGGTGAGCCTTTGCCAAAACAGAAATTTACCGGTGACAGTGTCTATGCAGGGTCGCACAACAGTCAGGGATATTTGGAAATAAAAGTTACCAAAAGTTCCAAAGACACAACTCTGGCCAAGATTATCGAACTGACCTATGAAGCCGCAGAAAAAAAATCCCACTCTCAGAAATTCATTGAATCCTTTGCTAAGTTCTATACTCCGGCAGTTGTGCTAACAGCCACGCTGATAGTAATCATTCCGGTATTCGCCTTTGACAAGGAGTTTAATTTTTGGCTAGTACAGGCTATAACCGTGCTTATCATTTCCTGTCCGTGCGCTCTGGTGATTTCTACTCCGGTAACAGTTTTTTCTGCTATCGGCAATGCAACACGCAGAGGTGTTCTGATTAAGGGAGGGAAATTCTTGGAAGGACTGGCCAAAGCCAAGGCCATCGCTTTTGATAAAACCCGCACTCTGACCAAAGGCGAGCCGCAAGTCTCCGATGTCTTTGCTTACAATGAATTCTCTACCGACGAAGTACTGGCCTGCGCTGCCGGCCTTGAACTTTTTTCTGAGCATCCAATTGCCAAGAGCATCATCGCCAAAGCAGAAGATGCCAATTTAGAACCGCACAAATTCTGTAATTTTCGGGCTGTAGCTGGCAAGGGTGTGGAAGGAGAGTGTTTAATCTGCGATAATCCTTCGCACTACCTCGGCAATCTTCAATTTGTCAGCGACCGGAGTGACGGATCGGTTGAGCAATATGTTAAAGACAGAGTCAGCAAGCTGGAATCGGAAGGTAAAACCTCAATTGTTATTAGCGAACAAAAAATGGTCAAAGGTATAATCGGCATAACTGACAAAATCCGCACAGAAAGCGCTAAAATGATTGAAAACATTTCCACTCTTGGCCTGACTCCGGTGATGCTCACAGGAGACAATAAAAAGCCAGCCGTGTTCGTGGCCAATCAATTAGGAATAAAAGATGTTCGGGCAGAGCTGTTGCCTGAGCAGAAAGATGAGGAAATCAGAAAAATGACCGAACAATTTGGTCACGTAATTATGGTTGGAGACGGGGTTAATGATGCCCCAGCATTAGCCAGGTCGTCAGTCGGTATTGCTATCGGAGCGGTCGGCTCTGATCTGGCAGTAGAAAATGCAGACATTGCCCTGATGAACGACAACATTGCCCTTATCCCTTATCTTATCTCTTTAGGCCGTAAATGCTCGGCAAAAATTCGGCTTAATATCCTGTCCTCAGTTGGTGTGAAAGCTATCTTTTTGATACTGGCGATTCTGGGATATAGCAGTATTGCCTGGGCCATCTTTGCAGATGTCGGAATGACAATGATTGTTGTTTTAAACGGGCTTAGCCTTTTTAGATTTAAGTACGAGACATGACTCTAATCCATTCTTTGATAGCATGCATCATTATGACATTTCAAACTCACTGCTGTTGAAAACAATCGAATCTGGTATTGTTAAAAAAGCTCATAGGGTCTGGTTCTCCCGCGTACTTCCCGGAAGGCGCATTCCATAACATTGAAGGTCTCCATTTTTTGGCTCATCTCAAGCAATCTTCAGTACTATAACAGCTTCTTGCCGGGGGTTCGTGTCGTTGATGTTCCGGGAAATAGGAATACCCTTTTTTCGTACGAGCGATACATGATGCTTATCCCAATTGTGAATTCTGGAATTATTTTGTTCCGAATGCTTTTTTGTTAGGTTTAGATATAGTTCTCAAGGAGCAGTGACAGTGTCTTTTCAACGCTGCCGGGCTCTTTTTCTTCTATCTCCTTGATTGTCTTCTTGATGCGTAAATAGGTGAGTTCATCATTCAGATCATTTATACTTCGGTACATCCCTGCCCTTCTCCCGAACCGATAAACAAGCCGCTGTTCTTCATTCAGCGAAAAATAATCGTCAATAACAGACAGAATACGTTCTTTATCTTCCGGGAGTTTGCCATCCACACCCTCAAGGAGATTCAGGATGTGATCGCTTTTTATGGTGCTGTTGATCCCTTCGAGCCTCTCTATGAGATGCTTCTCCTCAATCAGTATCTCTTCTTCGTGTAGGATTTCAAAATCTCCGCTTTCTACCTTCTCATAAAGCGGCATATCCCGCAAAACCTTCAGTGTTCTGAAGCGGATGAAGTCTGGATCAATCCTGTTCAATGCATCTGCAGTTTCTTCAGCATGTTCCTTCCACCACTTTTTACCCCCGAGGCCGAGGACCACATACTCAGAAAGTTCAATGCCTGATTCTTTCACTTTTCTGCCACACTCTATGTGCTCTTCTTTTGTCACTCCCTTGTTTATGTATTTCAGGAGGGAGTTGCTTCCCGACTCGAGGCCTATATGGAGCCTTGTTAATCCAGCCTCTCTCATCCTTGTAAGGTCATCCACAGTCAGCCTTTTAGCAATTGTGCGGGCACGGGCATAAGAAGTGACCCTGTCGATGGAGGGAAACTGTTGTTTCAAGTATGTCAGGGCTTCGATAAAATCAGCAGGTTTCATAGCCAGAGAGTTTGCGTCCTGGATAAAAACATTCTTCCCCCCGAAATAAAGCCAGATTGCAATACCCTTAAAATATTCGTTATAGGCCGGTGTTGAAAAAATAAGGTCGATCAGCCTGTCGTTGATCTCTCCACCAAAACCTTTTTGCCAGGAGAGCGCAACAATTTCATCCTTGATTTTACGAATGATATCAATATCCTCTTTGATTTCTACTACGCTGCGCTTTTCAAATCTCCGCTGCTTGTAAGATCTGCAGAAAGCGCACTTGCCCCAGGGACAGTTCCGCGTAAACCTCACAAGGAGACTATATGCCTCATTTGGTGGCCTGATGGGTCCTATTTCGTACCGCATGAGTGCTTTGAATGTTATTCGGTTTTGTCCGGGTGGATCGGGAAGGCCGGCGTTGACATCTTGGACATCACTTTCTTTCGTTTCTTGCCCTGAGCCGCTCTCTTTCTCTTCCTGATAGATTCAGTCTTTTTTGTGTTTGAAGCCATGTATATCTCCTTTCGACTACCATACCATAAAAACCTATGCTGTTCAACAGCAACAGAGGTTGTTGTTTAGGAATCAGGAGGATGTGTTACGCATTGAGATACTCGTTTTTTGTTGAAATATTTGAAATCATATGATAATTAATAAAGGCAGTTAAATACACACGCCTTTTCAATTGACAACGTGGTGCAGAATTCTCTGTCTGTTGTTAAAATGCGAAAAGCGGACGAATAACCAGGAGGAATCAATGTCTAATCTTACCATCAAACAACTTTTAGAGGCCGGTGTTCATTTCGGGCACCAGACAAAAAGATGGAACCCAAAAATGAAGCCTTATATTTTTGGTGCACGAAATGGCATCTACATCATTGATCTCCAGAAAACACTCAAGATGTTCAAGGAGGCGTATAATTTTGTTAAAGATGTAGCTTCCCGCAACGAGTATATTCTTTTTGTTGGGACCAAGAAGCAAGCCCAGGAGGCAATCCAGGAAGAAGCAAAGCGAGCCGGCTCATTTTACGTGAATTCACGATGGCTTGGAGGAACCATGACAAACTTCCAAACCATTGAAAAAAGTATTGACAGACTGAGAAAATATGAGGAATTGAAGGAAAGTGACATCTTCAAAGCTTTGCCCAAGAAAGAGGCCCTCGGTATCGATAAGGAAATAGCGAAACTTGAACGAAACATTGGAGGCATAAAGGGGATGGATCGCCTTCCGGGCGCTGTTTATGTAGTAGATCCCAAGAAAGAATACATAGCTGTTAGCGAAGCGAAGAAACTGGGTATTCCTACTATCGGCATAGTGGATACAAACTGTGACCCTGACGATATCGATTTTGTTATCCCTGGCAATGATGATGCTATAAGAGCAATAAAACTGATTACCATGAAGGTGGCTGACGCTATCCTTGAAGGAAAAGCGCTTTACGTAGAGGAATTTCAAGGTAAGGAAGAACCCGGAGAAGAACCTAAGCCTTTTGTTGACGAAAGTGTTCTAGAAGAACGCTACGAAGAATACTATGAGGGCAGTGAATAAGGAGGAGATGGAGCATGGAAATAAGTGCTGAACTTGTCAAAAAACTGAGAGAGAAAACGGGTGTTGGCCTGATGGATTGTAAAGAAGCCCTGAAGAACGCTGCCGGAGACATGGAAAAGGCAATCGAGTATCTTCGTGAAAAGGGACTTGCGAAACTCCAGAAAAGGATGGGGAGGACAGCATCAGAAGGTGTGATTGCCTCCTATATCCATACCGGTGCAAAAGTAGGCACCATGGTGGAGATCAATTGCGAGACGGACTTTGTGGCCAACACAAAAGAGTTCCAGGAATTTGCGAAAGACATTGCCATGCAAATCACGGCATCGAACCCTCTTTATGTTAAAAGGGAGGATGTCCCTGAAGATGCAAAAGAGGCGGAAAAAAATATTTACCGAAAGCAGGCTATGGAGTCAGGAAAACCAGAAAAAATTATTGACAAGATAGCTGACGGGAAAATGGAGAAATTCTACGAGGAAGTATGTCTCATTGAGCAGCCCTTCATAAAAAACCAGGACATAACAGTAAAGGAACTTCTTGAAGAACTCATCGTAAAGATGGGCGAGAAGATTATTGTGAATCGTTTTGTGAGGTTTCAGCTTGGAGAAACCATCGAAGAGTAGTGTGGCATTCAAGAAAATCCTCTTAAAACTGAGCGGTGAAGCACTCATGGGCGGGGAAGGTTACGGCATTGACCCTGCCACTGTAAAAGATGTATGCCTTCAGATCAAGAATGTCAAAGATTTGGGTACGCAAATAGGTATCGTTGTTGGTGGCGGCAATATCTTCAGAGGAATGAAAGCTGAAAAACAGGGCATGGAGAGGGCAACTGCTGATTATATGGGCATGATTGCTACCCTACTGAATGCATTAACCCTCCAGGAAACGCTTGAGAAAATCGGCGTACCGGTGAACATCCAGTCGGCGATCAATATAGAAAAGGTTGCTGCACCGTACGACCGGAGGGAAGCTATCAAAAACCTTGTCGAAGGAAAGGTGGTAATTTTCGCATGCGGCACAGGTAATCCGTATTTTACCACTGATACTGCTGCTGCACTGAGGGCAGTTGAAATTGGGGCCGAGGCTCTTTTAAAAGCTACAAAGGTCGATGGTGTTTATGACTGTGACCCGGTAACCCACAAAAATGCCTCTTTATTTCAGGAGATTACGTACATGGACGTAATTAACAAAAAACTTGGGGTAATGGATCTGACAGCAGTTACCCTTTGCATGGAAAACAGTCTGCCAATAATCGTATTTAATTTGCGGGGAAAAGATAACATGAAAAAAGCAATCCAGGGAAAACGTGTTGGAACTATGGTGAGGTGATAAGAATGAAAAATGAAATCATTGATGAACTGGAAGATAAGCTAAACAAATCTTTGACAGCATTAAAAAAAGATCTTTCAAAACTGAGGACTGGTGTGGCATCGATTTCACTTCTTGAGGACATCAAAATTGTTTATTACAATCAGCCCACCCCATTGAACCAGGTGGCCACTATAGCCGTCCCTGACAGTCGAACTATAACTATCCAACCGTGGGACAACTCTGCCATTGGAGAGATAGAAAAAGCAATTCAGAAATCTGATCTGGGGGTCAACCCGGCTTCGGATGGCAAGATTATTCGCCTTTCATTTCCAAAGCTGACTGAAGAGCGGAGAAAGGATCTTACAAAACTTGGCGGAAAAATGCTTGAAAACGCTAAGGTATCCATACGAAATGCAAGAAGAGAAATAAATGACAAGCTCAAGAAGATGGAAAAAGATAAACTTCTGTCAAAAGATGATGCCTTTAAACAGCAGGAAGATGTCCAGAAACTTACTGATAAATTTATAGAAATTGCAGATAAGACATATGCAGAGAAGGAAAAGGAGATCCTCGAAATCTAATCTTACATTATGCATTGCCTTGACAATGAGAAACTTCCCCGTCACGTAGCCATTATTATGGATGGTAACGGGAGGTGGGCAAAGACCAAAAATCTCCCACGAATTGAAGGACATGTAACAGGCATTGAATCTGTTCGCGACATAGTAACCGCAACCAGGGAATTAGGAATACCGTACCTCACGTTATATGCCTTTTCCAAAGAAAACTGGGTGCGACCCAGGGAAGAGGTACAAAAGCTCATGGGACTTCTCGGGGTTTACCTCGACAAAGAACTTCCCCTTTTGCTTGAGAAGGGCATACGATTCAAAATGATTGGAGAAATGAAAGATTTTCCCAAAAAGCTCCAGGAAAAAATGTATTCGGTTATGAAAAAAACAGCAAAAAATAAGGATTTGACCCTCAACCTTGCCCTGAGTTACAGTGGCAGGCAGGAAATCCTTCATGCTATTGTGTCGCTCTTCGAAGATGTCAAAAAAGGATCGGTGAAAAGAATCAATGAGAATGTCTTCAAAAAATACCTTTATACCGGTACGATACCCGATCCTGATTTCCTTATACGTACGAGCGGAGAAATGAGGCTCAGCAATTTTTTACTCTGGCAGACGGCTTACACGGAGATCTATGTTACAAAAGTGCTATGGCCAAACTTCCGAAAAAAACACTACCTTTCAGCTCTCAAAGAATACACAAAACGAGAACGGCGATTTGGCCGGGTTGAGGAATATTGATTGAATGATACTAAACAAAGGGTATTGACTACCCTCTGTCTTGCACCGATCATTGTTGCGCTCTTTTATTTGCTCCCTGCAAGATGGTTTTTTGTTCTCCTGGCGCTTGTAGCCTGTCTCTCAATTTATGAACTGATAACCATGTCAGGTATTGGAGAACGTTATCTTGTTCTTTTTCTTGCTATTCTCGGCTTTGTGCCGCTTTATACCCAGTCGATCCATATTTTTCTCATGTGGCTGCTCTTCTCCCCTGTCATTTTTCTCATCACACAATTCCTACAAGGGGAGAACATCAAAAAAGATAATGTTAACCTAAATATAATGCGGGGAGTCTCTACTTTACTCCTCAGTGAGATTTTTATTGTGCTTCCTCTCTTCTATCTTTACCTCCTGAAGGATGTGAATTCTATTTTTCCCCTTTTGCTAATCCTTGCCCTCTGGGCAAGTGATATTGCTGCATATTTTTTAGGTAAGACATTTGGAAAAAAACTTCTTGTTCCACGTATCAGCCCGAAGAAGACTTATGTGGGGTTATTGGGAGCGATAATAGGCCCAATGATCATTATGGCGTTATCGAGTGAATTCATGGGGACCGGGATTGTTGAGTCAACAATAATCGGCGCTTTCATCGGTGTTCTGGGACAAATAGGAGATATATTCGAATCTGCAGGAAAGAGGGTATGCGATGTGAAAGATTCTTCCTCTCTTTTACCGGGCCATGGAGGCATGCTTGACCGCTTAGACAGTTTAATTTTCACAGCGCCTTTTCTCTATCACTACTTTACCGGTATCAAGTTCCTTACAGGTATCAGGGTATGAAAAAGAAAATCCTTGTTCTCGGTTCCACTGGTTCTATAGGACAGGCCACCCTCGATGTTATACACGAACAAAGCCACTCCTTTGAAGTAGTAGGGCTTGCCTGTAAAGACAACATAAGCCTGCTGAACACGCAGATACAGAGATTCAAACCTGCCTATGTCAGTGTTTATGACAATCAGCTCATATCGCACGTCAAATTTCCAAAAAAACGTTTGCTTCAAGGGATGGGTGGCATTAAAGATTTAGTTGGAATGGATGCTCATATTGTCATAAACGCCATGCCAGGAAGTATTGGTCTTGAACCCACCATTGAAACCCTGAAGAATCACAAACTACTTGCTCTTGCCAACAAAGAAAGCATGGTTATGGCAGGAAGACTTGTAAGGAAGATGCTGGGCCAGGGAAATGGTGCCATCATACCTGTAGACAGTGAACACTCTGCCTTGTATCAAATCATGAAAACCTCGGGACAGGATGATTTAAAAAGACTCATCATTACTGCATCAGGTGGACCCTTCAGAAACTACAAGAAGGAAAAACTAAAAACCGTGCAGCCTCGAGATGCCCTCAACCATCCCACGTGGAAAATGGGTAACAAAATCACCCTTGACTCAGCCACCCTGATGAACAAAGGCCTCGAGGTAATTGAGGCTCGTTGGCTCTTTGATATTGATCCATCCCATATCGATGTTCTAATACATCCTGAAAGTATTATCCATGGCATGGTAGAATATATAGATAACTCGTTCATTGCGTACCTTGCATATCCTGATATGAGGATCCCTATTTCATATGCGTTAAATGAAGAAAAGAGACGGCCCCTGCCTTTTGCGGCCATCAATACCAACGAAATGTTCAAACTGACTTTCTATCCACCAGATACAGACCGGTTTCCGTCACTGAAAATAGCGCTTGAAGCACTTGCTGATGGAGATAGCTCGGTAATCGTTATGAATGCAGCAAACGAGGTTGCGGCGCGTGCATTTATTGACGGAAAGATAAGATTTACGGAAATCCCTGTTTTGATCGAAAAAACACTTGAGCAACACCATGGTTCAGCGGTAGTGGAAGACATACAGGCAATTCTGGAAATCCATCAGTGGGCAGAACAGGTTACAGAGGAGAAAATACAAAAAGAATATGAATAGTATTGCCTTTAATATAATACCCGGTATAATTGTTCTTGGTTTTCTGATTTTCGTACATGAACTTGGCCACTTTCTCATGGCCAAGCTGACAGATGTAAAAGTCATCACCTTTTCACTCGGTTTCGGAAAGAAACTCTGGAAGCGCACCTGGGGCGAGACAGAATATGCCCTTTCAGTATTTCCTCTAGGGGGCTATGTAAAATTGCTGGGGGAAGGGACTGAAGATGAAATACGCGCTGAAGAAGCTCACAGGTCCTATTCGAACAAACCAACAATCGTCAAAATCCTCATCGTTTTCTTTGGGCCCTTCTTTAACATTCTGTGCGCAGGACTCATTTTCTTTGTCATGTTATCAAGCGGTGCAATGCTTCCTGCGTCACCATCAGGACCACCCGCAAAAGTTTCCGGAGTGATCAAAGATTATCCGGCTGCTGAGGTCGGTATCCTCCCTGGTGATACCATCACTGCCGTCAATGGACAAAAGGTCGCGTATTTTGCAGAGGTTCAGCAGTTTATGGCAAAAACTCTTGACAAGCCTTTGCGTATAGAGGTGAAAAGACAGGGACAGCTACTCGAATTTTCTGTTACTCCCAAAGAGATTGAGACAACAAACGCTGCAGGCGCTGTTGTGCGGAGAAAAGTAATAGGCATTGAGGCAGAAAAGGCTTCCGGTGTTCAGGCAAAGAACATCTTTGAGGCAATCCTCCTAACCCCTGCTTATACATACGGCGTTGGGGAAGATACAGTAATTGCACTGTGGAAGATTATTACCGGAAAAATGTCAAGAAGGAATGTTGGTGGACCGTTATCAATATTCCAGGCGGCAGGGATAACTGCAAAACAGGGTACAGGCTCCTTTGCATTCTTTGTTGCCTACATAAGCTTAAGTCTTGCAATAATAAACCTCCTGCCGATCCCGATCCTTGACGGAGGCCATATTATTTTTAGTCTTATTGAGGTTGTGATTCGTCGAAAAATTTCACAAAAATGGATCGAAAATGCGCAGAAGGTAGGCCTGGCGCTCTTAATTGCAATTATGGTCTTTGCTTTCTACAATGACTTTGACAGATTTTTCGGACTGAGCAAATTTTTCAATGCTAAATAGGCTTGTCCTTGCCCTTGACAACTCGCTGGACTTCTTAAATATTGCCCTTGCCCGTGAGCATGTGCTCCTGGAAGAGAGACACATAAAGCCGCATCAGCCTCCATCTCAGATCATCCCTCGTGAGGTTCTCAATATCCTTATAAGCCATGGTTATGGTGTTGATGACCTGTCGCTCATTATTACCACCCTTGGTCCAGGATCATTTACAGGGATTCGCGTGGGACTTGCTTTCTGTAAAGGACTTGCATCTGGAAAGAGTATTCCCCTTATTGGTGTGCCAACCCTTGATGTACTCGTTTCTTCTTTCTCATTTCTCCGCGGTTATTTTCTCTGTCCCCTTCTCGATGCAAAGAAGGGTGAGGTCTTTGCCGCGCTATACCGTGTCTCTCATGAAAATATCGAGCAGATTTCAGATTATCAGGCACTGAAACCTGCAGAAGTAGCCCGTATGCTAAAAACACCATGCCTCTGTTTCGGATCGGGGGTAAAGATGTGTGTTGATTCTCTCTCATCTGCTGATGGTGTTTATCTTATAAAAGAGGGATTTTCAAGAATCTCCGCAGAAGCTCTTATTAGGGTTGGTGTTAAGGGGGCCTTGCAAGGCAGACCACACGATCTCAAGCCCATTTATGGTAGGAGGTCAGAAGCTGAAATTAAATTTGGAGTAAAAGTCTTCTAAACCAGTTTGTGCCTGATGGCGTGGTAAAAGAAGGAATCGCAGATATTAACAAGATCTTCAATCTCGGGTGTACAGATTATTCTGGTTTTACAGGCCAACCTATTCTCGTCAAATAACCCCATGTTTTTTGAAAACCCTTATATTTGGGGCTGAACTATTGTATAATACTTGCTGGAGATGGCGATGAAAATAGCAGAAAATGTTACACAACTTGTCGGAAACACCCCTCTGGTTAAAATCAATAAGCTCACGAGGGGTCTTGATGCCAAAATCGTGGCTAAACTTGAGTACTTTAATCCATGTGGCAGCGTGAAGGATAGGATTGGCGTGAGTATGATCGAGGCTGCAGAAAAAAGTGGCATCATAAATGAGAACTCAATCATTGTTGAGCCCACAAGTGGTAATACAGGAATAGCACTTGCCTTTGTTTGTGCTATAAAAGGATATAAGCTTATCCTGACAATGCCTGAGACTATGAGCGGAGAGCGAAAAGCCATGCTCAGGGCTTTTGGAGCAGAGCTTGTTCTTACGCCAGGGGCTCAAGGCATGAAAGGCGCTATTGACAAAGCCGAAGACATTATCAAAAATAACCCAGAGGCTATCATGCTCCAGCAATTTAAAAACGCTGCCAATCCGGAAATCCATCGAAAAACTACTGCTGAGGAGATATGGCGGGACACTGATGGAGCTGCAGATGCCATTGTAGCTGGTGTTGGCACTGGCGGGACTATCACAGGAGTTAGTGAGGTTCTAAAAGCGAGAAAACCAACCTTTCAAGCAATAGCAGTTGAACCTGAAGCTTCGCCGGTACTCTCAGGAGGTCAGCCCGGGGCCCACAAGATTCAGGGTATCGGTGCTGGTTTTGTGCCGGATGTGCTGAATACAAAGGTCATTGACAGAATTGTTAAGGTAAGTAATGAGGCTGCTTTTCGGACAGCCCGGAGAATGGTTCACGAAGAAGGTATTTTCTGCGGAATATCCTCTGGTGCTGCAATGTGGGCAGCCCTTGAGGTAGCCAGGGAGCCTGAATACAAAAACAAAATGATCGTTGTAATTGTTCCCAGCCTTGGAGACAGGTATCTTTCTACTGAACTGTTTCTACCCTACATGAAAGATTGAAAGGGCTCAGATAAAAAGGATATTAAGAGTAAGGAGGCATTTTTGAAATCCATTGATGAAATTAATGAAAAGATCAAGAAAGGCAAGGTTGTGGTTGTCACCGCCGAAGAGATGATAGGTATAACCAAGGACAAAGGAACAAAAAAAGCATCTGAATATGTGGATGTTGTTACAACAGGAACCTTTGGCCCCATGTGTAGTAGCGGTATGTTCGTCAACGTTGGCCATTCAAAGCCACGGATCAAGATTGGCGGAGGGAAATGTTACTTGAATGACGTTCCTGCTTACTGTGGTATTGCTGCAGTTGATCTTTATATTGGAGCTACAGCATCCCCTGATGATGATCCCAGAAATACTGTTTATCCGGGAGCTTTCAAATACGGGGGTGGCCATGTGATTGAAGATTTCATAAGCGGAAAAAATATCAATCTTGTTGCTACGGCATACGGGACAGACTGTTACCCGAGAAAGAAGATAGAAACATTTATTAATAAAACGAATGTGAATGAGGCGTACCTGTATAACCCAAGAAATGATTACCAAAACTACAATGTTGCAGTAAATGCGACCGACAGGGTGATTCACACCTATATGGGTGTCCTGAAACCACATCTGAACAGTGCCAATTATTGTAGTGCAGGCCAGCTGTCACCCCTCTTGAATGACCCCAAATACAGGACGGTGGGTATAGGGACGCGTTTGTTCCTGGGCGGTGGTGTTGGATATGTTGCCTGGTATGGTACCCAGCATAACCCTGATGTACAGAGAAGCCCTGAAGGAATACCCCGGGCTGGTGCAGGCACCCTTGCTGTTATTGGTGACGCAAAACAAATGAGCGCAGAGTATATAAAAGGAGCAAGCTTCATAGGATATGGTGCAACCATATTTGTTGGGATCGGCATACCGATTCCAATCATCGATGAAGAAATGGCTTATTTTACGTCGAGAAGTGATGAAGACTTCTGGGCACAAGTTGTAGATTACGGAAACGATTATCCTAACAGAGAGCCGAGAAGCCTGGGCGAGGTAAACTATGCACAACTAAAATCAGGAGCTATTAGATTGAACGGCAAAGAAATTCCAACTTTCCCCATATCGAGCTATTCAAAGGCTGTCTCGATTGCTACGACACTTAAGGAATGGATCCACTCTGCAAGATTTCTCCTCACTAACCCAGTAGAATCCCTGCCAGGGCTTGATGCAGGGATAAAGATGAATACGCTTGAGGAACGGATACTGGAATATACTTGATAGGTAGATGGGTGAGTATGCTTCCTTTGCTGATTTTACGTTTTCACCTATGAGCAGCAAGGCCATTTCTCTGGTGTCAGGCGGACTTGACAGTGCTATTGCAACCAAATTAGTCCTCGACCAGGGCATTGAGGTGGTGGGACTTAGCTTCACGTCTCCCTTCTCAAGCAAAAAAGAGAGATCCAAAGGCCTTCAGGCCATCAGAACAGCCAAAGAGCTGGGAATCCGCCTTATTCTAAAAGAAAAAGGTTATGAATTTATTGATGTTATTAGGAACCCATTGTATGGATACGGAAAACATATGAATCCGTGTATTGATTGCAGGATTTTCATGCTTCGTAAGGCTAAGGAGGTAATGGCAGAAGAGGGCGCTGGTTTCGTAATTACCGGCGAGGTTCTGGGTCAAAGGCCAATGTCTCAGCGAAGGTCTACCATAGACCTTATTGAAAAAAAAAGTGGCCTTACATCGCTCATCCTGAGGCCTTTATCTGCCAAACACTTTGCCCCATCAATGCCAGAAGTAGAGGGTATCGTCAACCGGGAATTGCTTTTGGACATTGCCGGCAGAGGAAGAGCGGTCCAGTTTGGCCTCGTTCAAAAATATGGACTTTCAGCTTTTGGTGACCCTGGTGGTGGTTGCCTGCTCTGTGATGCATTGTACTCGATGAGATTACAGGATCTTCTTACCCATGACAAGAATTTTACCATGCTTGATATAAATTTGCTGAACACAGGCAGACATTTCAGAATAAACAGAACAACGAAGTTGGTTTTGGGCAGGGACAAAGGGGAAAATGAACGATTACATTCCATGTGGATTCCCCCGTATACGCTTGTTTATCCCATAGACTTCCACGGGCCACTTGGCATCATAAAAGGAGAGAACGAAAAGGGAATCATAGCAATCGTTGCCAATATTATCTCTCATTATGGACGAAACCAGAAATCGATGATTGCAGTAGAGACGAATAATGGTTTAATTTGCCGTCACGAAGTTGAGCGAGCAAACAAAGATTTTGAAAGATACAAGATATAGGAGACACAATGAAGCTTTTTGATGATTTTTATGTCTATCCCTGGACCTCCTATCAGGAAAACAACTGTAATACAATCTTTATCGATGGTCCGGTTCCTACATTAATTGATCCAGGTCATTCGCATCTTTTCAACCATGTAGTGGAGGGTATGGCCAGAGATGGAAAATCTGCTGACACCATCAAATTGATTGTATGCACCCACAGCCATCCAGACCACATTGAAGCTCTGGACCATTTTGACAACGGCGTTCTCCGGGCAATAAGCAGAGAAGAGCATGGTTATCTCCAGGAAGAGGGCAAAGAACTTTTTCTCATGTCAGGATGCCAGGCGCCAAAAAAACCTTTTAAACTGTTTCTAAAGGAAGGTCAACTAACCCTGGGTGACAAAACTCTTCAGGTTATCCCGACCCCTGGTCATTCTCCAGGGTCAATCTGTCTTTACTGGGAAAAAGAGAGGGTTCTCATTTCCGGAGATACTGCTTTTTATATGGGAGTTGGGAGAACAGACTTGCCGGGAGGGGATATGGCAGCTTTGGGACAAAGCATAAGGCGGTTAGCTAAGTTCCGAATAGAATATCTTATCCCGGGCCATGGTGAAATGGTTAGGGGAGATAAACCTATTAAAAGAAACTTCGAGCTTATCCTTGGCGAGTTCTTTTAATAATGCACCGCTCACCACTTTGCTCAATTCCCTATCTTTGGTGCGTGCATTTCTTGCTGATTCATGCTATATTAGAATCACCAACACATGTTATATGAAAGATATCTTGCCTGCCAGCCTGACAGCATGGCAGGCATCGCAAATAAATAAATTGTACATCGACAAATCTTTTGTGTGCACAGATGTCATTGTACCATCTTTAATAAGTTCACTTTTGAAGTGTGTTACTTCAGAATGACAAGGAGGAATCAACGTGAAAATTCCCGATGAGTATATATGTAACCTTTGTGGCTATTCCTTCCTTGATGGAGAGGTACCAGAGAATTTTTGTCCAAATTGTGGGAGCAGCATGGTAGCGAAAGAAATGACATATGATGAGTACCTTGATGAAGAAGCCTTTATCAATATGAGGATCGTGAACCTCACCCAGTGATAGTCAAGACTTCATATTTCCAGTTTTTGTCCACAAGTTTTTACTTTTGTATTACAATGTGGCTCTCGGCAAGCTCACTATAACGTTTGTACCTTGACCGGACATGGGTTTTATATCAAGCCGTCCAAGGTGTTTTCTCACTACAACCTGCGCGATGGGAAGCCCAAAACCGGTCCCCTTCACTTTTGTTGAAAAAAAAGGAGAAAACAGTTGTTCTGTCTTCTCTTTGGGTGGTTCTCCTGTATTAAAGATTTCAATCCTAACATAGGAAGGAGAGTCTGGGTCAAGCCCTGATTTAATGACTACCCGCATATTATCTGGTTCTGCAGCTTCCATACTGTTTTGAACAAGATAATAGAAGAGATAGGTCAGTTCCTCTTTATCTCCCTTTAGCAATATGCCCTCTTTGTGTGTAGAAATTTCGGCCTGAATGCCTTTACCTGTTCCTTCTTCTTTGAGCTTAAGGAGCACCTCGTTAATAATTTCTTCAAAATTTACAGTGTCGATCTCCGGTTCAGTCTCGAAAAGATCCATGTAGACCTTTATATCTCTCACCATTCCTTCAAGCCTCTCGTTTTCTTCCATGAGCATCTTGTATACCCTGTACTCTTTACTATCTGCATCAGCTTTATCGTGAAGTCTTTTTATATTCCACCCGATGATCATGGCTGGGTTTCTCACCCTATCTGCCATTTCACGCATTACCTCAATATTGCAACTGATTGTATTTTCAATATATGCGCTGGTCTCAACAAGGACACAAAGATCAAGAAGCTTATCTATTATTGAAAGAACCCGACCCCTTTGTTGGAGGGGCAATTCTTTGAAAACAATTCCATGGCAGAACTGACGGATGACTGCAAAGCCGAGATTTGAAAACCTTTGATCGAGATTTACTTCTACATGTCTCACACCAATCTTCCAAAGCCAGCTGAGAAATGTATCATCAAAATCAGCCGAAAAGAAGGTCTCAAACCATAACGACCAGGTCTTCCTTAAGACGCCCCGGGTTTTTTCACCTTCAAGTATCGTTCTTGTGGCAGGTATCCCCCAAAAGACATTGTAAAAATAATCACCAAACTCCTCTTTTCTTTCAGTGAAGAAGTGACGAAATGGGGCTAGCTCTGCCAAATCTGCTGCATCAATTCCTATTTGTTCTTTAAATATGCGTAGCTTGTGCAGAGGGGTTACATTGTCAGACATAAATGCCTTTTATGATTTAAATAGTGTATAAAGGTATCACAAGGTTTCCCATTGGTCAAACAGTTGGATGGAAAGTGTAATATCTTTCTGTGAAGTTCTAATAAAAAATGCTTTATAATAAACGGCATGATCAGGCATAATGGCATACTTCTCATTCATCCTCCAGTTGTAAAACCTTGCGAACCACCAGCCGGCATCTCTAAACTTTCTGGTGCATTGATAGCCCATGGGATAAACCACAGTGTTCTTGATTTAAATCTTGAATGTCTTCTTGCCGTTCTATCCGGTCAAGCAAAAACACCGTCAGACACATGGACATTAAGAGCACAGCGCAACCTCCATCAGAATATCAGCATATTAAGGTCATGGAAGGGTTATGGTTCCACAGAACGGTACAGGAGCATAGTGACAGATTTGCATCGTATTTTTCAGGTACATGGAGGTTCTCAGATTAAACGCTTATCTTTTTCTGACTACCAACACATTGATCTTTCCCCTCTGAGGAGTGCTGATCTCCTCAAGGCTGCTGAAGAATATAAACAAAACTTTTTTTACCCCTATTTCAGAGATTCATTGAGGGCTGCCCTGGAAAAAACTGGAACAGATTTGGTGGGTCTTTCCCTTAACTACCTGAGCCAGGCGTTATGCACCTTTGCGATAATCGGGTTTATAAAGGAAACAATGCCTGACGTTCAGGTTGTCCTTGGTGGTAGCCTCGTAACCTCATGGATAAGGGTCAATGTGTGGAAAAACCAATTTCAGGGTATTGTAGATCATGCAGTGGCAGGCCCTGGCGAATACCCACTTCTTGCCCTGCTTGGTTGTACCACTGAAAAAAATCAGCAGTATTGCCCTTCCTTTCATGACTTTCCTCTCGGTGAATACCTTGCTCCTGGTCCTATCCTTCCTTATAACGCATCGACAGGTTGTTATTGGAGTAAATGTGCTTTTTGCCCTGAGAATGCTGAAGGCAGCGTCTACACCGGGCGTTCAAAAAATATTATAGCGAAAGAGCTCCAATCATTATCTTCAGAATTACAGCCTGTTCTCATTCATTTTGTAGATAATGCAATTAGCCCTGTTGTCATGGCAGGACTTTGCTCCAATTCACCAGGGGTTTCCTGGTACGGGTTTGCCAGACTGACCAACCATCTTGCGAGTTTAGATTTTTGTCGTGACCTCAGACGTTCAGGTTGTGTGATGCTTAAACTGGGCTTGGAATCGGGCAGCCAGGCGGTTCTTAATGCCATGAACAAGGGAAACAATCTCGAAAGATCATCAAGAGCACTAAAGTCACTGAATAAGGCCGGTATTGCCACATATGTTTACCTCCTTTTCGGTACTCCATGGGAAACTGAGGTTGAAGCCCAGGAAACGCTCGAATTTGTAGTACGACACAGCCCTTATATTGATTTTCTCAATATGGCAGTCTTTAATCTCCCCAATAATAGTCCTGAGGCGACTCAGCTCAACACCAGGGACTTCTATGTGGGAGACCTATCACTATATACAGGTTTTTCCCATCCCCGTGGTTGGGATAGAAAGAGTGTAAAAACATTTCTAGATAAAAAGTTCAGAAGACATCCTGCAATCCAGTCCATTTTAAGACGTCATCCGCCAGGTTTCGGCTCAAACCACGCCCCTCTTTTTTCAATGAGGAATGAGGGGAAACCTATACCAAAAAACAGTTAAGTTAATACCGTTTTCTTCGATAATAACCTTGAGGAATCACTGTGGATGGAGGTTTTCCATTATTACTTTGAGCACTAACATTAATCCTGAAAACAGTTTTTCTGAACGAAAGGGAAGTTCCCTCGGCCGCTCAAAGAAAGGTTTTAAGTTTGATAAAATCCTCATGAGGAGATAGGTATGCCTAGCTACTTTATTGGTGAATTGTCCGAGACACGATTGTTTGACCTTGTTAAACCTCTGCTTGATGGAAAAAAGTCCGGCATGATCTCGATAAAGGGAAGAGAGTACAGTGAGATTCATATCGAGGGTGGCAAGATCATCCACGCCTGGACAAACTATAACACGGGTGAAGAAGCAATCCTCGCCATGATGGAGTGGCGGGTCGGCCGAGTCTCTTTTGACTGGGAAGTGACAACTGAAGAAAGAACGGTGAACGAGTCGACAGAGCAACTGCTTGCGAGTTGGAAGAATAGAGAAGAAGAATGGAAAATAATCCGGGAATCAGTGCCATCTCCAGGTGTGATGTTTCGTATCGCAATGCAAGATGGAGTAGAAGACAGGAGCATTACTGGAGATCAGTGGAAGGTATTAGCGCTATGCAACGGATCAAAACGTGTTTCGGACATTGCAGCAGCACTCCAGTGGGATATGTATAAAACATCCAACACAATCTTTCAGATGGTTCGGGGTGGTCTCTTAGAGCGGGCTGGAGAGGCGCCGGAAGAGCAAAAACCCTTGCAGAAAAAGACTGTTGGTGAAGGTTTCTTTCCCATGGTGGAAAATGCATTAAAAAAGCTCATGGGCCCTATTGCCCCTATTATTATTGATGATATTATTGCGGAAATCGGCGAATCAAGAGAAGCATTTCCTCAGGAAATGGTTGACAAACTATTGGAAGCAATCGTTTCTGAAATTCCGGATATGGCAAAAAGGGCAGAGTTTACCAAAGTGGTGCATAATGCCCTTGCCAATGACCATAAGATGAAATCATAAGCAGGAGGGTTCACATGGCAAACGATACAAAAGGCGGAATGGGACTATTACCGAGGCTTATTATAGGAATCTTCATACCAATCCTGCTCGCTTTCTTAATTATCAGTAGCATCCTATTTTTCAGTATCAATATTGGCCTGTTTCAGTTCAAAAGCATAAGAGATATCGGGTTCAGTAGTCTTTCAGACCTCAGCACCGCAGCCGTGAAAGAGTCTACAACCTCTCTGAACAAACTCGGGGAAAGGATTATTTACGAAAAAGCCCAGGACGTTGCCAAACAAATTGAGATTTTTGTCAAATCTCAGCCGAATACCTCTCTGGCTGTTCTTTCCAAAAACTCCAGACTCAAGGAAATTGCCATTCAAAAGGTTGGTGAAACGGGCTATACTGCTGTTCATGACAATCGGGGCATTAATTATTTTCATGTCAATCCACAGATTGTTGGAACAGACTTGCATCAACTTGCAACAAAGCTTCCCGAATTCGTGAAGATTCTTGATGCAGGTCTTGCAGGTCCTGCCTCAGGGTATTACAACTGGAAGGATGCAGATGGATCAGTTCGCCCCAAGTTTATGGTAAACATTCCTGTTCGGGGAACTAATCTTGTTGTTGCCGCAACAACATACATAGATGAATTCTCAAAGCCAGCCAAGAATATTGTGGACAAAATGTCACAAATTGAAAAGGCGTACTCTTCGCAATACAATAATAAATTTGTGATCTTTTATATAATTGTTCTCATTGATCTGCTTGTCTTGCTTGTTGTCATTTATCTCTATTCACATTCTATAATCCGGCCTATTCGTTATCTATCTGATGTTGCTGACAAGATCAGTATGGGTGATTTAAAAACCACAATAAAGGTAAAAGCAAAGGGAGAGGTGGCAGTGCTGGCTGAATCTATTGAAAGGATGCAGACAAGCGTGAAGGCTGCCATTGATCGCCTGCAGAAAAGACGGGACAATGGAAAGCCCCAGGCAGGCAATGGCTAAGGTCATGAAAAGAATTTAATTCAGAGGATATGACATGAGATACCCAAAGGGAGAAGTTGTTCATCAAAATCTGTCAACAGAATATACAGATATACCAGAACTGTTAGCAACCCTCTCGTCAGAAGGATTTACTGGTGTTGTAGAAGTTGTACTTGCAAAAGAAACAGGCGCCTTCATTGTTATGGAAGGTAAAGCTCTTGGTGCGCTTATAGAATCCGAGCCTGATCAGTCAACAACTTTTAGCCAAGAGGCCATGGACGAACTCATTGGCATCGCAAGTAAACAGGCTGGCATCTTGAATATCTATAAATTGTCGCCTGCTCAGGTCGATGCAATCGTTAGCAGGTTTTCCGCTGAAATAGTTTTTAAAGGGTTAACAACCGACTTCGTCAAGTTGGATAAATTCATTCAGAAGTTAGGCGCAGAACACCATACAGGGTATATAGAAGTATTTACAAAAAAGGGCCAGCCAATGGGTACCTTATTCTTAAAGGAAGGGGAACTTATCGATCTTCATCTCCGGTCTGGACTTGAAAGTCCTTCTTTATCGGAACCCAAGGCTATCCCAACTTTTCTGGAAGATGTGATCCATCAAGGAGCAGTCTTTGATGTTTACAGGAGCCTTGTAACAAATATTTCTTCTGAAACACATGGTGATACGAAATCGATTGGTCAGGTTATAAAAAATGAGGATAGTCCTGCAACAATAATAGACGCGGAAACCATTCAAGAGTTGGCGGAAGTTGAACAAACAAAAGAAATTGCTGGAGAAAGCATCAACAGTCATGAAAGACTAAATTCAAATGGCCATAAACAAATATTAGCTGCATTGCAAGAAATCATTGCAAGAGTAGAAAAATTTGTTGACGACTTCTCACAGGAAGGAATTTTTCTCAGAGCTTTTAAACGGGCTCTTATTGAGAAATCAGATACGTATCCTTTCCTTGATCCCTTTACCGAACAATTTGATTACCGACATGGAGAGATTACACTAGACGAAGAGGTGGAGCTTGAAGATTTCGCTGCAGGAATTGCAGATTGCTTTAACTTGACAGTATCTCATCTAAAAAAGGAATTTCCGAAGAATATGAATTTATCGTTAAATACGAAAACAGAACTTGAGTCCAAATTTAAACTCTATCAGGAAGCGATGATGCAATCTGGTGTTCAGTCCGTTCCTCCAATGTTGTTTAAGTAAAAAAATGGTGTTCAATGTCGTTGCATATTGCACCTTTTTCCCTGGATAACCACAAAACACAACAAAAAAAGATAAAGCTGTTGTTTTTTGACGATGATTTGGTTTTTGTATGGCAATTTAAATTTTAGAGTTGGTGCTGCTTACAATGCAATGGCTTAAAACGGACAAAAGAAAGTCAGCTAAAGCCTGGTTCATCAAGGGCTGCTGGTATGACAGCGATCCGTCGCAAACAGAGAACGCAATTGCTGCATACAGAGAAAGTATTAAAATTGACAACACCTACACCGATGCTTTTGTAAACCTCGGTTTTATCTATCTCCGCAAAGAAGAATATGAAGAAGCCTTGCAATGCTTTCAACGAGTGGCAGAGCTGGAGACTACAAAACCAGAAGCGTATAATAACCTTGGTTATGTTTATGAAAAGATGGAAAGGTTCGGAAGCGCAAAAAAGATGTACGAACGAACCCTTGAGTTTGATCCTAATGATGTGGAAGCAATGATCAATATCGCTCACATTGATGATCTAGAAGGTAATTACCATAGCGCTGTTATCCAGTACAAAAAAGCTATTGAGGTTGCTCCAAATGAGGTAGCACCCCATTTCTGCCTGGCTGTTCTCTATGATCAACATGATATGTTTGACGAAGCAATAGGAGAGTATGAGGCAACGCTTGAAATCAACCCATACCATTTAAAAGCTCTTTTTAACCTGGGCAATCTTTTTGCACAGGAAGGTCGGTACAAAGAAGCTATTATGTGTTACAAACGGGCTCTGGTATTGGATGGTGATGATATCTCTGCATGGAACAACCTTGGCGCTATCTACGAAGATATGAATGAGCTGTCGCGTGCAGAGTCTATTTACAAGCGGGCACAAGCGCTTAATCCTTACAAAGCTGAAACAAATTTTAATCTTGCTAGAATACAGCTCCTGCAACACCAAAAAGACCTCAGTGAAGAAATGCGGCAGGATATAATCCGCAGGCTCAACTTCGTACTTTCTGTCAATCCTCACAACAAAAGTGCAGAAAGGCTACTCACTGGACTCTTAAAATAAAAGATTGGCCCCTGCAGTACCACCCAGAATTGTTTTGATTTCTAGCCTGTATTGTGGAATAGAAGTGGTATTAAAAGCAGAAGAAGTTTAACCCTGTACGAATGCTTTCCCAGGTTCTTGCTTGAGCTTCAGGAGGATACACTCCCGTATGTCACTCCAGATTGTAACAGGGTCCATATCAGCTGTACCAGTCAACTGTGGATGTTTTTGCATAGTCTGAGCAGCCAGGACCCCTGCCAGCTTGGAACGATGCTCATCTGTGAATGATTGGGCCTGCTCTATGATGTGTGGTGGAATATTGACGTTAATCCCATACTTTCCTATACTTACCTCTTCCCCGTCTTCTTTGCTTTCGCATGGCGCTGCCTCGGGTAATGGAGGTTGTGGATCAAGGGCTGGTTCGGGCTGTATAGCTTCCTCTTTCATCATTACAACATTCTGTTCTACCTTCGGAGGTTCCACAGGAACTTGTTCTTCAAGGATTGCTTCCCCAGGTTCATCAATATTTTTATCGTCGCTGGATCTCAATCTTGGTTTTCTCTTGGGCATTGCAGGGCCAGTCAGCTTCTGAAAACGTTCAGAGATTTGCTTGACTATGTTTCCGTCAATCTCCTGGAGGTTGTTGGTTTCTCCTGCCTTCATACAAAGTTTGCAAATCTTATTGATGAGTCTCGGCACTCCATTTTCCGAATAAATCCAGATTGCAGTGATTGCGTCATCTGTAAATATCTTTTTAGTTGCCCCTGCAAGGGCTAAACGAGTCTCCACATAGGTTTTGACAAGCTCTTCTGACTCGATCCTTTCGATATTACAGTACGTCCCTATCCTCTGAAAAAGGTTTGCCCTTCTGGGATGCTCAAGCCTTCTTGCCAATTCTATTTGGCCTGCAAGAACAATGGTAAAAAGGTTTCTATTGTCATCCTGCATGTTGGTGAGAAGTCTTAAACTCTCAAGGTTCGCAGGGGACATTGCGTTTGCTTCATCAATAAAGATTAAAACCTTTCTTCCTTCATCGGCAGTCTGAAAAAGTAACTTATTGAATATCTCTAATAGATCAACTTTTCGTTTCTCCTCGCACTGTTGCCCTGTGAGTTGTCCAATAATTTCTCGTAGAAGCTGAATAAAGGGGATATCCGGGTTTGTTATGAACGCAATTTTATACTTTGACGGTTCAAGGGAATCAATGACCATCCTTAGTGACATTGTTTTCCCAAGGCCCACATCACCAACAATAACGGCTATACATTCATTTCCTTCCTCAATGGCGAAAAGTGTTTCGGCGATTGTATTTTCAACAGATGTATGGGATGCTACATACATTGATGGATCAGGAACATTGTCGAAGGGTGGTTTTTTAAGTCCCCAATAATCAAAATACATGCCTTGCTCCTTTTTTCTTTTTACCGGCTGTCAGCCAGTCCTTGCCTGAGAACTTTTTTTGTTTTGCTTGGAGTGCACTCCCTGGCTTTTTGCAGCACTTCGCTACGGCTTAAATAATCGAGTACATCTTCCAGCAAAAAGCGTCTCAGTCTTCCCATCTTGTAACTCCTGATCTGTTCAGCCTTGACAAGCCTTGAAAGAAAGCTCTTGCTAACTTGCAGCATCTTACATACGTTTTTCGAATCAAGCATGTCAGTTCTCTCTACATGCTTTAAATGAAGGTTGAACACAATCTGCCCATCTTCATACCCCTCGAAGTCGACGTCAATGCTGCCAAGGATTTTTCCAATAAAACAGTTGAGAGCGCCCTTTGCCTGGATAACTGTACATTGGTCTGGAGTTAATTGAATTCTGATAATATTGTCACCATCTCTTACTGCGCCTCTAAATGGATAAATATGTTGCTTTCCATTTCCATCCGGGGCAAATCTTTCGGGTACAAAGGAATGCGGGTCAGCTAATTCCTGTGTTTTATCCATGCTTTTTTCTTCACAGAAAAACGAATGATCCAACAATGTAGGGCTTTGGATTCTTCTTTTTACAATGCATATTTTGTCCATAAATACGTCCTCTATGCCTGTATTATCGTCCTTACCTGTTTTCTCCTTAAGTATTTTTTGTTAATGCCAATAACTGTCTACACACATTGTTAAACCTTCAGGTTTTATATAAAGTGTGCCAATTAAGGTCAATGATGTGAGTCACACGGAAAACTCAGGTCAAAGATTCAGGCCTTAATCTTCCTGGATTTCCTCAATTTTCCAACACAGCCATAGGTAATACATGGTAATTGGCGATGAATCACTGTTCTGACAGGTCACACCAGGTTTTTATTGAAAATCTCTCAACGTCTCATTGTCAGTCCGGTATGAACACTGGCAAAGAAAAGACCCTGACTATGTTATTCTCTGAGCGGGTTGCTGCCATAAGACAGGTCGCAGAACTCTGGTGCATCATGGTTAAAGACCTCTCAGGCTCGAAGTAGAAAACCGGTATCAATCACATACAATTAAAAAAAGATACCTGGCTTTAAGCTATGCTTCGCCTTCTGGGGAAGAGCAGGCTGGAACAAAAAACCCTGGAAACTTCATATGTTATTGTCTTGACTTGTGGACGTCAAACATCTGATAATATTGACTCATCCTCGTTTATCTGAAAAGGAGGGAACATGGATTTTGTGAAGATTATGCCTTGCCTTGACATGAAGAATGGTAAAGTTGTGAAAGGCGTACACTTTGTAGACTTGAAAGAAGCTGGTGACCCTGTACAGAATGCTGCCTTTTACCAAAAGGAAGGTGCCGATGAACTTGCCATGCTTGATATAGCGGCTACTATCGAAAACCGAAAGACAAGGCTTGATTGGGTTAAACAGGTTTCTTCAGTCATTAGCATACCTCTCACTGTTGGAGGGGGGATAAATAGCCTCGAAGATATTCAACTCGTGCTTGATGCAGGGGCAAACAAGATTTCGATGAATAGCGCTGCAGTGCACAATCCCGGTCTTATAAAAGAAGCAACAGATCGCTTCGGATCAGAGAGCATTACTATTGCTATAGATGCAAGGAGAAATGCTGCCCTGGCGTCTGGTTTTGAACTTGTTGTGTCGGGAGGGACAAAGCCAACTGGAAAAGATGCGGTAGAATGGGCAAAGGTATGTGAGGGTCTTGGTGCTGGAGTTATTTTACCAACAAGCATGGATGGCGATGGAACCCTTGCCGGTTATGATCTTGAATTTACCAGGGCCATTTCTGATGCGGTCAATGTTCCTGTGGTTGCATCCGGTGGCGCAGGGACTCTCGAACATTTTTATGAAGGGGTTACGAAAGGGGGAGCACAAATCCTACTCGCTGCATCAGTCTTTCATTATCGAACTCTCAGCATTAAACAGGTCAAGACATATTTGTTTGAAAAAGGGCTTAAGGTGACATTTCACTAAAATATGGGGACTAAAACGATATCTTTATAAGAGTTACGACCAGATATCGGTGAACCCTGTGCTTCTGTACAAACCAGAGAGGTTGCCGGAACCGTATGCAGTGAAGCCCGGGACACCTGTTTTATTTTTTGTGCCTGATGGGCATTAATAGCACAAGACATCTGATAATTTCCCCGATATGAATAGATTCACAATAATATTTTTTTGTTAACATTCACACGGTTTTCCTGCCAATAGGCTCATTTGGTGTAATGTCTTTGGAGTAAGCCTTTTTTCTGATTTAAGAATTCTTATGTGATTTGGCTCTGTCAAGTTTTCCATGCCTCCAGCACAACACCTCTTAAAAGTTTTTAAGATCGTAAAAATCGCTTTCTGGAAACTATACTACTTTCTCATGAACGGACACTGATGCTGGGCTAATAGGGATCAGGGTTTTTGCGGATGTTTTTGAGGTAATTGACGAGTGCTTCTCCTGAGGTGGTATTGTGTGGCTATTTTAGATCTCTTTTTTAGCATTAAGCCTATTTTTCTCATGACCTTTTGGATCAGACCTTGAACTGTCCGTCTTCGTAGATGACAAGCCTTTTACCCGATGTAAGATGGGCAGTTACTGTTTTCCGCTCAGTGTTGACCAGGTCCCAGTGGAGGGCCGAGTCATTAAAACCCAGCTTTTCCTTAAGCTGCTTGGTCATGTCAGCCTGATTACCGGTGTAAGATTCGGTGTATGACGATCCCACGGCTATGTGGGAGTTGCCATGTCTTCCGCCAAAATTCTCATCAAACAGGGTGTCGGCCATAAAACGGTCAATCCGTGAAAAACGCCTGTCAGTCAATGAGAATTCTCCGATTCGGGATGCACCCTTGTCCATGGCAAGCTGCTTGATGGCGAACTGCTCACCCTCGTCCGCCTCTATTTTAACAACAGCCCCCTTTTGAAAGGTGAGACGGATCCCTTTCACATAATTGCCGCTTCTGAAAGAGGGAAGATTGGCATAGTAGGTTCCTTCTGTGCCCCGCCAATCAGGGGAGAAAAAGATTTCAAAGCTCGGGATGTTGTGGCCTGAGACGCCTGACCATTTTCTTTTTTCTCCGGGCGTGATAGTCAAGTCGATGTTCTTAGCCTCTATATGAAGGGTTTTGATCTTGAGGCTGTTCAGCCATTTCTTAATGCCATGCACGTTGTTAAGGATCGATTCCCATTCCTGAACAGGATTTTCTTTATCGAGATAGCATGCCTTTATTATCTGGGCTGCATAATGTCTGATAGTCGTTTTTGCCTGCCAGGCCAGTTCATGGGTTGGAAAGGTGCACAAAGTCCAGCTGTAGAATCCCTGTTCCTCTCTCTTGTCGAGAATGTCCTTCAGCGGTTTTCGTGACACGAGTACCGTGCCGATTCGTGCCGGATCAATGTCTTTCAGGTGGGTGAGTGATTCCGGGGCTCGAAGAAATATCCGTCCGTTTACATTTTCATAGAGCTCCTTTTCGCCTGGTGGAATAAAGACAAGCTGTTTGTCATCTGCTTCTTCAAAGAAACCCTTTTCCATACCAAAGGTAAGGCCCATCCGCTGTACAGGGTGCATGCCCATGGCAACAATCTTTTTAAAGAGAATCTCGGCAAGGGGCAGTGCAGGGTTTTCATACTGGATGAGGATGATATCTCCCTTTTTGAATTTTGATTTACGGGCTGTTTTTAGGCCCCATAGCAAAACATCTGCGTATTTCTCCAGTTCTGCGGTTGTCAGTACCATGCATCCCCCTCGGTTGATCTTCGTTAAACCTCTTTTTTATTCGTAGTGTATTGTTGTCAGGGAATCCCCGCAAACACGCTCATTTGCTACAGCGGAGAATTTCGCTCACCTCCGACTGCGGAACTTTTACATACGATAAAGACCAGGCTTCCTTGCCTCACGACAGTTTGCTAAAAGAATGTCCGACACCGTGCTCTCATAAGGTGCCCAAGTTAAGAGTAGTATAACCCGACCACAACCTGACTGACAAGGTTTTTACTTTAATATGATGGAGGGTATAGAAACATCACGGCCTGCCATGGCTATGGTTAGGGCCAGGTGAAAATGGGGTTCCCTCCTGCATCGTTGACGGTGATCTGCTCGATGTTGGTCACTGTGATGGTTGTTCCGCCACCCGAACCGGTTACTGATAAATGTAGTCATTTCCAGTTCAAGCGACTGTATTCGGTTGGTCTACACCGCCCCCTCCATACTGCTCTATCCAGCGTTCTCGACTCTGGTATCGACAGAGAGGGGGTCATCGGCTGATCCCCCATGCTGAACGATGCGGTTCCTCTGGTCATCACCGAAATAGATCAGGTGTTCGGGGTATCCATCCCCATATCCGTTTTATAGGTATCAAAGGAGGGAAAAGAGAATGCAAGGGGTATGGTGAGTGGGAAGGAAGAGAGTGTTTTGATGCTGATGGGCCCTATGGAGGCAAGGGTTGTTGTCCCGGGAGGAAGGGAATAGATTTTCTGGTATTAGTGTAAAAAGAGAAGGAGATGATACTGACGATGATGTGGGTTAGGAGTTAAGGCAGTTTTTCGTCCCGCCTTCTTCTTTGACCTTGTTTACGCCATCGGCACAGGCTACAAGGTAGTAGGTGCCGGAGGGGACGGTGATCTTCACCTTCTTGGTGGTGTTTGCCAGGGGAGCAAGGCCCTTGACGGAGTGTTTGCTGGTAAGAAGCCAGGTCCCTTCCTTTGAGGTGACAATGGACAGATAGTAGTTGGTCACTGTCGTGGGGGATGCTGCATCGCCCTGGTTTACCATGGTGGTGGTGAGGGAGAACTTACTTTCCAGAGTAACCGTTGCCGGAGAGCAGGCAACGGTGGTGAATACAAGGGTCGAAGCGGCGTAGAGATTACCGAAAGCGGAAGAGAGGAGCATTATGATGAATACGCTTTTTGTAAGGAGAGAATGCATGACCATTTTCCTCCTTGTTAGGGTTAAACAGTATGGTGACTGTTCAGAGTACATTTGCAGAATACACGGAAAAAGGGCGAAGAGGGGAAATGAATTTTATTTTTCATTCATTGCTATTTTTTTAATGAAACAGCACGATGAGAGCAAAGCCGATGATCATGAGAAGGGTGCCCACAAACCTTTCCCTGATATTGGTTTCCTTGAAAAACAGGTATCCGAAAAGAACGCCCATGAGGAGGCTTAATCGTTTTATCGAAATCATGTAGGCTACCTGGGTGAGGCTGATGGCGATCATGTGGGCAACGATGCTCGTGGCATGACAGAATCCAGGAAGAATGGATGCCTTGATTGCATCTCTGGGAGGTACGTACTTTCTTTCATCACGGCCTCTTAAGAGCGCGATGGGCGTCATGGCACAAGCAAGGGCGCTGTAATACGTTATCCCAAAAAAGAGAGGGGAGGAGTGCTGAATCGCCAACTTTCCAAGGGTCGCTGTGACGCTGTAAATGAGAGCCACGCCTATCATAAAAAGAGAGCCCCGCTCTTTCCTGACAGCGAAGAAAGGGGCAAGAAGCCCCTTTCTTGCCTGACCTATATTCAAGGTATAACCTCCAAAGGCAATCATTGCTACACCAATTACGCCAAGAACAGATATAGTTTCTCCCAAGATCAAATAGGGAACAACTATGAGAAAAATAGGAGTGAGGGAAAGAAAAGGTACGGTGAGGCTCAGGGGAGATGTTTTCAGGGCCTTAACGTAAAGGACAGTGGCTGTCACTTCAAGGGGCAGTGCAACCAAGAATGCCAGGAAAAATATGCTATCGATCAATGGTATCGGGATGAATGCAAGAGTGACAATGAGAAAGGGGAGAGCCCAGAGAAGCCTGAGCCAGGCAATCAAATATTCGTTGTGAACGGAAAGCGCTTTCTTGGTGAGGGCGTCATTTGATGCAGCCATAAATGCGGACAGGAGTGCCCACAGTATCCATGGATTTGTCATGAATGCATTGTAAAGCCTTTAATTACTATTAAGCAATTTAATTTTAGGTGTTTTTTCATCTCAAATAGTTGAACTACTTTTTTCCATTTCATCTCATTGACATGCGGGTGGAATTGATTATGTTATACAAAAGTGTCTTTTTGAAGATACTGCCATAAAACATATTAAGGGGGGTTATTATGTCGACCAAAAACACGAAAGTAAGTCGTATTATGCCATGTTCAGTCAACCTGCTGACAGTAGCATCAAAGACAGAGCGCGAAGCAATGACTGCCACTGCAATGTTTATTTCTGAAGATCCTCCTCTCTTTGTTGTAAGTGTTCAGAAGCATATCTTGACTCATAAAATTATTGAAGAAACCGGCCAATTTGTTCTAAACATCCCATCCACGGAGCAGGTTAGACTGGCTAAAAGGCTTGGACATGAGAAATCGCCTGACAAGTTCAAGGAATTTGATATTGAAACGGAGAGCGCTAAAGCAGTTAGCGCACCATTGATCAAAGGATCTTTCGCCAGCATTGAGTGTAAGGTTATTACATCTTTCCCTGCAAGTAATTTCACAGTCTATGTTGTAGAGGCTGTTGATTTCGCCTTTAACGATAATTTATCGCCTGTTGTATGGCATTTGAACAGGTACTATTCCCTGGGAGATGAATTGAAATAGATTAGCGGAGATCCATGGTTGATGACAACGCCCTTTTAGTTTTGAAAAAACGATATCTCATCAAGGATGTCCGTGGTAATGCTGTGGAAACCCCTGACCAAATGTTTGAGAGGGTTGTCGGTTTTGTTGCAGGGGCTGAGGAGATGTATGGTGACAAGGGGCGCGAAGAGATAGGGTATGACTTCTTCCATATGCTTCGCAACCTTGAGTTTCTCCCAAACTCCCCCACTCTGATGAACGCAGGGAGGGAGCTTGGCCAGCTTGCTGCCTGCTTTGTTCTTCCCATTGAAGACTCGCTCGATTCGATCTTCGATCAGGTGAAGATGACTGCAAAGATTCATCAATCTGGAGGTGGGACAGGGTTTTCTTTTTCGAAACTAAGGCCTAAAGACGATGTTGTGGCTTCAACAATGGGTGTTGCAAGCGGTCCCGTATCCTTTATGACAGTTTTTAATATGGTTACAGACGTTATAAAACAGGGCGGAACCCGGAGAGGAGCAAACATGGGTATCCTCAGGATTGACCATCCTGATATTGAGGAGTTTATCACTATTAAGAATAATCCTGAAGCAATGAACAACTTCAACCTTTCTGTCTCGGTGACTGATGAATTTATGGCAGCATATGAAAAAGGTATCAGGTTTCCCCTCATCAATCCGAGGACAAAGGAGGAGACAAAAACTGTCGATCCACGAGAACTGATCCAAATGATCGCTCAATCGGCCTGGAAGTCGGGAGAACCTGGGATGATATTCATTGATACCATCAATAGAGAAAACCCAACGCCTCATATCGGCGCTATCGAGGCGACCAATCCTTGCGGTGAACAACCGCTTCTTCCATATGAATCGTGCTGTCTAGGATCGATTAACCTTGCCAAGTTGGTAAAAAATGGTGAAATCGACTGGAGACGACTGAGGGAGCTGACCCACCTGGGCGTACGGTTTCTCGACAATCTGATTGATATAAACAGGTACCCTGCACCGCAGATCGAAGATATTAGCAGAAGGAACCGAAAAATCGGCCTCGGAGTGATGGGCTTTGCCCATTTGTTGATAAAACTGGGAATTGCCTATGACTCGTTTGATGCCGTAAAAACAGCTGAAGAAATCATGGCGTTTATCCAGGCTGAATCAAAGGTTGCTTCAAATCTGCTCGCAAAACAACGAGGGGTATTCCCGAGTTATAAAGGAAGTGTGTGGGAAGCCAGAGGGTTGCGACAGAGAAATGCCACAACTACTACCATTGCGCCAACTGGTACCCTGAGCTTGATTGCAGGAACATCAGGCGGGATTGAACCCATTTACGATGTCAGATATTCCCGCGTTCTTTTCGGCAACATCAAGGTAGACATTGTAGACCCACTTTACAGGAATGCTAGGGAAAAGGATAACAATGAAGAACAAATGAAAAAAATATTCAGAAGGGCTCATGATGTAGCACCATCAGATCACCTGGCCATTCAGAGTGCTTTTCAAAAGCACGTTGACAATGCAGTCTCAAAGACCATCAATCTTCCTCAGGATGCCACTATTGATACGGTAGTAGATGTTTACCTCAGGGCACACAGGATGGGCCTAAAAGGGGTCACTATCTTTAGAGACAAAAGCAGGGGCGCACAAGTCCTGTCCTGTGGAACCCAGCAAGCATGCTAATAACCGCCCGCTTTTTGTCAAAATCTGCTTGGAAAAACCGGTTAAGAAGTGATACCATCATAGCATGAAGCATGATTTCCGCAAGGTTATTGGGTTAAAAGTGGATGTCGATACATATGAAGGCATGAAGAACGGAGTGCCAAAACTCCTTGACTGTTTGAACCAGTTCAATATCAAGGCTAGTTTTTTTGTGCCCATGGGGAGAGATCATACGGGTTGGACTGTCAAACGGGTTTTCACCAGAAGAGGATTTTTAAAAAAAGCAAACAGGGTGGGAGTATTAGAAACGTATGGTATGCGGACTCTCATGTATGGTCTTTTACTTCCCGGGCCCAAGATAGCTGAAAAAAACAGGTCGGTTCTCAGAGAAATAGTTGAACAAGGACACGAAGCAGGTATCCATGGTTATGATCATGTTATCTGGCATGACCGTGTCAAAAAATGGGATGAGGTAAAAACATCAGCTATACTGATTCGTGCCTGCAGAAAATATGAGGATATTCTCGGCGTAAAAGCCCATTCTTTTGCCGCTCCCGGGTGGATGATCAACCCTTATGCGCTGCAATTTTTTGAAAATAATGGATTTCTCTATTCTAGCGATACGCGGGGCGTATCGCCCTTCTTGCCGATTATGGGGGACAGACCTATTAATATACTTCAGATACCAACCACACTTCCCACGCTTGATGAGGTAGTGGGCATTGCAGGTTCTGAGCCCCACCTGCTTGCTGGGTATTTTAAAGATTTGTTGAGTGAGAACCTGAATATTCTTACAATACATACTGAGCTTGAAGGTAAGCGGTGGTTGGGTTTCCTTATGGATTTTATTCGTCTCGCGAATGAACAGGGTTTTACTTTCATGAGGCTCACAGATATTGCACAAATGCTCAAAGGGAAAAACAGCATCCCAAGATGCAAAATCTTTTACGGACATGTTGAGGGCAGAGCAGGCGAGGTCTCGTGCCAAAAACCTTCCGATCTATCTTAAATTACAGTTTATTACGGATTATTACACATTGTTAGCAATGTTGGACACCATTGCCTTGCTCGTCCTCGTTCTCTGGCCAATTATTCCACTGTGGTGGATACCCGTACATGGGGCAAATAAAATAGTGAGGAAGATGGGATTCTTTGTTTGTCCGGTTATTGGTATATTATGGGTTACTATAGCATACATCATATACACGAACAGGGTATTTTTCTTAGGATTTAACATAGATTTCTTCATACTTATCAGAGCAGGAGGGATTCTTTGCGCTGGCGCCGGTGTATTCCTCCAACTATGGACATTAAGGGTACTCAATTTCCTGGTTATTACAGGAGCTCCAGAGATATTCGATGGAGTAAAAGCAAAGCTCAGTGTTCATGGCCCTTTTTCTTATATCCGGCATCCTACATACCTGTCGCATACAATGTTTTTTCTTGGGGTTTTTTTAATAACTGGCAACTTGGCAATAGGTCTTGTTGCCCTGATTGATTTTTTAACCATGAATTTTATTGTTATCCCTTTGGAAGAGAAGGAACTCCTGCAACGTTTTGGTATAGAGTACAAGTCCTATATGGCCCGTGTTCCCCGTTTTATTCCGCGATTGAACAGATAACCATAGTCTGTCGGAAAACGATATCCCAATATTAACGGTAATTCTTTAAAACAAGCTTGACAACTTGTTTATCTATGGTATAAATAACCGTATATAGAGTTAAAAATAAACAAATAAGGAGGGTATTTATGGCAGGAAGTGTATACAAAATCATCGAGATAGTCGGAACGAGCACAAAATCATGGGAAGATGCAGCAAAAGCTGCACTGGAAACTGCTTCAAAAACCCTTGAAGATCTGAGAGTCGCTGAAGTTGTAAAACAGGATGTAACTGTGGAAAACGGTAAGGTAATAAACTATCGTGTAAGATTGAACATCTCTTTTAAATATCACACTGAAAAAGGTCTATAAAAGAAAAAAAGAGGGGACTTTGGTCCCCTCTTTTTTATTAGTACATATCTCCCATACCACCCATACCACCTGGCGGCATCATTGGCATTCCCGCGCCTTTCTCTTTCGGTTTTTCTGCTATCATTGCATCAGTTGTGAGCAATAAGGCCGCAACGGATGAAGCGTTCTGAAGGGCTGTTCGTGCAACCTTTGTGGGGTCTATGATACCGGCGTCCATAATATCATCCACATACTCCTCTTTTGCTGCATCAAATCCGAAATTACCCTTTCCGTTCTTCACCTTTTCTACCACGATGGATCCGTCGTGCCCTGCGTTGTTAGCAATCCATCTGATCGGCTCTTCAAGGGCTTTCTTGACTATCTTGACACCAAACTGCCTCTCCCCTTCAATGTTGAGCTTATCAAGTTCTGGAATTGCCCTGATGAATGCAACACCGCCGCCGGGAATAATTCCTTCTTCCACGGCTGCTTTTGTTGCATTGAGTGCATCTTCCACGCGGGCTTTTTTCTCTTTCATCTCAGCTTCTGTTGCTGCCCCAACATTGATAACAGCGACACCACCCACGAGCTTGGCAAGTCTTTCCTGAAGTTTTTCTCTGTCATAATCGGATGTTGTTTCATCAATCTGGGCTCTGATCTGCTTAACCCTGCCTTCGATATCCTTCTTTTCACCGGCACCGTCGACAATAGTTGTATTGTCTTTGTCGATCACAATCCTCTTTGCCTGGCCAAGATCTTTCAGTCCAACGGTCTCAAGTTTAATACCGAGTTCTTCTGAGATCATCTGTCCGCCGGTAAGGATAGCGATATCTTCCAACATTGCTTTTCTTCTATCACCAAAACCAGGGGCTTTAACAGCAGCCACTTTCAGAGTTCCTCTCAGTTTGTTAACGACTAAAGTCGCCAGAGCCTCACCCTCAACATCTTCAGCAATAATCAAAAGAGGTTTTCCCATTTTTGCCACCTGCTCAAGAACAGGGAGAAGATCCTTCATACTGCTGATCTTTTTTTCATTAATGAGGATCAAAGGTTCCTCCATCACTGCTTCCATTTTCTCAGGGTTTGTCACAAAATATGGTGATATATATCCCTTGTCGAACTGCATACCCTCGACGATTTCAAGGGATGTCTCCATGCTTTTTGCTTCTTCCACGGTGATAACACCCTCTTTGCCAACTTTCCCCATTGCTTCAGCAATGATATTTCCAATCGTTTCATCGTTATTTGCAGAAATGGTTCCCACCTGGGTAATTTCTTTCTGATCCTTTGTGGGTTTTGAAAGCTTTCTGAGCTCATCAACGACAACTTCTACTGCTCTTTCAATACCTCTTTTAAGTTCCATCGGGTTGTGGCCGGCAGCTACAAGTTTTGCACCTTCGCGATAAATTGACTGAGCAAGTACAGTAGCCGTGGTGGTTCCATCGCCAGCTACATCGCTTGTCTTGGATGCCACTTCTTTTACCATCTGGGCACCCATGTTCTCGAATTTATCCTCAATTTCTATTTCTTTCGCAACGGTTACACCGTCTTTTGTAACCGTGGGCGAACCAAAAGACTTCTCCAAGATTACATTTCTTCCTCTAGGTCCGAGAGTCAATCTTACTGCATCTGCAAGAGTATTAACACCTTTTAGAAGTGACTCCCTGACGCCCTGATCATACTTAATTTCTTTAGCCATCCTTTAGCCTCCTTTCTTAGTCTTCTACAATTCCGAGAACATCATCTTCTCTCAGGATGAGATGTTCTTCACCGTCAATCTTGATTTCAGTGCCGGAATACTTACCGAAGAGAATCTTGTCGCCGACCTTAACTGTTAAAGCTAGTTTCTGGCCGTTTTCGAGAATCTTTCCGTCACCCACGGCAATCACTTTGCCTTCTTGAGGTTTTTCTTTAGCTGCATCGGGAATAATGATGCCTCCCTTTGTCTTTTCTTCCTCCTCAAGCCTTTTGACGATGATTCTGTCTTGTAATGGTTTAATCTTCATCGTATCACACTCCTTTCAAAAAAATTATATTTGGCAATTGGTAAACCAGAATGCTAAAAATACTATAATGATAAGAGGTAGTTTTTGTCAATAGGGGCAAATTAAATTTTTAACAATAAATTTACCCCTTCTTTATACCATCTTGAAAACTCTTCATTTTCGTTTTTGTTTCTATCTTTTTCCTGCAGTATTGTTTTCATCAGACTATCCTGGTTGATGGTGATGTTATATTCCCTCAAGGCTTGGGAAGAAAGACGCTCTATCATACCTGAAAGCGCTTCATGCTCCTTTTTCTTACAACCCCAGAGGCTCCACCATTTCTTGTAAATGTCCTTAATCTCTTTGCTTTTTTTATCATAGTAACTGGCAAGGACAGGAAGCCATTCTTTGATGCTTTCCTGGGACTCAAACAGAATATCATCAACGAAGGGATACCGTTCTATGATGTCCATTTCAACCCGTATCTTCCGTTCAAAACCATGTATGATGCTTGTGGCTCCGTGTTTTTTTGTATATACTTTATTTTTGAGATCATTCCAGACCTCAATAACTGGATATATTTCCATACTCTCTTCGGAATAGTTCACAATCTCAATGCTGTCAATGGCATGTTTTCTTTTTCTCGGAACACCAAACATGAGAAGGCCCAATAGATCTGAAACGACATGAAAAAGGAGTGATCTGTTTTTAGGTCTCTTTGTGGGATGCATGAAACATATAAACTCATTGAGCTCAAGGGCTTCGACAAGATGATCTTTTTTGGACTCCATGTCCAAGTATTTTATTGCATCAATGGCGAGGGTAATCGTGGACATGGATAGCAGGTCTTTCTCATCCTTGATGAACTCCCAGACATCAAGGATGTGACGCCGTGGAAGCATTATAATCCCTCTCGCCTCAGCTCCTCGATCAGTGTTTTTTGCTTGTCAGTCAGTTTTTTAGGTATCGCTACCTCTGTCTCGACGTACTGGTCGCCTCTGTTCCCCTTCATATCGGGAATCCCCAGGCCTCGTAACCTGACTTTTTTGGTGCCTGCAGGAATCTTGACCACCTTCGGCCCGTCAATGGTAGATACTTCCACAGTGGTACCTAGTAATGCGTCGGTAAGACCTATCTCTTTCGTTATGTGGATATCATTGCCAGCTCTTTTGAAGACGGGATGATCACCAACTTTGACAGTAATGTATAGATCGCCAACCCTACCAGTTCTCGGATCTCTGTTTCCTTTTCCTTGAAGCCTCAGCTTCTTGCCTGTTGATATCCCTCGGGGTATTTTAATGTTAACCTCTTCAGTGCCCTGTTGGGTGGCAAAAGAGATTCTTTTCTCTGTACCTCTGACTGCATCCATGAACGGGATTTCAAGCTCATAGTTGAGGTCCACGTTTTTTGGTGGCTGCTGTTCTCTCGTTATGTAATCCCCGAAATCGTAGGCCTGAGACCTCTGCCGGCCAGTTCTGCCAGCCTGTCTTCCAAAGATCATGCTGAAAATGTCGCCACCTCCGAATCCAAGGTCCCTGAAAAGGTCTCCAAAGTTAGCACCCTTGAATATATCTTCTTCAGAGTAACGCTGCTGGAAGCCGCCCATACCATATGCGTCATATTCCTTTCTCTTTGCTTTGTCACTTAGCACTGCATAGGCTTCGCTGATGAGCTTGAACTGTTCCTCTGCTTCTTTATTACCGGGGTTTTTGTCAGGATGGTATTTCTTTGCAAGCCTCCTGTATGCTTTTTTTATGTCATCCTCTGATGCCCCTTTGGCTACCCCAAGTATTTCGTAGTAATCTTTTTTTACCGCCATTTTATCCACCACCTATGATAGCAATATATTGCCCGACCTTACCGCCCACAGCGCTGGCTACTGTCGGGCACTTCACCTTCATGATATGTATGACTGATCTATTGTCACTAAATTCCGATATGGTCTCATAATTCCCCATACCCTTGGCAATTACAATGGCATTATTCTCCCAACATTCCTTTACCATTCCCCTCAAGTCTTCTCTTCTTATGCCCACTTCGTCAGTTTCTGTTGAGATAATATTCGGGAACATTTTCCTGAAGCCGAATCGCTCAACATCGGGTATTGAAAGGTCGTTTTGAACAGGGTTCTCCTTTACAGCATAATAAACAGTTTTTCCTGTATCTTCTAGGAACCGTATTAATCCCACATCGAACAAGAACTCACCAGCGTTGTCAGAAAGCATCAGAACAACATTACTTCTAGTATAAATCTCCTCTGTGATTTTATCTATATCCCCTGAAAAATCAAATCCTTCAATTTCGTACTCATGGTGACAAAAAAAATCCGTTGAGTTACCCAGAGCAGAGAATTTGATAAAGCCTTCTAAAGTTTCAGGAAAAGCTGGGCGCAACTCGCATATCGCCTTTTGTGCTGCTTCGACCTCCTTTGTTTTGATTGAAAAATACGGGTCAGTAACACCTGTTTTGCTTTTGATGAATCTGTGGAGCTTGTTTGCAATATCGGGTGGAGTGCTTCCTGTATTCCAGAGATTGTCAACCATCGAATATGCCTGAAAAGCGATCTCTTCATCACCCTGAGACAAAGCAACAGCTTTCTCAATGAGGTCTTTCAGGCACCCATAACAGTGATCCATTAGTTTCATGTTGAACATTATAAGAATATAACGAAACTTATTCCAATTCAACCTGTTGACTTGAAGAAAAACCAAGAAGATTGGGCTTGCAAGAATTCACCAGGAAGGGTACAATAGTGTAACTATATCCTGGAAATGAATCTGTGGAGAAAGCCATGATAGATGAAATTAAGACGGTGGATGATCTTCTAAAGGCAAAAAAAGTAACCCCTGAAGAGCGTGAGCTCCTGAAAGATATCATCGAGGTTGCAAGAACCAACGAACGGAAAATTCGGGAATACGCCGAACAGATGAAGGCGAACTTCAACAGATTGTCCCAGGCTTTACAGACTATGGAAGAGAGGACATTCATCTTGAACAAGACCTTACAAGGTTTGCTTGACGCAACGGATACGCTTCAACTGAGATTGATGCCAAGTGACAAGTTTTACCGCGAGTAGAAAAATAAATAGATATAACCACGTAGCGTATTGTTCTAGTTTCGTAACATCTTTCCTTTACAGCAAAATTAATAATGATTATGAGATGGGTTAGTCTTTTCCCAAAAGGAGAACGCAGGTGCTTCTTATTTTAAAGTGGCTAATAATGACTGTTTCTGTAATGGTTACAGCCTACGTGATACCAGGGGTTACAGTGCGCAGTTTCATGTCAGCCTTGTGGGTTGCATTGTTACTCGGTATAGTCAATATGCTCCTGAGACCATTTCTCATTCTCATAACACTTCCTATTAATATCCTGACATTGGGGCTTTTTACCTTTGTAATCAATGGGCTTATTATCCTTCTTGTATCATCGGTAGTAAAAGGTTTCCAAGTGAGCGGTTTCTGGATTGCAGTCCTGTTCTCCATTGTGTTGTCAATTGTCAACTACGTGATGAACTTCTTCATAGGAACGCGATAGCTTTCAAAGATCTATAGGCTTTGATGGCCTGAAAAATGATTTTGTTTCAGAATACCCCGATTATGGGTTCACTGAGTTTGGAGGCATATTGTGACCAATAAGAAAAGCCAGGTAGTGTATGTTGACCACACAGTCTTGAGTCTTGTACCTAAGCAGGTGCCAGATTCTGACCCTGCCTTTGAGGACTGGTTTGCGTCTCAAGAACTCTGGAGAGAATTCAGAGAAGAAAAGATAAAACTTGTAACCCACGGGAAAGATACAGAAATGGACATCATTCTCTGGCTCAACAGGCAAGGATGCTGTATTACCGATACTCTCAGGGCAGTTGAGGCAATCAATGAATTTGAAGCCTGGAACAAGATTGAAAAAAGTCATATTCAACAATACAAGCAAATGCTCATTCATTTTGAAGAGATAGAATCGCTTCACCCACCTCAAGGAAGGTTTGAGGAACATTCAACAAAGGATGACATTACAAAAGTCTTGAGGCTCAAACCCATGGGGGCGGATAATGTCGAATCCACTGAAGGAGATCAAAACCTCCTGAGACAATGTCTCTCCGAGGTTGGCAACTGGTACATCGAAGATCGCTGGAAGGACTTGAAGAGAACGGATTATCAATTGAATTGGCAAATCCTCGAGTCGGTACTTATCAGGCAAGGGGTTGAACCGGTTTTTCATGGTGTTGAAGGAGATCGAAACCGCAATCTCTTTGGATTATTGAACCGAGCAGTAGGACTCACAAAAAAAAGTTGCGGAAGACTCCCTGTACCGGATACTCACATCAATTTCGTGATCAACATGGTGCTTCAGAAGTATAGCCATGACCAGGTATTAAGCGGCATAAGCCATCTTTTGCACTGTATTATGCACAACATCAATTTTTATGTCACAGTTAATCACAGGCTAATACAGGGTTTCAATGAACAAAAAGAAGCACTTGAGAGATATCTTCATCTTACGGCCCTGGACCTTAAATTAATGACCCCCAAGAGTTTTGTAACTAAAAACCTGAAATCAGGTCAAAGAGCCTGGTAACAATCTTTCAGTTTAGTCATCACTGGTCGCGTCATAACGGGACTCCACAGCCTGAAATCTTCAGATTTCTTCACATTGTACTAATGACTGCATGCCCCGTTCATCTTTTTTCTGAATGAAAACATGGTCTGAGGTGCTTGGAGCATGGAGGATAAAACTGGCCTGTCTAATCCTTGATTCATGGTTATGCTGCAAGCTTATCTCTTTTGACTATGATGCCCTTTCCACTGACGACGACAATTTCTGTGGGAATGTTTTTACCGGCCAGAGCCATGCCCTCCTGGATGATCATAGGCATCTTTGAGCAGCAAGGGACCTCCATAATCAGAATGGTAACACTCTGAATATCAGCTATTCGGAAAATTTCGGCGAATTTCTTTATGTATTCTGCAGTGTCATCAAACTTTGGACAGCCAACCAGAACAGTGCGTCCTTTTAGAAAATCCTTGTGGAAATCCGGATAAGCTACGGGGGTGCAATCAGAAGCTACGAGAAGATGGGCTTTTTGGAGGAATGGAGCAGAAGCCGGTACAAGCCGGATCTGAACTGGCCAGTGGGTAAGGGCGGAGTCAGCGCATGCATGGGAGACGGGTTGATTTGCCGCATCACAGTGTGAATTGAACATTTCCATTTTTGTCGAGGGACAGCCACAGGGTAGGGAGGTTTCAGTTCGGAACCCGAAGTTCTGGGCGCTGAGTTGTCGGAGGTGGTGTTCGACTGCCTCGGGGTCAAAAGCATCAGCTTCCCGTTCAATAACCTTAATGGCATCGACAGGACATTCGCCCACGCAGGCGGCAAGACCATCGCAGTAATTGTCAGCGATGAGCTTTGCTTTTCCATTCATAAGCTGTATTGCACCCTCTGCGCACGCCTCTACACACTGTCCACAGCCGTTGCACTTGCTTTCATCTATTTCGATAATTTTTCTTTTCATCTTCATTGCGTCCCTTCTCCTTTTTTTACTCCGTGAGCTGGCAACCTTTATCAGCCCATAGCTCCTGGTAGTATCGGCATTTATCCACCAAGAACTATGAGCTATCAGTTATAAACTGTTTAGCCTAATATGGCCTTTATGTCTTCGTCCGGACTGGTAATTGGCTTGATCCCATAGTTTTCAACAAGCACCTTCAGAACGTTTGGTGTAACGAATGCTGGCAGCGACGGACCGAGCCTCATGTTCTTGATTCCCAGATAGAGAAGAGTCAACAGGATCGCCACAGCCTTCTGCTCGTACCACGAAAGAATCATTGAAAGAGGCAGTTCATTGACACCTACATTGAAAGCCTTTGAAAGGGCAACTGCCACCTGAATTGCTGAATAGGCATCATTACACTGACCAATGTCCAGCAACCTGGGAATACCACCAATATCACCAAGATCTTTATCGAAGAAACGGAATTTCCCGCATGCAAGGGTAAGTACAACCGTATCCTTTGGGAGTTTTTCCACAAATTCTGTATAGTAGTTGCGACCTGGTTTGGCACCATCACATCCCGCTACTAGAAAGAAGTGCTTGATCTGCCCGGCTTTTACTGCATCAATGACTTTTCCGGCCACACCCATAACCGTCTCTCTGGCAAATCCGACCATAACTGATCTTCCGTTGGAATCAGCGGAGAAGCCAGGAAGAGCAAGGGCTCTGTTGATGACAGGAGTGAAATCTCTGTCTGTTATATGTGTTACTCCGGGCCATCCCACTGTTCCGGCAGTAAAGATGTTGTCCTTATAGCTGTCCTGTGGTTTCTGTATACAGTTTGTGGTCATCAGTATTGCGCCGGGAAAAGCGGCAAATTCTTTGTGCTGGTTCTGCCAGGCTGTTCCATAATGACCGTAGAAATGAGCATATTTTTTGAGTCCAGGATAGCCATGGCACGGAAGCATCTCGCCATGAGTATAAACAAATATATCCTTACCTTCAGTCTGCTTGAGCAATTCCTCGAGATCTTTTAGGTCATGTCCAGATACAAGGATTGCTTTTCCTTTTTTTGCCCCAAGAGGTACAGATGTTGGTACAGGATGCCCATAAGCTCCTGTGTTTGCAGCATCCAGCAATTCCATTGCCCGCAGGTTGATTTCGCCGCACTTAAGAACCATTGCCAGCCAGTCACCAAGCGACATATTTGCGGTGAGCATAGCATTCATAGCATCATACACAAAATCATAGACTTTCTGGTCTTCCTGCCCTAGTATCTGAGCATGGTCAGCATACGCTGCCACACCCTTTAATCCGAAGAGCAGGGTGTGTTTCAAGGAACGTATGTCCGGATCCTCTCCCTGTTTTGCATCAAGGGATACTGCCTCCCCCTGTTTTACCAGACCTTCCAGGGTTTTCTCTGGGACTGTTGGGCTGCCGTCAGGAAAAGAAACCTTTCCGCCAGCAGCAATGACCTTGTCCTTCAGGGCGTCTCTTAAAGCCACACACTCGTTGATAAGTTCTACAAACCTGGCAGGATCAAAATCAACATTCGTCAGGGTTGAGAAAAGCGCTTCAACAGTGAACACGTTTGTAGTGCGATCAATATGGACGCCAACCTTTCGTCCCTCAACCGCGCAGTGGGAAAGCTCTGCCAGGGTGTGGACAAGAAGATCCTGTAACGCTGCAACGTCAGGCTGTTTCCCACATACACCGCTTTTAACACAAGCCTCACCTTTTGCTGTTTGCTCACACTGATAACAAAACATATTCTCCTCCTTTTTGGTTTTGTTCTGAATCGTGAATGAAATATAATCATCTTAAAGGCCGATATGTTTGACTTAAATCAAAAAAAGAAGCATTTTTCAAATTTTTTATAATGATGAACGGGATATCATCTTTTCCTTCTCACCGGCTCATTAACACCCAAATCGTTAAGTGTTTGAGAAGTTTGCCTGTACAGTGTTGGCCTGTTGAATGACCAATAAGGAAGAGAAGCTCGTAAAAGAGTTTTCACTCTGTGCTGACACTGTGCCTGTACGTGAACCTGTTTGACAAAACCTGATACTTTAAGTATAGTAACCGAAACATTCAATCTAGGAGGTTTCATATGTTAAAAATTGTCAGGTTTTTCATTGTTTCAGCCACTGCATCCATGCTTTTGTTAGGTTTTACCCTTACTGCGGCGATTGCTGACATGCATTACTGTACACCTCACAGTGTTGCGGTTTATGCTGTGAAACCCAACCAGCGCATTCACGTAATGTGCACAGAACCTGCTCCAGGTACTGATTATATATATTTTGCCTATTATGGAGCAAAAAAATTCTCTCCAGACTCAGACCGGTTTCTCAACTTGATTACTTTTGCAATGCAGAACAGCAAAACTTTAGCAATACAATTCGATCCTAGCGATCAGAGCGGTAGTAAGATTGGATGCCTTACCCATGATTGCAGACTTATTCAAAGTTTACATGTGTATTAAAAATGAACTGATGAAATCGAATAAATCTTACCTTAAAAATCAAACTAAAAATACAGACCTGGCTGCAGCCGGGTCTGTATTTTATTACGATTATAGACGATTGGCGTGAGAGTTACTGATTCTGATGGTGTACGCCTTTTGTGAGCGGGCAAAGGTCATTGTTGAAGCGGATGAGGGTATTTGAGGTGAATGCAGTGAGCTGATGGCCATCCTCGCTGGAAACAACAGGTAAAAAATTAAGACGAAATTGTGTTCAGGTACGGGTAATTTTGACAAAAGATTTGGATTTTTTTAATAATTTACAGCAGCAGATGTAGTTTCGCCTGTCAGCTCGTCCATCAAATCTTTTACCGACACTATTTTATTGAGCCTCCACGCATTGGTGCCAACTGTGTAAAGGGGTTCTTCTATATCAGGATTATAACCTGCCGAACTCAGAAGACCATTGCATATACAAAAACTTTCCTGGGTTCCTGTTTTGGCGGAGCACTTGCTAAATACCCCATCCCTGTCTTTGAGGAGGACATACCCCTTGTCACATTTTGGTTCTCTCCTGCCCTGAAGAGCTGAAACGAACATGGGAGATTGTTTAATGACCCGGAAGGGCAGACCGCATGGTGAACCTGGTTTTTCAGCCACCAGAATATCATCCTTGCCAGCACTCAAAACCGCCTCCTTATAGGCTGGAGTTGCACTGCACTCCTCCGTAGCGAGGAACCGTGTTCCCATCTGCACTCCATCTGCGCCCAGGGCGAGGAATCTGAGGATGTCGCTCCGATCAAAGATCCCACCTGCAGCTATGACGGGGAAATTGCCGTATTTCATGGCCACGTCTTTTACCTGGGGGAGCAGGTTCTCGAGTTTATTTGATTCAAGGTCCAACTCGTCAAACCTGAAGCCGAGGTGGCCGCCGGCTAATGGTCCTTCCAGAACAACAGCGTCAGGTCTGTATCTCCACCGTTCCCATTTCTTGCATATCAACTCGAGTGCTCTCGGTGATGAAACAATTGGTACGAGAGCAGTTGTATCCGGAGGGTGGATTGACGGGAGATTCATCGGCAAACCTCCTCCAGAGATTATTATATCCGCTTTTGCATCAATAGCCCCCCGCACCGAATCATCGTAATCTCTGGCAAGCGCAACCATGATATTGATTCCTGCATACCCACCGTTTTTTCGTGCAAGGGAGATCTCTTCACAAACAGCTTCGTAGGTGTTCAGTTTTTTTCCAGTTCTTTTGGAGACGAGCCGATCGAGGGCGGCGCTTGACACAATGCCTATACCCCCCTCTTTAGCTACTGCGCTTGCCAATGGGTGGAGAGAGACTCCAACGCCCATACCTCCCTGGATAATGGGTATCCTAATGACCTTACCTTTGATGGTAAGCGGTGGCAAATGAATATCAGGATGCATTGAACTCCTTTTATCCGAACCCTTACCGGGGTGCGAATGAGCGATCTATCGTTCGTTTCGAGCAGGAAAGAATGATAAATGGGTTAGTTATGGCGCGAAGCTGGACAGTTGGTATGGCGTCTCCTTTTTATCCAGAACATCTTTCTTTTCAAAATATACAAGCTCTTCAGCAATCTCTCTTAATGCAGTGACAATTTCCTTGTTCGAGGATTTTGTGAGTGGTTTTGTTCCTTTAATCAACTGCTTGGCCCTCTTTGCGGAAAGATGGACAAGCTCAAAGCGGTTCTCTACATAATCCATACAATCTTCAACAGTGATTCTTGCCATTATCCTCCCTCCTCACATCCTCAATGATTTTAAAGAAATCACGATAAGCCACTTCAAGTTTATCATTAATGATACAATATTGGAAGAGATATTTTTTCTCCATCTCTTGGCTCACCCTCTTCATCCTCAAAGAAATCTCTTTTTCACCCCTCAGGGCAAGTCGCTTCATGAGATCATCCTGAGAGCGGGGTTCCACAAAAATAAGACAAGCATTCCTGTAACGCTCTTTGACCTTGAGGGCACCATTTACATCAATATCCAGAAAAAGATCGATACCCTGTTGCAAGGCATGGAGAACTTCTTTCTGTGGAGTGCCGTACAATTGGCCGTGAACCTCCTCCCATTCAAGAAAGTGGCTTTCTGTAATCATTTTATGAAAGGTATCCCTGTCGACGAAATAGTATTCCCTTCCATTCACTTCACTTGCTCTTTGTTTTCGAGTTGTGTATGAGATGGAGAATCTGCTGAAAGAATCTTCTTTAAGAAATCGCTCAATGAGCGTTGTCTTTCCTACACCTGAAGGCCCAGACACAACAAACAAATGTCCCTTCTTTTTGCTGACCCCTGACCCCTGACTGCTGTCAGCTTCATTATTCAACATTCTGTACCTGTTCCCTGATTTTTTCAATTTCAACCTTTATCTTAACAACCCGTTCATTGATAGAAAGATCATTCGATTTGCTTCCGATTGTGTTGGTTTCCCGAACCATCTCCTGGATGATGAAATCGAGTTTTCTTCCCATCGAATCAGATGAGCCGAGGGTTTCCCTGAAGTTTGCAATATGGCCTTTTAGCCTGACAATCTCTTCGGTTATGTCGAGCCGCTCCATATATATGGCAAGCTCCTGAAGAACCCTGACTTCATCAATGGAAGAACATTGAGTAACTTCAAGCATCTTATCCCGTAGTTTTTTTTCGTAGACTTTATTTGTTAGAGGGTGTCTTGTTTCGATGTGCTGAATATTAACGTCAATTTCATCCAATCTCTTGAGAAGGTCAACACTGATCATAAGACCTTCTTTGGATCTTTCCTCGTCAAGTTTTTTTAACAGATTTTCGAAGGAAACGAAGAGTATATCTTCAGTAAGATTGTTATTCTCTTCGTAGGCTATAATGTCCTTAAAGGCCAATATGTTTTCTATGGAGATATCACCCTTGAGGCCATAATCCCGCTTTAAGGACTCTATAATTGAAATGTAATGTTTTACGACTGGTTCATTGATCCTGGGGGTACCTGCATTATTGAAAGGTTTGTCCAGTTTTATCGTAATATCTACTTTACCTCTCTTCACGTACGTTCTGACCAGCTCTCTTAGCTTTTGTTCGCTTGCATAGTCTATCTTCGGAAGCCTTATGGTGATCTCAAGATAACGGTTATTTAAAGCCCTTGCTTCACCGTAAAGCCTTCCATCAGCGTATTCCATCTCTACTTTTGCAAAACCTGTCATGCTTTTTGGCATAGCAACATCCTTCTTCTTATTTCAAGTGAGGCCATTCCTCATACAAGGATTCACCTCTTAGATCTTTTTTATACTCGTTTCGCCATTGGTTTAACAGGGATATCATTTCAGGACTGCCATAGTCTGGGTAGGTCCATGGGAGAGCTTTAAAGGTCCCATTTGTAAATGTAAGGGTAAGATCAGCAAAAATTCCCGCGCCAAGATAAACACGATGGGTATAGCCTTTGGTCGTTGCCAGTATTACTTGTTCCAGTGTGATATATCCAGGATCAATATTGATGGTACGCTTGCCTTCTGCTGATGTGCTGGCCTCAAATTCATTTGTTTTTAGTTTTATGAAGGGAAGCTCTTCTCTGGCTCTCAAAGGTTTAAACAGAAGAAAATACCGCAAGAGACTGGGGCCCATCTCCTTCTCATAATAACCTGTGTGTAAAAAAGGCACTGGCACTGTTCTTGACAGAATTTTCCCGAAAAAAGAAATAAGCTTTTTTTCCATTTCAGGCATTAGCCCGTTTTCCTGATATATAATACTTACAAAGAACCTTACTGGTTTTGGGCTGCCCGGAGTTCCCATAGAACAAAATATTCCCGATTCTTTTTTTCTTTTTCCCGGGGTGCTTCTGCTTCGTTTTTGTGGGCTAAACCCAGGCTCTTACCGAAGTCCTTTATTTCGTTTAAAACCTTCCGAATTTTCTGTTCGTCCTTAACAATGCCGCCTTTACCCACCTCGTATCTCCCAACCTCGAACTGTGGTTTTATAAGGGAGATGACGCATGCACCGGTACTCATAAAGGGTACTACAACCGGCAAAATTTTCTTGAGCGATATAAAAGATACATCAATAGTAATAATCTCGAATTTTTTACCAATATCATCAAAGGACATATACCGCGCATTAACATTCTCAAGTGAAGTAACCCGTTCATCATTGCGCAGACGCTCATGTAACTGGTGGGTTCCTACATCAATTGCATATACATGAGATGCTCCGTGTTGCAGGAGACAGTCAACAAACCCACCTGTTGAGGATCCGATATCGAGAGCGCTTTTATTTATCACGTCTATGCCAAATATTTCGAGTGCATGCTCCAGTTTTATTCCGCCATAGCTCACATATGGTATAGAATTTCCTTTTACTTCTATGCAGGCATCTTCTGCAACAAGTTTATCCGGTTTTGATACACGCTCCTCGTTGACATATATCTGCCCTGCCATTATAAGCGCTTTTGCCTTCTCTCTTGAAGAGGCGAGGCCTTTTTTCGCCAGGACTACATCTACGCGGTCCCTAGCCACTTTTGTATAAACCGTTTGATACCCTCCTTATCGATTCCTATCGATTTTCTTAGGTTGTATTGAGAGCCGTGAGGGAGGAATACGTCTGGTATGCCCAGTCTTTTGACCGGGATTGTGATGCCTTCTTCTGAGAAAAACTCCATTACTGCACTCCCGAAGCCACCTGCAAGAACATTTTCCTCCACTGTGAGTACACGTGGTACCTCACTTGCCAGGGCAACCAGCATTTCCCCATCCATGGGTTTGATAAATCTACCATTTACAACGCAACAGTGGATACCATGACTCTCTAACTCCACGGCAGCTGAAAGCGCAGGCCACACAGTATTCCCGCACGCAATGACTGCAATGTCCTTTCCCTCTTTCAAGCGCTCCCATCTGCCAAGGGGTATTTCCTTGAATGTCTCATCCATGATAACCCCTTGGGTCTCTCCTCTAGGATATCTGACGACGGCTGGTTTTTGAAGAAGATATGCTGTGTAAAGCATGTGTCTCAGTTCGTTCTCATCCTTTGGGCTCATTACTGTCACATTCGGTATGTGTCTGAAATATGATATGTCGAAGACCCCATGGTGCGTTGGGCCATCCTGTCCCACAATACCACTCCTGTCAACAGCGAAGACAACAGGAAGGTTCTGAAGACAAACATCGAGAATAATCTGGTCATATGCCCTTTGAAGAAAAGTTGAATAGATGGCAACAAAGGGACGGTAACCACCCAGGGCCAGTGCGGCCGCAAAGGTTATTCCATGCTGTTCGGCAATCCCAATGTCATAAAATCTGTCTGGAAAGAGACTTGAAAACCGATCAAGACCAGTACCAAGACCCATTGCAGCCGTGATCGCTACAATCTTCTCATCCTTTCTGGCAAGCTCTATAATGGTATCTCCAAAAACATCAGTATATGTGCATGCACTAGCCTTGCACATGCCAGTCGTTACTTCAAAGGTGGAGATGCCATGGAATCTTGCTGGATTATCTTCTGCGTGATTGTATCCCCTCCCTTTTTTTGTGATGACATGGATCAGTACTGGACCTTTTAACCTTCTAATATTTTTCAGATTATCTAAGAGGTGGTTCAGGTTGTGACCATCAACTGGGCCGACATAGGTGAATCCGAGGGTTTCGAAAAGCATGCCCGGTGTGATGAGACCCTTAATAACCTCTTCAAGGTGCCTTGCAGCTTTGTAGACCCTGTTTCCAAAGCCAGGAAGATTTTTAATTCTTCCTTTTATCTCCTCCCGTATGTTGCTAACGAATTCCCCAGTCATTATCTTGTTGAGATGGGCTGAAAGGGCGCCGATATTTTTAGATATAGACATCTCATTATCATTGAGGACGACAATAATCCCACTCTTTAAATGACCTGCGTGATTAAGGGCTTCGAAGGCCATCCCACCTGTCAGCGACCCGTCACCAATGACAGCAATAATCTTGCTGTTGTTATGTGATTTTTTCGTGGCTTCTGATAATCCTACAGCTATAGATATGGAATTGCTTGCGTGGCCTGTATCAAAAACATCATAAGGACTTTCCTTACGAGAGGGAAAACCACTGATACCTCCATCCTGCCTGAGGGTTTCAAACCTGTTTCTTCTTTCTGTCAGGATTTTATGGGTATAGCACTGATGGCCAACATCCCAGATTATCTTATCTTCCGGGGTGTTAAAAACGTAGTGCAATGCAATGGTCAATTCAACAACGCCGAGATTGGAGGCGAGATGGCCCCCTGTTCTGGAGACCACCTCAGTAAGGTATTGGCGAATCTCACCCGCCAGTTGGTTCATCTCAGCAGGGTCCATGTCTCTTAAATCTTTTAAAGTGTTAATTTTTTCCAGGAACATTAGGCGACCCTGTTGCCGACAAACCGTGCAATCTCTGCGAGTATTATTGAATCCCTTCCCAAAAACTGGACTGCCTGAACAGCATCTTCAACGAGCTGTTCAAGTCTGATTTTGGAAGCGATTGGACCGTAATGCTTCATGTAGGTCTGCTTTGTGCTATCTTTTTTTAAGCGTTTTCCAACTTTCATTTCCTCACCTTCAGCATCGAGAAGATCATCCCTTATCTGAAAAGCTAGGCCAACTGATTCCCCATATTTTGTAAGTTTTTTTAGCTCGCGAACCTTTGCTCCAGCAAAGATCGCTCCAACCCTTACAGACGCCCTGAGCAAGGCTGTTGTTTTATGGGTATGGATATAATGAAGAACGTCTCTGGTCCCTTCTTTTCCTTCTGAGAGGACATCCATGACTTGTCCTCCAACCATCCCCATTGCACCGGCTGCTGATGATATTTCGAAGATAAGCTGTTTTGTTATTCGAGAATTAGTCCTTTCTGTATAACGATTGTCAGACATTACGCGGAAAGCCTCTGTGAGAAGCGCATCACCGGCCAGAAGGGCAGTGGCCTCGCCAAAAGCTTTGTGGCACGTGGCTTTTCCCCTTCGCATATCATCATTGTCCATAGTTGGCAAGTCATCGTGGATGAGTGAATAGGAATGGATCATTTCAATGGCACAGGCAAAGGGCAAAATGTCATCGCAGCTCTTTCCCATGGCCTCACATGTAGTGATCGCAAGAATTGGCCTTATCCTCTTCCCATTGGAGAAAAGCGTATATTCCATGGCATCTCTCAAAGGAGAGGGGCAATCATGAAAAGATAGCGCTATATCTTTCAGGGAGTTTTCGATAAGTATTTTCTTGTCGAGCAGGTATTTGTTAAGATCCACTATGTTTCTTCCTGGGGATATTTTGCTTTTTCGTATGATCCGTCCTCTTTTTTGATCAATACCTCAACTTTTTTTTCAATTTCTTCGAGCCTTCTGGAAAGTTCCTTGGTAAGAGAAAGACCTTCTTTGAAAAGGTTTAACGCCTCATCAAGAGCTATCTTCCCATCACCAAGGGTGTTTACAATTCCCTCAAGTTTTTTTAGCCCTTCCTCAAATTTCATGTGCCTTTATTATAAAATCGAAGGTTAATTGTTTGCAAGTGGTTCAATGGGTAATCCTGTAAAAGACATGATGGTTGATACTTGAGACAATCAGGTCCGGTCCATGAATATTCTTTAACAGGCCTTTGGCTACTATTCCCCCGCAGCTTCTTTGTCTAAGAACATCATATTTATTTAATACAATGGTACATTTCCCTGTATCAACTCCTTTGAAAAGGATGGATGGTGAAAAGAAATTCATGAAGACATCTTCTGTCACCACAGCCTGACCGTCAATCCCGGTTATATTGCAGAATAGTTCATATCGAAAGACCACCTCTTGTACCTGATGAAAGAGTGCATCTAACCCACTTACAACATAGATTTTCTCGGCTACGGATGGAACAACAGGTTCATATGGGGCAGGGAATTTGAGTGGCCTGTGTTTTGCGCCATCTGCCTCGATGAGGACTATGTCATACGATGAGCCAATGCGCTGAATATCCTCATCATTCACCGCAGTCAGCTTTCCGTTTTCAAGGGTTCTCCCAAACCTGTTCAGGGATGTAACATCTATTTGATCTTTACTGTTTTTTAGTAGCTGATAAGGTTCACGTACAAATATTTTTGTTGTAGTTGTAATGGCGACTGTTTTGCCTTCCTTTACCAGCCTCGACGCAAAATATTCGATAAGGCTTGTTTTGCCACCTGCTCCCACAAAGGCCACATATTTAAAGGGAATCACAGATTGTACAGGGTCAATCTTTTGAAAATACCACATAAGGAATGGAACGAATATGTTTGACTATGGATTTGGCAGATTCTACATCTTTTTCTCTTACCAGCAGGCTTGCATATCCCTTTTGCAGAACAAAAAGTCCATCATAGGCAGTATCCTTGTACTCTCTGATGGTGTATTCAATGTCTTCTTTTTCAAGGGCATCTTTTATCATATCCATTTCAAAGATATTCTCGATCACATGAATTTTTTTCCACTTCTCACCGCTCATTTTTTCTCATCTGTTTTGTCCGGTTCTCGTGCAATATTGTTCCTTTCAAGGAAGGCATATGCGCTGTGGTTGTGAATACTTTCGAAGTTCTCTGCTTCAATTGTGAACCATGTGATATTTGCATCCTTTGACAAGGTTTCAGCAATATCCCGGACCACATCTTCAACAAACTTTGGATTTTCGTAAGCATGCTCAGTAACAAATTTCTCATCTTCTCTTTTCAGGATGGAATAAATATCACTGCTTGCGCATTTCTCCACTATAGTTATGAGATCCTCGATCCAGAAGAATCTTTTGAAGCGAACACTAACCTTGGTGATTCCCCGTTGGTTGTGTGCTCCAAATTCACTAATCTCCTTGGAACATGGGCAAAGAGTGTTTATTGGAACAGCTACTGAGACGATAAATTCTTTCATTTTATCCGTGGCGTCCATGGAGCCGAACATACCGCACTGGTACTCCATGAAGCTCTCAATCTTTGAAACAGGCGCCTCTTTTTTTATGAAATAAGGGAAACGAATGCTAACATGTGCTGCCTCAGCGTTAAGTCGATATTTCATCTCCCTCAAAATATTCGGGAAATCCTTCATATTGATCAGGCTCTTGTTGGTATGGAGGATTTCGACGAAACGGCTCATGTGTGTACCTTTGTAGTGGTGAGGGAGGTTGACATACATATCAATTGTGGCAATGGTATGCTGGAGGCCGTTTACTTTATCTAAAACAACGATGGGATATTTTATATTTTTGACACCGACCTTGTCTATCTCGATCATCCGGCCGTCATTCATACTTTGGACGTCAATCATAAATATATTTCTGCCCTTGGCCGCAACACTCCTGAAACATGTTCATCGATTTATACTTTTGCCGTCTGGATTTTTTTCCTTCTAAGTCCACAAGCCCCTGAACTCTGGAACCTTGTTTTTTTCACTCGCGATAGGATACCCATGCAGTTTCAGACTCCCATATCTTTACTTCAAGTATCTGTACTGGCCCGTTTTTAATTGCCCTGTTCAGCTCGTCATAGACGTACATGGCAATATATTCAGAAGAACCGGCCCTTTGATTGAAAAAAGAGATATCATTAATGTAAGTGTGGTCAAGGCTTTTCAGTACGTTCTTGAGATGGTCTTTGAGAATCTTAAAATCGATCACCATGCCGCCACTACTCAACTTCTCCCCTGAAAAAAGGGCTTCTACAACAAAATTATGTCCATGGAGTTCCTCGCACTTCCCATGATAATCTTCGAGCCTGTGGGCAGCAGAAAAAGAATCTTTTACACAAAGAGTAAACATGTTGGTAGTCTATGTTTATGGGTTATTGAATGTCAACCTTCTCGTTTGAAGTTCCGAATACGAAACATTATGTATGAAAAAAGCCCGGTACTGTCCTGTAACCGTTGAGTTATTGTTACTTTTTAACAGCCTTCTTGACGATTACATATCCGTTTGTCGGGCCTGGGATGGCTCCTTCGACCAGAAGGATATTCGTGTCTCCTCTGACGTCCACAATCTTGAGGCTCTGGACAGTAACCCTCCTGTTACCCATGTGGCCCGGCATCTTTGTGCCTTTAAATGTTCTGCCGGGTGTCATATTTTGACCGATAGCGCCGCCATGTCTAAAAAACTCGTGGGTTCCTCGAGATGCTGGTTGCCCTTTAAAACCGTGTCTTCTGATAACACCAGCAAATCCCTTTCCTTTAGATGTACCTGTAACATCTACAAACTCGCCGGGTTCAAAGATGTCAACAGTAATCTCTGATCCTATTTCCCTTTCATTCACATCTTCAGGGGTTACACGAAACTCCTTGAGGAACTTAACCGGTGCTGCAGATGCTTTTTTGAAATGTCCAGTCATGGGTTTGTTGACGCGGCCAATCTTTTGTACCTCTTCAAATCCAAGTTGAAGTGCATCATAACCTTCCTTAAGGGAGGTCTTTTTTTGAATAACCTTACATGGTCCAGTCTTTATAACAGTAACCGGCACGGCATTTCCGTGATCATCAAATATCTGTGTCATGCCGAGTTTTTTTCCGAGAAGTCCAAGTCCCATTTTTCCACCTCCAAAAAAGTCATAAAGCATAGTAAAAAATTGCTGTGAAGTCAAGCGATTTCAGTTTTTACCCAGAAGCTCTGCCCTGCAGAAGTCCCTGAAGTTATTGACGCCTATGAAAAACTCACGCATCATAAGAACCCAGTAGTACTGTCCTCTTTCTGTCAGAACGAGAACATTTCCGAGCTTTTTGAGCCCTCCGACAAGCCGAAAAAAAGTAATCTCTGGCCATAGGTGTTTATAGATTTTTATTCTATACCGGGTATTAAGATGATCAAGGTCAAGCTTCATGCCAAAAAGCTTCATGAGAAAATCGTAACGCAGCCTTTCTTTGATGGAAAACTCTTTTTTTCCTGCTATGGGCATGATGCCGAGATTAATTTTTGCCACATATTCCTGGATGTCGAACGTGTTTGCATAAGCACTTCCAGCAAGGTACCCTATGGATCCGCTTCCAAGGCCCGCATATTCTTCATAGTTCACCACGTACTCATCGATAGAGGCTTGCGCCCGCGAAAAACACCATGCGGTGCTATGGTGGTAGCGAGGTAAAAGCATACTGACAATTTTGTTGTAGTAAGACCGTCCTCTATCATAGTTTACTATGCCAAGCTTTCGCTTCATCACAGCCTGGGTCGACGTTGATACCATGAGAGGATAATATGTAATCTGGTCTACCTCAAGGTCAATGAGGGTGGAGAGATCCCTTTCGAGGATCGGTATGGTCTGTGTTGGGAAGTTAAAGATCATGTCTATGTTGAGGGTTTGAAAAATTCCCTGGGCTGCACGAATTCGGTCGACAATCTCTTCTCCGCTTCCATATTTATGATAACGTTCGATCGCCTTCAAGAGGTCATTATTGAACGTTTGAACACCTACGGAAAGACGATTTACACCTGACTCTTTCAGGATTTGAAAATTGCTTTCAGTCAGGTGATTGGGGTTTGTCTCCACGGAAATCTCCTGAATAGGGTAAATCTGTCTGATAAGATCGATCGTCTCTGCCAGTTCGTCTATGAGGACCGTGGGCGTTCCGCCACCTACATACAGGCCATTAAAGGCATATCCCAAATCTCTATACATAATGATTTCCTTGCGCAAAGCATCGAAGTATATGCGGGCAAGGTCCTCTCTGAAAACCACTCTGTTGAAAGAACAATAGGGACAAAGTTCTTCACAAAATGGAACATGTACGTAAAGCAACATGGGTAAATCAGTCTGTCTCTCAGGTACTACAGGTGTTTCTGGAGTGAAAAACTGCAAATAGGTTGCGTTCTTTTTTTTGGCTGTATAGGTGATGAACTTTTCAATGAGCATAGGTTTACACGTTTCGCGCTCAAAGAATGTAAAATGGGAGGGACGAAAAATCAAGATGTTGCAGAAAAACCTTTTTAAACCTCACTAGGCTTTCTGATAATGCATGCTGAAGGTTACAGGGCCCCGCACAAAGGATAACAAGTTATGGGCTGCTTACAGAAAATTCGGAAGCCTCATATAGAAAAAGGGAATTTTCTGAGTATGTACCTTATAAGATCGTATCTTTCCTGAAGGGAAAGATCGAAATAGAACCTGCTACCAATCAGTATTCGAATTATTTTTTTTACTTTCGTACGCTCTGTCATGCCTCTTGAACAGCAAAATCTATACCATCGGAACCAGGCCTCACGTACTCAGGGTGAATGACAGAGTTTTTTAATGAAAGCCCATATTATTTGCATATTATGGACGTATTTATTGAATTGGGTTAAGGTCATTTAACAAAGCAACTCCTTGTGTTGTAATATTGGCTACAAAAGGAGCTAGAAAGCTACAAACTTTGTAGGATTTGTTTTTAGAAAGAAAATGGAAATCTTCTTAAAATGTAACGAATAAGATCGTGTCGTTCCACAAGATTCAAATCAAAGTAAAACTTGCTTCCTATTAGTATGTGAATAATCTTCTTTGCCCGTTCCCCGTCAAGGCGATGTTTTGTATGATCTGTATTTTTGGTGTCCATGAGTTATGCTCCTGGATAAACCTCATTGTTGTCAATGATTAAATCGGCTATTTTCGTGGAAAAGTTAATTCGGCCCTGTTTGCACGCTGTGGGAGGTAGTGCTTAAACTGTTGTAATATGTTTTTTAATAATTCACCAGAATTTCTTCATCGAGCTGTAAATTTCCTTTGGAGTCCTTCCCATAGGAAAGAAAGACCGAATATGATTGCATATTTTCTATATTTTTTCTGAGTCTGTCGTAGGATGGCGCTTTCTTAGATAGGTGAACATACTTGTCCGGTTTCTCATTGGCCTCAGCTATTCTTGCCTTTAAGATCCGCTTCAGGTCATTTCTATCAAGAACAGTAAGGGTTTTCCAAATTTTTTCCTGGACAAGAAAACTCATTCTTGGTTCTTCTGTAGCCGTTCCAGTAATAATAAATTTGCAGCTTTTTGACTTCAGACAGCTTGATATTTTGTTGTTGCTAACCCTATTTGCCTTGACCGCATGCAGAACAGTGACATGCGACAGGCAGACAACCATTGCCACAGCAATCAAAACTAATGATTTGTTCATGATACCCCCCCATGATGCTCAGAAGCAATAAAGTGTAATACTATCAAACGTTTTAGTTGATGTCAAATACAATTTTGCGGGATATATAATTGATTATATAATGATTTGTGTGTTAAAAATAATCACATGCCTGGCAAAGAGTTACTGAGGAAAATCCCGAAAGTAGACGAAATCTTAAAAAATCGTGCTTGGGAAAAGCTTGTTACAGATTATCCCGAAGGGCTTGCAAAGGATGCGCTCCGGGAAAGCCTGGAGATTTTGAGGGAATCTATTAAGACAGGGGAGGCAGTTTCAATGCCTCTCATAGAGGAGATAATCCTTTCTACCAGACAAAGACTCACCTCTCTGATGAGTCCTCGTCTGAAGAGGGTGATTAATGGGACAGGCGTCATCATCCATACGAATTTTGGTAGATCGCTCCTTGCTGGGGCAGCGATTGAAGCTGTCAAAAACGCAGCCTCGTATTACTCAAACCTCGAATATGACGTAGAGCAAGGGATGAGAGGCGATAGATATGGTCATTCTACAGTAATCCTGAAGAGGCTTACAGGTGCCGAGAGCGCTATGGTGGTCAACAACAATGCTGCCGCAGTAATCCTCGTCCTGAACACACTTGCTGAAGGAAAAGAGGTTATTGTCTCCAGGGGAGAACTCGTGGAGATTGGGGGCTCTTTCCGGATTCCTGATGTCATGAAAAAAAGTGGTGCAATTCTGAGAGAAGTGGGAACAACAAACAGGACATACAAAGAAGACTATGAAAGGGCAATAGGAGAAAACACAGGACTTCTGATGAAGGCTCACACGAGCAATTTCAAGGTCAAAGGTTTCACCCATGCAGTAACGTCAGAGGAGCTGGTAGACATGGGAAGACAATTTGGGGCTCCCACGTATTTCGATGCGGGAAGTGGTTTGCTGTATCCGGCGAATGAAAGATTGCTTGCTGATGAGCCATGCATACCAACAGAGCTGGAGAGAGGCCTTGACGTGATATCTTTCAGCGGGGATAAACTTCCTGGAGCCCCCCAGGCCGGAATAATACTTGGGAAAAAAATATATATCAACATGATGAAGAAGAACCCTCTCGCTCGTGCCTTGCGACCAGATAAACTTACCCTTGCAGGCCTCGAAAGTACGCTCCTTCTCTATCTTGACAAGAAAACTGCAATCCAAGAGATACCAACGTTGCGTATGATCCATACCAGTGACGTTGCATTGAAGAAAGATGCACAGAGGATCGCAAGAATTTTACGGTCCCGATGTGCTAATATTACCGTTTCTGTAATTCCGCTATATTCTGAAGTTGGCGGTGGAACTCTTCCTGACGTTGTAATTCCCTCTTATGGAGTCGGCTTGAGGCCACACCTGATATCTGTAGAAAAGTTCGAGAGAAGACTTCGCAGTCTTTCGATCCCAATCATCGGCAGGATTGAAAAGGATATGTACCTTCTTGATATGAGAACTTTACACAAGAGCGACAGAGAACCTTTGATTTCAGGCATAGAAACTGCTATCGGAGATGCGGAATAGATTTTACCTCCGATCAGATGAGCAGGGGAAACGCCTTGATGTATTCCTCACAGAAAAACTCACCATCACCAGAAGTAAGGTTAAAGAGATTTTTGAAAGGGGAAGTATCACGATCGAGGGAAGAACCCCGAAACCGTCTCTTAAAGTGAAGAAAGGTCTAATCATTGAAGGAGAGATTCCCGAAGAAAAGCCTATAACAGTTACACCACAGAAAATATCTCTCCATATTCTCTATGAAGATAGATACATTCTTGCCGTGAACAAACCAAAGGGGATGGTTGTGCATCCTGCTTGCGGCCACAGCGAGGGGACTCTTGTAAATGCAATTTTAGGATACCTGCAAAAGACGGCCAATGGACAATGGGCGATAGATGAAGGAAGGCGCTCTGAACCCTACCCGCAAGATGTGCGCCCCGGCATTGTCCATCGACTTGACAAAGGAACAACTGGCGTGATCATCATAGCTAAAGATCTCAAGACCCAGGAAATACTGTCTGGCCTTTTTAAAGAACGGAGCGTTCATAAAACATACCGGGCAATTTTGGAAGGGATAGTGCAGAGAGAAACAGGGACAATTGAAGAAAACATTGGAAGACACCCGGTACACAGAAAAAAAATGGCTGTTATTAAAAATGGAGGCAGAGAATCAGAGACAGCATACAGGGTTCTTCAAAAACTTGATGGCTATACATATGTTGAGGCATACCCAAGAACAGGTAGAACCCATCAGATTCGAGTTCATTTTTCTTACATGGGTCACCCGGTGGTGGGTGATGAAGTCTATGGGAAACACGCTAGACGCTTAACCGATAGACCTTTACTACATGCGCACACTATCTCTTTTCAACACCCGAGGAAAAGGCTTAAGGTAGTAATCGAAGCGCCCATTCCCGAAGATATGATCGATTTTATTTCAGAGCACCAGTAAGCAAAAAAGTATAAATGAGATAGATATAGACCGTGAGATAAGTGGAGAAAGATATAATTAGAAGGACACAATAAAATAGTGAATCATGAAGTATGAGATGACAAAAAATGCTGACTGGTCATTTTTCAGAGTGGCAGAACTCGAAGAAAAAGGGATTGTCCACGGGTTTTGTACAGGAGGCACACCATGGGATCTTCTAAGCAGTAAGATAAAGCATGATTTTTTGGATGCGTTTTTATTAAAAGATGCTGTAGTTTTGACCCAAGAACATGGCAGTGATGTCCATGTGGTATGCAATGGGGAGATGCCGCATTCAGGTGATGGACTGATTATTCTTGAAAAAAATGTTGCTGGCATCATCAAAACGGCTGATTGCCTCCCTGTCATACTGTGTGATGCTCTGTATCCCATGGTATCTATTGTCCATGCAGGATGGAGGGGAACGGTAAAAAATATTGTAGGCAAAGCAGTCTTATCCATGGTGGAATATGGCAGCAGAACACAAAATATTGTTGCCCTTCTTGGCCCATCAATAGGGTCGTGTTGTTACGAGGTTAAAGAGGATGTCTGTGCGGTTTTTAAAAAATGTGGATTTCCGGAACATATCTTTCTCAGGCACAGCAACGCCCTATTTCTTGACCTGAAGAAGGCAAATGAATGGGTGCTTTCTGGATACGGCATCAACGAGGTTTATAATGTAAACCTGTGTACACAGTGCAATGGCACCCTGTTTCATTCCTACAGGAGGGGAGACACAGGAAAAAGGCAGATAAACTTTGTTTCTATCAAAGGATAGGGTATACTTTAACCAAGAACTCATAATTTATTAGGGTATAAAAACAAATATTTTTGTCGCCCATGGTTATGCTCCACGCATCAGCATAATGAAAAAAATCAAAACAAAACTCATCTTTTCTGGTTTCATTCTGTTGATATTCGGAGTCCTTGTGTATCTCGAAACAAACCTGCCTTTTTTTAAAAAGTTCCTTCCCATTGGGGAAAACAAGCTCATCATTGTCATCCTGAATATCAATCTTCTCTTGATCCTTCTTCTATTATTTTTAGTTTCGAGGACCCTGGTCAAGACGTATATTGAGCAGAAAAGAGGTATTTGGGGCGCAAGGCTGAAGACAAAGTTAACAATCACCCTAGTTCTTATTTCTATAATACCTTCCTTCACCCTTTACGTGCTTTCTGGGGGATTCTTTCAAATAAGTATGGATAAATGGTTCGGTCAAAAGATAGAAGACACTTTGGATGATGCCCTTGAATTTTCTCGTTTTTATTATGAGGATCTATTCCAAAGACATGAAAGAGTAGGGGCTATTATTGCTAACGAGATCAAGAAAAAAAGGCTGTTGGACGATCCCAAAGGGCTGGCAGCTTATGTGCAAAAAAATACCACTTCTCGGATACCCGAGTATTTTACCATATATGATGATTCAGGACACCTTCTTCAGAGCGCCAGGAGGCTTACACCGGAAATTGAAAAGAAATTTAGCGCCTTAGCACGCTCGTCGCTAAAGGATAATAAAATCCGAGCCATTGAACCCCTCAAAAAAGGTGAGCTTATATTGTCTGGGCTGCAGATTGCCAATGAAACAGGGGAATTCAGGGCAATGCTCTTTATTGGTGAGGAAATTGAAATAGCCGGAACCAAAAGCATGCAGGAGATTGCTATTGCCAGCAGGGAGTTGCAGAAATCAAGGCCCTTTAAAAAGCTACTGAAATGGAGTTTCTATATTCCTCTCACCCTTGTTACGTTAATGACCGTATTTTTTTCTGTTTGGGTAGGTATCAAAATGGCAACAGAGATTGTAACCCCTATAGAGAAGGTTAAAGAGGGTGTATCCACAATAGCAAAAGGCTCATTTGATCTGATCAATCTTGAAGATAAAAGCCAGGATGAGATTGGAACACTTGTTATGGCTTTCAACGCAATGGCAAAAGACCTGAAAATCGCCAAGGATGAGATTGAAGAGAGACGGCGTTACATGGAGATTATCCTTGATAATGTGGCAACAGGTATAATCTCTACAGACAAAATTGGAACCATACAGTTTATAAACAAGGCCGCACAAAAGATTCTTGGTATTGAAAATGAGCCATGGGCAGGGGCATCCCTCAAAAATATTCTGGGTGATGATTTCAAAAAACATATGAAGTTTTTTTTGAAAGAGGCAAGGGAGGTTCGACATGGCAGCGTAACACGTGAAATGAGGCTGAACTTGAAGAATGATGTAAAGTATATCCGTGCATCTCTAACAACCTTAAAGGATCAGGCCAGAAAAACGGAAGGTTTTGTTATTGCTTTCGATGACATAACCTATATTGTTCGGGCTGAGCGATTAGCTACATGGAGGGAAGCTGCCAAGAAATTGACCCATGAAATTAAAAATCCTTTGACTCCTATTATGCTGTCAGCGGAGAGGATACGACGCAGATTGCTGCCAAATTCGCATGACCAAGAAAAGGAAGTTCTTGAAAACACCACCTCAGTAATAATACAGTCTGTCAATGATATAAAAGGAATAGTCAACGAACTCACCAAGCTGACCCATAGCGTGCAGAGTAAGACTATGGAGGATCTGAACAGTATTGTTGATGAAACTGTTTTGCTGTATGAACATCTTTATCAGAATTTAACCCTCACGTGTGAAAAAAATGCTTTGCCTCCATTCCTTGTGGATAGAGACGGTCTCAAACGGGCAATTATCAATATCATTACAAATTCGATCAAAGCCATAGGAAACAATCGAGGGGCGATCAAAATCACCACGCGGCATGACAGTGATAAAGGATTTAATATCATAGAGATAGCTGATACAGGCAAAGGCATCCCAAACGAAGAGAAAAGCAAGATATTTGACCCATATTTTACTAAAGATGCCAATGGAATGGGGCTTGGCCTTGCCATAGTTCACTCCATTATACTGGAGCACCATGGCAGGATTCATGTAGAAGACAACTACCCGCGAGGCACAAAATTCATAATAGAACTCCCTACTATAGAAGCGTGAGAAGGAGTCCTGTGTCTGTTTAAATTTGGCATGAAATGTGCTATATTAGTGTAGTGTGATGAAGACGATTTGTACGAATAAGAAAGCATATCACGATTTTCATATTGATGAGAAATTTGAGGTCGGAATAGCCCTTACAGGAACAGAAGTGAAGTCGCTCCGTGAGGGCAGGGCAAACTTGAAGGAGAGCTATGCAAGGATCAAAAATGGGGAGCTTTTTTTGGTGAATGCCCATATAAGTCCTTATTCATGCGGAAATATATATAATCATGAACCCAAGAGGACCCGGAAACTCCTCATGCACAGACGGGAAATTGATAAACTAGTGGGAAAAGTGAAGGAACGGGGTTTTACACTTGTGCCGTTGTCACTTTACTTCAACAAGAGGAATAAAGCAAAGATGGAACTTGCCCTCGCCAAAGGCAAGACGCTCTACGATAAAAGGGAATCGATTAAGAAAAAGGATGAAAAGCGGGTAGCAGAGCGCGAGGCAAGAATACGATGAAAGGGGGCGATAGGTCTCGACAGGGAAGTTAAGGGCCAGGGAGGCATGCCGGGGTTACTACTTACCCGAAAACAAGTGGAACTAAACATAACTGCAGACTCTCACGAGTACGCACTGGCAGCCTAGAGCCGCCACGTCATCTGGACTCTCTGCCCGCTTTGAGTCCAACATGGCGTCATAGAAGCGGGATAGCCCTTCTGGACGCCCATGCAGGAGGGTGAATCTGAATGGGCTGGGATCAATGATAACCTGTCGGTAGGTGATCTCTGATCTGAGATTAATATACCGACTAAGCATGTAGTCTTTCTGTATTCTTCTTCTTTGGACGCGGGTTCGATTCCCGCCGCCTCCACCAAAATATATGAAGTATTTCATCCACTTCTAATTATTACCCTCGTTTTATTTGGTTCTAAATTGGTTCTTTTTACCAATGTAAGAACCTTCTTCCTGGAGTTTGCCGCATCTCTCAGTTTGTCCATCTTCAGGTGCAGATTCATTGTTGTACTTATGTCCGAATGTCCCATTAACGCCTGAACTTCGGTCACATCGTTATTCTGAATAAACTGACTGCCAAAACTATGCCTTGTCCCTTCATACAGGCACACATCGAGATTGCTGTACTTATGCCACTGGTACCATAGCACCTTTGGCAAAAATCCTCTCCCTGTCCTTGGATTAACGAACAGGAATTGATTCGGGTGCTTCTCTACCATGTGCTTTTCTGCTATCTCATAGGCCCTGTCGGTCAGTGGCGCTATCCTTTTCTTTTTCTGCTTGGTGCTCTCTTTAATCTTATTGCCCTTCACATAGGTCCGCTCTATCCGCATTACCTTATTTTGTTTGTCAATATGCTTAACCAGCAACGCACATACTTCACCTGGCCTAAGTCCTGTTTCCATCATAAACTCTATCGGATCCCTGTAATCATCCGGTATGGTCGCCAATGCCATATCCTGCATTTCAAAATCAATGGCCCTTCTCTGCTTGCTGTCATCTCCCATAACTTCAGGAAATAAGGGTAGGGTGGTTATAGTACCGCGTTCATACATCCACCTGAAAAAGCCATGCAGGCAATTAAGAATATTCTTTCTCGCCTTTATGCTGACATTGGATAAGGTATCCTTCAATGTGGTAATCTCACCTTTCTTGATGTTCCTTACATCGTAATCGTTGAGTATATGGTAGTAGTTCTTTGCGTATCCGTGATAGTTGCCCGTAGTCCCTGGAGAGAGTTCTCCTGCCTGTTCCTGCCTGCCTTTCTCATCCAGCCACATCTCTATTTGATTCTCAAATTTCCGTTCTCTAACTTTCGCGTCGGTATGGTCTACGGGATTAAATATACCCTTCCCCTCGTTAATCTTTTTCTTCATGCTATCGCCTCAATGAAGCCTCTAATGTTCTGGCTAAGCCGAGTATTTGAATGGGAGAAGGTCTTTTCGTAGTCTGGTAGGATCCGCTTCACCTGTTCCACGGTGAAAGGTTTTCCGTTGCGAGTAAAGTATCCCTGTTCCGTCAATCGTCTGCATATCTCTGACAAACAGTAGGATGCTCCATATAGCGACTTTGCCAGGGCAATGACCTTTTGTTCCCCCTCTTCTGGCACCAAATAATCCTTGAGCCTTCTGTAACCATAGGGAACGGATCCCACTATAGAACCCTGAGCCTTCTTGAACTCCATTGCCTTCTTGGTACGGTACTTTACTTGCCGACGCTCCATTTCGCCCAGGAAGGCTTTCATGGCAAAGTTGACAAACCCGTCGGGGGTGCTCGTGTTCACTTCACCCTCTACGGTATGAAGCTCTATATCATGCTCATCGAGAAGTCTTTCAAGGGCAAGAAGTGTAAGCATATCCCTGCTCAACCGTTCAAGACTGTAGAGCACAAGCGCCTCTGCTTCCCCTGATTCCACTTTGTTCAAGACCTCAATGAAGCCAGGTCGAGCCCTGTTCTTACCCCCGCTGATCCCTGCATCTTCAATAATGCCTGTGAGCGTGAAACCCCTGTACTCACAGTATGCTGCAATCCTTGCCTTCTGGTTCTCAAGACTGATACCTTCCCTGGCCTGTTCATCGGTGCTCACCCTCACATAACCCATTGTCCTCATATTATCCCCTTTCTATCTCCTTATTTGTTATATCTGTCGATATCATTCTATATCTAATTATACCAAATAATATCATAAACGCAAGAAAAAAGATACAACCTGATACATTTAGGTATTGTTATTGATGTTTGGATACGCTATACTTCAAATAGTTATGACTGAGGAAACAAAAAGGCTTTTCACTGTAAATGAAGCTTGCATCTATCTGAGCATCTCCAGGATGTCACTTTACCGCATGATGGAAAGAAAAGAGATAACCCCGGTAAAGATAGGCAATAGAACATTGTTTGATAAAAGGGATCTTGACGAGTTTATAGAGAAATCTAAAAAATTATAATATTCTTAAATAAAACAAGGGGGGTATCCAATGAAACATTATCGGGCAGTTTTTCTTGTGTTGGTAACACTTTTTCCTTTGTCTTTTTTCAGTTGTGCGAGTTATGAAGCCGTAGCTATTCCTAAACTGCAACCAGAATTTGCTGTTAATGCAAAGAAGCAAAACGATGTCATTGTAGCTGCCAGAGTTTTCAGTAAAGATGATTGCCGTAAGTAGGGGTCACTACAGAATTCGGATTATAAAGCACGTTAAGCATTTTGCAATGGTTGTAATGGCCTGAAATTAGTCATTATAGTTCTCTTTGGTTATATTTCGTGCAATTAAAAATCGGGGGAACGAGGGCATCACTAACATTGAATATAGAACCTACTTTATACTGAGTCGATAACGATTGCCGTGAACTACACCTGCCTATACGTAGCAACTTCACCTACTATTAAATAAAGAGTAGAAGTCCGTCGAGAATTTATTACCAGAAAAAAGAGGCGAAAGCATCACTTTTTCGTGACATTTCCGTCGAGCACATTCCTTGCCGCTTCGCCCAATTCTTGCCTGGAAATCGGTTTCTTGACGAGTTCCCTGATTCCTATCACCATCACAGATTCACTGTCTACATCGTCGCTATTCTCTTCCAGCAGTTACCGGGTGGTCCTGCAGTACGCGGTTCGTTTAACCCGATTCCGATGGCTCTATCCACTCTTTTCACCGAGAAATTGTCTTGCTTTACTTTCTACCTATTAGTAGGTATATTTTGGTAAGCAAACGTTCCCGTGAGGCTTCAATGGCGGATCAAAGGCATACAAAAAAACAAATACTCGATATCGCGGAGAATCTGCTGCGCGATCGGGGCTACAATGGATTTAGCTACAAGGATATCTCCAGTTCACTTGGAATCAGGAATGCGTCAGTTCATTATCACTATCCAACGAAAACCGATCTGGGCGTCGCCATAATCCGTCGCGCGACACACCGCTTCGAGAATTGGGCACAATCGCTGGTAAGCCGGGATCTCGGATGCTCTGAGAAACTTGAAGAGTTCTGCCTCACCTTCAGGAAATTCGTGGACCGACAGCAGCAAATCTGCCTTGGAGGGCACTTGAAACGGATTTCAAGACAATTCCGGTGGAGATGCAGAAAGAAACATGCGAATTCGTTTCTATCGTAATACAATGGTTGGAGAATCTTCTGGAAGACGGCAAAGAACAGGGAGCGTTCAATTTCCCTGGCAAGGCGCGGGACCAGGCTCTTATGACAGCCGCCAGCCTTCAGGGGGCCGTACAATTGGTTCGTGCAACCACGACATCCAGTTTTGACGCTATTATGAAGCAGATTGCCCGGTCAGTACACCGGTAATTTTTTGGCTGCTTAACATACCTATTAGCAGGTAACATATTGAGTAGGGGGTGATTTATGACTACCGAAGAGATAAAAGAAACGATTAAGGAGTTTGCTCTTGGATTGGGAGTGGATGCTGTCGGGTTTGCGAGCACAGGAGATTATAGGTCGGAAAGAAGCCCGGCGATAAAAGACCTTTTGCCAAACGCCCAGTCGATGGTCGTACTGGGCTATCGGGAACCTGACGGAGCCTTAAATAGCCCCATTGCCAGGATTTCTATGGCTGCACGATTGGCGGTGATGGACCTGGCCAAGAGAAATAACCTGATCATTGCCAAGTTCATCGAAAATCAATTCGCTGCTGAGGCGGCATTCGTCCTGGTCTCCTATCCCATGGACAGCCAAAAGGGGCTGGTGGCCGATGTCTCACTCCGTCATGCCGCCGTAGCTGCGGGACTCGGTGTGTTCGGCAGACACAACCTGGTTATTCATCCTGTATTTGGAACTCGAATTCTCTTTACCGCTATTTTGACAAGTTTGCAGCTCAGCTCAGATCCCTCGATCCAGGAGGAGTTGTGCTTACAGTGCAATCTTTGCGTTGAAGAATGTCCTGCCGGAGCACTCGATAAGGAAGGCTTTACAGACGTAATGAAATGTCTTGCCGTATCGCAACCCTATGGTGTAGGTGGACTGATTCGGTATGCCGGCAAATTTCTTGGAGCCGCCCCCGATGAAAAGAAACAGCTGCTCAGGGACCCGCTGTTCCAAAGTCTTTACCAGGCGTCTTATATCGGGCAGCAGTACGAATGTTTCAAATGCGAGGCCGTCTGCCCTATTGGCCGGAGTGGGAAAAAGCAATAAAGAAGAATACTTGGTCGGAAAAATTAACTGTTAATGTGTATAACTTCATTATTAATGTGTATTTAGTGATGTGCGTGAATGTTCTTTTTATAATTTTATACAGAAAAGCACTTATCAATATTCCTATTGATTGATAAAAAACCCCCTACCCTCCCCCTATAGTGTCATATTCACTGTGCTCATGGTGACCATACTTTTATTAAGTTTTAGAAAACAATAAATACACTATATTGGTTAATGCCAACTCTTGCCAACTCTTGCCGAGTCACTTTTATAGTAGTTGGCATTGGTAAGTATTTACAATTATAAACATTATTTCTTATTATTGCCAACTTGCCAACTATACTAATAAAACAAGATAGGTAATTTTTTTTGTGTGTATTCTGTGGTATACTATCTTTTGTGGTTTTGGTTCTAAATTGGTGCTGTCCTATTCGTAGACTAAGCATTGACAACGGTGGACTCGTTTTCGATTCCCGCCGCCTCCACCAAAAAATACTGGTCAGCAATTGTCAGTGAGCGGTACGCGGCAAGAAACAAAAAGGAAATGAATAGAGAGAATGACGGATCAGCTTTCAATAACGATGTGTAATGAGGTTTTTTCCAAAGAATAATATTGACATACACACAGAAAAGTTGTAACAATTATTGCTTTTCGCAAGCACTTTGGATTATAATGTTAAATTCGGCTGGTGTAGCTCAATCGGCAGAGCAGCTGATTTGTAATCAGCAGGTTGCGGGTTCGAGTCCCATCACCAGCTCATGGAGAGGTTCCCGAGCGGCCAAAGGGGGCAGACTGTAAATCTGTTGGCGCAGTCCTTCGGAGGTTCGAACCCTCCCCTCTCCACCATAAAAAGTTGCAATCAGCTGTCAGCCGACCGCAATCAGGCCATTTTTCGCTGACTATAAAATGCTGACTGCTGAAAGCTGTTAAACAGAAGGCGGGAATAGCTCAGTTGGCTAGAGCATCAGCCTTCCAAGCTGAGGGTCGCGGGTTCGAATCCCGTTTCCCGCTCCATGGCCCGCGTAGCTCAGTCGGCAGAGCACTTCCTTGGTAAGGAAGTGGTCACCGGTTCAATTCCGGTCGTGGGCTCCATAAAATTTATACGGAGGCTCTATATGGCTAAGAAGAAGTTTGAAAGAAAGAAACCCCATGTCAACATAGGAACCATAGGACACAT
>MVQO01000192.1 GCA_002067585.1 Syntrophorhabdus sp. PtaB.Bin027
CACCATGACCTGTTAATCCTTTTTTCTTGTCTTCAACACATCTTGAGCAAGATAGATATTTTTTTGTCCATAATCTGTGATGAACCGGGCAAGTTCATCGAGCGTCTTTCCCTCCCGATAGGAAGCCAGCTTTATCAACATTGGGAGGTTAACACCTGATACAAGTTCTATTTTACCCTCTTCAAGGAAGGAGAGGCTAATATTTGAGGGGGTTCCGCCAAACATGTCTGTCAGAATCAACACTCCATCACCCGAGTCCACCATTTTGAGCGCCTGAATAATCTTACCCCTGATCTTTTCAATATCTTCTTCCGGAAAAATGCCTACAGCTTCAAACTGTTCCTGCTTCCCCACGATCAGCTCAACAGCAGCAGCCATCTCCTGAGCAAGGTTAAAATGTGCAACCACCATGATTCCAATCATAGGACCTCCATCATCGATCGACATCCCTGTGCATTGTCGATACATTATATCCGTTCTCTCTAAGGTGTTCCGCGAGGGAGTCAACAACCATAACTGACCGGTGTTTGCCTCCTGTGCATCCAATACTTATTGTCAGATAACTCTTCCCTTCCTTTTCATAAAGGGGGATCAGATAAAGGACAAACTTACTGAGCATGTCAAAATACTCAGTATACTCTACTTGAGAGCGAATAAATTCTTTAACCTCATGAGATAACCCGGTTTTTTCCCTCAACTCATCGACAAAATATGGATTCGGAAGAAACCTTACATCAAGGACCATGTCTGCCTCCATAGGAAGGCCGTAGGCAGAACCGAACGACATCAGGTTAATTCTCATTTTCAAATCCGATTCACCATATGTATTCAGAACAAATCGCCTCAGCTCATGAAGGGTAAGGTGAGAAGTATCGATTATGTTATCGGCTATTTCTTTGATCCAACCTAACAGCCGCCTTTCTTCCTTAAGGGCATCCCTGACGTTTGTTGCCCCCAGTATTGGGTGGCTGCGCCTCGTTTCCTTGAATCGTTTTATGACAGACTCATCTGAGCTTTCAAGAAAAATAATTTCCACACCATGCTTTACCTTTGCATCAATCAGCAGATGCTTCCAATCTTCAAAGAAATCCTTCTCCCGTATATCGACCACAAGGGCGCATTTAGAGATTTTATTCCCTGTCAGTTGAAGTAATTCAGGAAATTTCTCCAAAAGTACCAGTGGAAAATTATCTACACAGAAAAAACCAGCATCTTCGAGTGCTCGCAAAAAGGTTGTTTTCCCTGAACCGGAGATGCCGCTCAAAATAACCGTCTTCATGGTTTGAATTTGCCCTCCATTGACTTGAGGATCTTATCCTCCAGTTCAGCAGCAGTAAAAATGCCCTGCTGCTTAAGGACATGGTTCCTGCTCGCAAGTTCAATAATAGCCGCTGTATTCCTTCCGGAGCTTAGAGGAATCTTTACTAAAGGCAAATCAATACCAAGAATACGGTACCGTTCCTCTTTCAGGCCTACACGCTCATACTCCATCTTCTCATTCCAATCTACAAGCTCTACTACAAGATTCACTTTCTTTGTATCCCGAACTGCAGAAACACCAAAGAGATGGGCGATGTCCACAATTCCGATTCCCCTGATTTCCAAAAGATTCTTGATCATCACCGGAGCTTCGCCAATAAGATCAACAGCACCTTTCTTTTTTATATTTACAACATCATCAACAACAAGGCGGTGACCCCTGGTAATTAACTCAAGGGCACTCTCGCTTTTCCCGATACCCGGCCTTCCCACGATCAGCACACCTACTCCCATAATATCCATCAACACGCCATGAACTGTTGTGGATGGCGCCAGTTTCTCTTCGAGCAGTCTTGTTACCCGTTCGATAAAAACAGAGGTGACAAGTTTGCTACGCAAGAGTGGGACCCCCTTATCTTCAGCTTCGGCAATGAGGGGTTCTGGAACCAAAAGGTTTCTTGTCACAACAAAACAAACAACATCATGGGTGCAGAGAACGCTAACAATATGTTTCTTCTCCTCTTCCGGAAGTGAGTTGAGGTAAGTGATCTCAGAGTTACCAAAAATCTGAACTCTGTGAGGATGGAGATAAACCATATGGCCAGTTATGACGAGACCTAATTTCTGAATCCTTGGGTTATAGATTTTTCGTGATAGGCCTTTAAAGCCTGCTATGGCTTCTAACTCCAGTCCATATACAATGTCGTTTATGAGTTCTTGAACCGTTATACCCTTCATAAAGATATAGAGCACCAGATGGGAAGCAGGGCGTTGTATCGTGCGACAGCGATTCGGGCATTAAATTCGACGGTCCTCTTCAACAACACTCCTGTAAATGTCATGTGCATTATCAAGTTCCATTAGTCGTTTTCTGAAAGATGGGTCGCGAAGAAGCTTAGATATTCGTGAAAGCATTTTCAGATGTAAACTTGCTGAGTTCTCTGGAGCGAGGAGCAAAAAAAAGATGTGGGCCGGTTTCTGATCTATGGAATCAAAATCAACTCCCTTGATCGAACGCCCAAAGGCACAAATGATTTTCCCTATACTTTTAAGCTTGCCATGGGGAATGGCAACACCATCTCCGATACCTGTGCTGCCGAGCTTTTCCCTCTCAAAGATCACGTTCACAACCTCTTGCTCGTTCTTTATGAGGTTTGCCTTTTTCAAGGCACTGACAAGCTCTATCAGGACGTCTTTCTTCGCTTCTCCTTGAAGATCAGCTATTACACATGATTCGTGCAGTACTTCTTCTATGGTCATGCATTTTTGCCTGTTGTTTCAATTAGGCTGAAATTGCCGTCTTTTCTTTTGTATACTATGCAGATATTTCCTTTTTCTCGGTCTCTAAAAATCATGAAACTATTATCTGATGCCTCAAGCTGCATGATTGCTTCCTCAGGATCCATGGGCTTCGCATCTATCGTCCTGGTAATGATTGTCTTTGCGCTTCCCTCCTCCTGGAAAGAACTGGCATACTTCGGCTTCACTTCCCGATGTTTTCTCAGTTTATCCCTGTGGCGGGTAAGTCTCCGTTCAAGCTTATCGATGATTTTGTCAACAGCGGCCCGCATATCATCCATGACTTCGTGGGCGTTAATCACAGTACCATTTAAGGTAAATGTCACATCAACCCTCTTCCGGTATTTTTTTTCAAGCGACAGAACCACATGCACATCGAGCGGAGTTTCGACATATTTGTGAAGCCTTGCCATCTTTTCTTCAACGTACATCCGAATATCATCATCCGGTTCAATATGTCTGAAGCTAATAGTGGTTCCCATAATTCCTCCAAGGATAAAAATAAGGTTGGAAGATACCCAACCCCATGTACAAAGTTAGCAGATATAAACTACCATGTCAATCCAATTCATTGAAACCATTCTGTTATTATACTCAACTAGCCATAAATGTACATAACAACATTTTGCAACAAATCTCAGTCGAGAAGCCCTCGCTCTCTGGATGAGCTTATGTTGAGTGCATCTCTGTATTTTGCCACAGTCCTGCGAGCAATTTTAATACTATGACGCCCTTTCAGTAGTGAGACGATCTCATCGTCAGTAAGGGGGTTCTTTTTATCCTCCTCTTTTACCATTTCACATATCAGATCCATGACAACATTGGTGGAGAGTGGTCTGCCTTCCTCTTTGTTGATGCCAGTTGGAAAGAAGAATTTCAACTCAAAAATGCCATGGGGTGTACTCATGTATTTGTTGGTTGTAATTCTGCTTACCGTAGATTCATGCACATTGATATCCTGTGCCACATCCTTCAGGATAAGGGGTTTCAAAAATCGAAGGCCTTTCTCAAAAAACTCTTCTTGAAATGTAACTATGCTTTTTGCGACCGAATACAAAGTCTTTTGGCGCTGCTGAATGCTTTTAATAAACCACTCGGCCTGAGTGATCTTCTTTTTAATGTAGTTTTTTGTCGTTGAATTTGTTCCTTTATTTAAATAGAGATCCACATAGTACCTGTTCATCCTGAGGTCTGGTATCTCATCATCATTCAGAAAAATTTCCAAACCATCCTCGGTCTTTACAACAAAGACATCAGGAACAACGTATGTGATATATTCATCTGCGAAGTTTCTACCTGGCTTGGGGTCATATCCCTTTACTTTTTCAAAAACATCTTTGATCTTCTCTACTGGATAACCTGTACGCTTAACAAGCTCTTTGAGGTTTGTTTTTTGAAAAAGGTCAAAGAAGGACCGTATAATGTCTTCAAATATAGGGTCTTTTTCGCCTCGTGCCTCATACTGTATCAGGATGCATTCTCTTAGATCTCTTGCTCCCACCCCCGGAGGATCAAGTTTTTGGATTTTTTTCAGAACCTGTTCAAGAATCTCTTCTGAATAGCCCGATGTACCGGAAATTTCAGAAAGAGGATATGCCAGATAGCCATTATCATCAATATTTTCAATAATCCATTCAGCAATAACACGTTCATTATGGTTGAGCTCTGCAAGACCGGCCTGCAACCGCAAATGATCTCTCAGATTGTGTGTTTTTCTCACCATATTTTCATAGTCAGGCCGCTCCCGTTCTTCGTGGTAAGCGTATTCTTCCGATGGTGAATAGCGCTCAAGCCATTCTGTAACATCATCCTTTTCATTTACTGTCTCTTCTCGTGTAACCTCCTCTTGAGAGTCTTCCTTGGGTTCTTTGTCTATGAGCTCTAAAATGGGATTCTCCTGGACCTCAAGCTCAATGGCCTCGACAAGTTCCAGTCTTGACAACTGGAGAAGTTTAATTGCCTGTTGAAGTTGTTGTGTTAACACAGGCGACAGTTTTTGAGTTTGTTTAAGCTCCAACATCGATATAAAATTCCTCTCCTAAGTATACCTCTCTCACTATTTTATCATTTGCCACTGCCTCTGGGGTCCCTTCTAACAGTACTTTTCCGTTGTTTACTACGTATGCTCTATCACATATGGGTAAAGAATCTCTGACGTTGTGGTCCGATAAAAGAATACCTATACCCTTTTTCCTCAAGCCAGAAATTATTTTTTTCAAATCTGAAACAGATATGGGGTCAATTCCAGAAAAAGGTTCATCGAGCAGCATAAACCGTGGCGACGTCATAAGCGCTCTTGCTATTTCAAGCCTTCTTCTCTCGCCGCCAGATAGTGAGTCAGCATAGTTATTTGATAAATGCTCGAGCTTGAATGCTTCGAGAAGCTCCAACACTCTGTGGCCCATCATCTCCCTTTCCACATGATGAAATTCAAGAATTGACATAAGGTTGTCTGCAACAGTCATTTTCTTGAATACAGAAGGTTCCTGTGGAAGGTAGGTAATACCCTTTCTTGCTCTAAGGAACATGGGCAGGGTTGTGATGTCTTCATCGTCCAGAAGGATTTTTCCCCCATTTGGTTTGATAAACCCTATGATCATATAGAACGTGGTTGTTTTACCGGCTCCGTTTGGCCCGAAAAGCCCGACGATCTCACCAACATTAAGGCCCATAGTGATATTATCGACAACCTTTCTTGCACTATAAGATTTAGAAAGGGTCTGTGCAACGAGTTTAGAGGTGCCGTTCACTATTATTCCTGTTTCTTTTTTTTATTGTCCTGCCAATGCTTTTCCACCAGCCGGTTTTTTGGGATTGGTTTTGCCTGCTGTGCCGCTATGGTTTTTTCTCCCAGCGATGAGGCAGTCGGTCCAACCTTGCCACCTTTAAAATGATATACCGACTGTTCGTTTTTAGCAATACTTCCTTTTGCGTACATGCGCACCTTGCCCCTTGCATCTACCTTCTCAATCTCTTCGCCATCAGTGTATATATAAAGCCGATCACATGTCACCCTCAGGTCTTGTCCGCTCATCAAGGCATTTCCATCGAGGAGATATCTGTTGTCCCTCATGGAATACATAAAGGAGTCAGCAGAAAACCTATATTTTCCATTTTTTGCCTCAATAAAACCTGTAACATTTTTCATAAGTTTAATGGTTTCTTCCTTTGCATTGGACAACAACCCTATCCCCATCAATGTTAATCGACTTCCTTCAATTTTCACCGGCGCATCTGTAACGGCTAAGCCTTTCTTGAAATCGAAGTTGAGATATTTTGTCGTCAGCGCATAATCGTTGTTATGGATTATGCGGACATCTTCAACTGTGCCTGTTTCTTGCTCTGTATCCATGACTCCTTTGCTACCCTTAAAACGAACAAACAAATCAGACTTTGGCTTATACTCACCGTCTATCTCCTCCATCTCCACAACCGGTTTATCAACATGCTTCTTGCCTGATTTTCCCCGAATCTCCCATTCAATTACACCCTTTTTTTCTCCAGAGTATTTCACGTCTTTAAAGACGATGACGGATTTAGCCTCTTCTATGGAAGGTGGGGCAATTTTCTCAGGCTTCTTAAAAAAAAGATATCCTGCAAAGATAATGCTGGCTGCCACAAATCCGGATGCAATATAAAGAATCGCTGTCCTGCTGTTCATTTTCTGGGACTTGAGTTACCTCTTCCGTGCCGTTGTTTCACCTGCTTCAACAACCGAAACAGTTAAAACTATTCAAACGACCTGCTTACTGCTCCGTGCTCACGCAATCTTTGCCTTTAAAAGGTCATGGATGTGGATGATCCCTACAGGCCGTCTTTCTCCCACTTTTTCAACAACAAAAAGAGAGGTTATTGAAAATTCTTCCATTTTTTTCAGGGCATATGTAGCAAGGGCATCCTTTTTGATCGCTTTGGGGTTTTTCGTCATCACATCAGACGCATTTTTTGACAGTACATCATTAAATCGCTCAATGGCCCTGCGCAAATCGCCATCAGTTACGACTCCTACAATTTCTCCATCGCGGTTCATCACTGCAGCGACTCCGAGCCGTTTTGAGCTGATCTCGAATATTACATCCTTCATGGGGGCGTCTTGAAAGACTCTGGGCAGTTGATCGCCGGTGTGCATGAGTTCTTCTACTGTTAAAACTAATTTTCTCCCTAGGGTACCACCAGGATGAAGGGAGGCAAAGTTTTCTATACTAAAATTTCTCTTATCCATGAGAGCAATAGCAAGGGCATCACCGAGAGCAAGGGTTGCAGTGGTGCTCGACGTGGGGACAACATTATGCGGGCACGCTTCATCAACCTTCACACTGATAACAATATCACCATATTTTGCAATAGTGGACTCTGGATCACCTGTAATAACCACCATGATAATATTCATTCTCCGTATCCAGGGAAGCACCTTGATAAGTTCTTCCGTTTCGCCACTATTACTCGCCACAATCACAACATCGCCACTTTGAAGGATCCCCAGATCACCATGAATAGAATCTGTAGGATGCACAAAAATAGCAGGGACTCCAACGCTTGAAAGTGTAGAGGCTATTTTTTTGCAGATAAGTCCTGATTTACCAATACCCATCATAATAACCCTGCCCCTGCATTGGGCAATAGCGTCTACAGCTCTTTCAAAATCCACGTTGAGACACGACATGACGCTGAGGATGGCTTCTGCTTCCTTCCTCAGGACTTCTTTTCCAATATCAATGAATCGGCTCATAATGCCGCCTCAATTCTTTTTAGCGTCTCAAGCATGAGAGGCAGATCGTCAAGACAGACTGAATTAGCTCCATCGCATAATGCTTTCGATGGGTCAAAGTGGACTTCCATGAAGATGGCGTCAACGCCCACGGCTATCGCCGCTTTCGCAAGAGGAAAGACAAATTCCCGTTCTCCGCCCGAAACAGTAACCATACCTCCAGGTTTCTGCACACTATGAGTAGCATCGAATATTATAGGGTAGCTGAATCTTTTCATAATTGGTATGGCTCTGAAATCGTTCACCAGATTATTATATCCGAAATACGTACCCCGTTCGGTAACCATGATTTTAAAATTTCCTGTCGACTCCACTTTATTGATGGCGTGCTGTATATCGTGAGGAGCAAGGAACTGGCCCTTCTTGATATTTACTGGTTTACCTGTTCTACCACACGCCACAAGGAGGTCTGTTTGCCGTGACAACAGGGCAGGCACCTGTAAAACATCAACCACGGTTGCCGCCGTTTTCGCTTCCTCCACAGAGTGAACATCAGTAAGGATTGGAACTTGAAAGTTATTCTTCACCGCTTCAAGCACTTTAAGGCCCTCATCTATGCCCGGGCCTCTGAAGCTACTTATGGAGGTTCTATTTGCTTTATCATAAGAAGATTTAAAGATAAAGGGAACGGCGAGTCTGCTCGTTATATCTTTTAGCCTTTCAGCAATTCTCAGAGTAATGTCCGATCCCTCAATAACACAGGGACCTCCAATAAACACAAACGGTTTTGCGCCGACTGTTACAGCGCCGACTTTTACTTCTTTCTGCATCGCTGTCTTTCTTGCTTGCCTTTGAGTGAGGCTTTGATAAAATCCCTGAATAGTGGATGGGGGCTGAAAGGTTTTGATCTGAATTCAGGGTGAAATTGGCATGCTAAAAACCAGGGGTGGTTCTTAACCTCGATGATCTCGGCAAACTGTCCATCCGGTGATATCCCTGTCACGTTCATTCCACATGCTTCAAGTTTTTTTCGAAATGCCATGTTGAACTCGTACCGATGGCGATGTCGCTCGTAGATCAACTTCTCATTGTAGGCTTTAAATGCCAGGCTGCCTGCTTTTAGCTTGCATGGATATGCACCAAGCCTCATGGTGGCTCCTTTGTCTGAAAATCTGTCTCTCTTCTGCACCTTGTTCTTCTGATTAACCCATTCGTCGATAAGGAAGATTAGCGGGCTACTTGTAGCCATATCAAATTCTGTGCTGTGGGCGCCCTTGAGCCCTGCCAGATTTCTACCGATCTCAATAACAGCAAGCTGCATACCGAGACACAGACCAAGATATGGAACCTTGTTCTCTCTAGCATACTGTATAGCCTTCATTTTGCCTTCAATCCCTCTATCACCAAAACCTCCCGGCACAAGAATGCCATGGACTCCCTGGAACTGTATTGTAAGGTCTCCGCCTTTCTCCAGGTCTTCAGAGTCTACATAATGAATATTCACTCTTGCATTATTGGCAATTCCGCCGTGGACGAGTGCTTCATGGAGACTTTTATAGGAGTCCTGAAGCTTAACGTACTTGCCTACTATAGCAATATCAACATACTTCTCAGGGTTCCTGATGGTATCGACTACTGCCTCCCACTTGGAAAGGTCAGGTTTCTTTGCCCAAATATTCAGGAGCTGGGTGATCTTCTCGTCGAGGCCTTCCCGGTGGAAGAGGATGGGGCATTCATAGATTACATCCACGTCTTTCCCGGTAATGACTGCATCCTTATCAACATTACAGAAAAGGGCGATCTTATCTTTCAAATCCTGGGATAGAAGTCTGTCTGTCCTGCACAACAAGATATCTGGCTGTATACCTATTCCTCTAAGTTCCTTCACGCTATGCTGCGTAGGTTTCGTCTTCATCTCATCTGCACTTTTGATAAACGGAACAAGAGTGAGATGAATAAATAACGAATTCTCCTTTCCAAGATCGTTCCGCAGCTGACGTATTGCTTCAAGAAAAGGAAGGCTTTCAATGTCGCCCACTGTTCCTCCGATTTCTACAATGGCAACGTCAGCTCCGTCATTAACATCAAGAATTCGTTTTTTTATCTCGTTGGTGATATGCGGGATGACCTGTACGGTCCCACCCAAGTAACCCCCTTTTCTTTCCCGCATAATAACTGCATCATAGACCTGGCCGGTTGTAAAATTGCTTTTCTTTGATCCTACAGAATTTGTGAACCTCTCATAATGACCAAGATCAAGATCAGTCTCCGTGCCATCATCAGTGACATACACCTCACCATGCTGGAATGGGTTCATGGTGCCGGGATCAACGTTGATGTATGGATCAAGCTTTTTTATGGCTACCGTGAGACCTCTTGATTCGAGCAAGGCCCCTATAGAGGCTGAAGCGAGCCCCTTTCCCAAGGAAGAAACAACCCCACCCGTAACGAATATGAATTTTTGTCTCATATTCAGTGGCCTGTGATAAAAAACTTGATCAATGCTTCTCCGTCAAACAATCGCTCGCCTGCCCGTTCATCATACCCCGATGGGCATCCACCTATCCTGTTATGTTTCTGGAATACGGTAAAGGGAACAGGGGTGGCATGGTGGGTTTTCATAGCAATAGGGGTTGCATGGTCAGTAACAATAAGAAACTTTACAAAATCGCCAACGCTCTCGAAAATTGGGCCCACTACTTCCCTGTCGATATTCTCGATAGCCTTAATTTTTTCGTCAATATTTCCTTCGTGTGAAGCTTCATCAGGTGCTTCGATATGGATATATACGATATCATGGTCACTTAAAAGTTCAATTGCTTTATTTGCCTTACCTCGGTAATTAGTGTCAAGATATCCGGTTGCCCCCTCGACTCTGGGAGTATCAAATCCAGCAAGCCTGCTGATACCCTTGACAAGGTCTACGGCCGTGACAGTTGCACCTGTGAGGCCATGATTGTCTTTAAACAAAGGAAATTGGGCTTTTTTCCCCTGCCCCCAAAGCCATATGCTATTGGCAGGATACCTGGAAGCTTTTTCTCTTTTTCTGTTTAACGAATGGCCTTCAAGGATTCTCCGGGAGTCAATCATCAAAGAGATGAGCCTGTCAGCGCCTTTACCTTTGGGGAGGTAATCAAGTATCTCTTTTCCGGTTATATCATGAGGAGGAGTTGTTTCCATTTCCCACATACCGTCTTTCCAGAGCATCACATGACGATAGCTTACTCCTGGAAAAAAAATAAACTCTTTGCTACCAAGTTCTTTGTTAAGGTCTTGAATCAGTATGTTTGCTTCTTCTGTTGTGATATGGCCACTGCTGTAATCACCCATGAAGGTCTTATCAGGATGTATAGCAAGGTAAACTAGGTTGCAGCGGAAGGCTACGTCGTTTTTATCAAGGTGTATGCCCATACCGCTTGCCTCAATAGGTGCTCTGCCGGTATAGTATTTAGCGGGGTTGTAGCCGAATAAGGACATGCACGCAACGTCACTTCCTGACGGATAACCATCCGGTATAGTGAGAACTTTTCCGCAGTAACCATCCTGGGCCATCATATCCATATACGGTTTATGGGCTGCCATGAGCGGCGTCTTACCATCGAGTCTCTCAATGGGCCAGTCTGCCATCCCGTCACCGATAATAACGATGTATTTCATGGTGCAGCACCTTTCAGACACTGCTGGTTTGAGTTTTGAGCTTTGAGTTTTTCGTAAATCCAGGGAAATTCTCTTACTTGCATTTCACAACTGGTGAACTTTCCATTAACTCCAAACTCTGAACCCTGAATTCCGAACTGTTTTTTCACAGTCTTCCCTCTTCTATCCGTATAGAAACACTCTCGCCTTTAATAACAGCCAGACGGTCTATTGCTGCCTTTGCATTTTTCAGGTTTTGCTCCGTAGCTTCATGAGTGAGTATTACAATGGGCACATAGCCGTTTTCTTTGCGGCCTTTCTGAATTACAGAGGATATGCTGATATTATATTCAGCCAAGACACCGGAGACCTTTGACAAAACACCGGGTCTATCTTTTGCAGTAAATCTCATGTAATACGGGACGAAAGATTTTTCTCCGCTCCTCATTTTTTTCGCCTTTGACACTGAAGGGATTTTTGGTAACGGTGAACCGCCTCTCATTCTATAAGCCATATCGACAATATCACTAACCACTGCACTCCCGGTTGGTTCGCTCCCAGCCCCTTTTCCATAATAGAGCGTCGGCCCTGTCTTGTCTCCCACAATGTACACTGCATTATAGACGCCATCCACATTACTCATGGGGTGCACAACAGGAATCATGGCAGGCTCTACCCTGGCCTCAATCTTCTCATTCTCTTCTTTTGCAACTGCCAACAACTTGATTCTGTACCCAAATTCCCTTGCAAACTCTATATCGATAGGATCTATTTTTGTTATCCCGCCAGTTACAACATCTCTCATCTTTACGTGGCATTGAAAGGCCAACCGTATAAGAATACAGAGTTTATGGGCTGCGTCGATTCCTTCCACATCAAAGGTTGGGTCAGCTTCAGCAAATCCAAGTCGCTGGGCCTCTTCAAGGGCTTTTTCAAAGGACATTCCCTCGAGGGTCATTTTCGTCAAAATATAATTACTCGTTCCGTTCAGAATCCCCAGGATGTAGTTGATACGATTTCCCACCAGGCCATCACGTATCGCCTTTATTAATGGTATTCCACCACACACAGATGCTTCAAAACCTATTTCAACGTTCTGTTTTGCCGCTAATGTGAATAACTCATCTCCCTTTTCAGCGAGAAGGGCTTTGTTTGCTGTAACTACCCATTTCTTGTTTTGGATAGCCATGCGGATATACTCATTGGCAGGCTCTATTCCACCTATCAGCTCAACAACAATATCAACATCCTTACACTCAATAACTTCCCTGGCTTCCGCAGTCATTATTCCCTGCTTCAGGGATATATCTCGGGGCCGTTTTGTGTCGATGTCAGCACACTTAACTACCCTGATATCTTGTCCTGATTTGTCTTTTATAAGGGAATGATACTGTTCGAGAATTTTATATGTGCCGATGCCGACAGTGCCCAAACCTATAATTCCAACGCCTATCATCTGCTTTTTTTCAGAATACAAATGATCTTTGATTCTTTTTTCCTCTATCTTTTGTTCTATATTCCTCTTCTATATAAGAAAAGTAAATTTTCACTGTGTTCACAGAAAACTTGCAGGAGAGACTATGCCAATTATGGCCTCATGAACAATATATGCCAGGGCACGTTTCACTGATGAACATTACCATACAACCATTGAATAATCAACACGAAAAGCTCTGTTTGACAAGGGGTAAGCTGTTAGCACTCAACACTCAACAGTGAACTCAAAACCTCTCAGTACAGTCTGACCTGAAGGGCGTCATTTTCTGGCAAACCTCTCCTTTTCAGAGTTTGTACCGGAATTTGCGAAGAAGTTCCTTGCGGGCCTTTTTGTCTTCTTCTTTTTCAATTGCCTTGGGCCGAAAACCGTCAATGACACCGAGTATTCCGCCCCCCTGTTCTGACTCTGCTACGATAAGCTGGAGGGGATTGGCTGTTGCGCAGATAACATGGCAAACCTCCTGACATACCTTTATGGCATTCAATACATTGATCGGGAACCCCTCTTTCAGGAAAACAACAAATGTGTGCCCACAACCAATGGAGAAAGATGTCTCGCTAGCCAGCCTCATGAGTTCTTCGTCATTTCCTTCGTATCGAGTAAGGCAAGGGCCACTTGCTTCTGAGAATGCAATGCCAAATTTGAGGCTTGGAGAAGAACCTACAAAAATCTCATAAAGATCTTCCACTGTCTTGACAAAGTGAGACTGGCCGATAATGATGTTGAGCCCTTCCGGCACATTGATTTCTACTGTTTTAATGTCCATGCTTACCTCCTTGTATTAGCGAATTGCTGATAGGTTTCAGCCGAAGCCAAATCCATAATAGCCTTTTACAATCAGCTTCTCAGTTCTTGCTTTAAAAACGGCTCTTCCAGTTCAAAATCCGGCACATAGGTCTTGACACTCTCAAGATCTTGAATAAAAACATTATTAAAACCTTCTTCTTCAAGAAAATTGAGCAAAAAATCGTACTCCTCCTGCCGAATACTTCTCGCAAGCATTGGGTATTCAGTCGCTTTATGCATTGGGTTGTATTGCGCCATGAGGCTTATAAAAGTATCTACACCAAGTTCTTCTTTTATCCAGAGAAGAATTCGATTTGAACCTGCAAGGTTGGAAGGAAGGACAAGGTGACGTACGAGAGTCCCTTTTCGAGCTATACCCCCCTTAACAATAAGATTTCCTACCTGCTGTTTCATTTGGAGAATAGCCTTCTTTGCTGACTCAGGGTAGTTGCTGGCAAAGGAAAGTTGCTCAGCTATGTTACTGTTCCAGTATTTAAAATCAGGTAGATAGATATCGATCAGTCCATCGAGCATCTTCAGGGCGTCCGCTGTTTCGTATCCATGGCTGTTATAGACAAAGGGAATTTGTATGCCTTTGCTTTTGGCACATTCGATGGCTTCGGCGATAAAGGGCACGTACGGTGTTGGGCTAACGAGGTTAATATTGTGAACGCCCATATCTTTAAGGCTAAAGAAGATTTCGACGAGCCCTTCCAGGGTGACGCTCTTCCCTTTGCATTCGTGACTAATCTGGAAATTCTGGCAATAGACGCACCGAAGATTACAGGAAACAAAAAATACGTTTCCAGAACCACGTGTGCCAGAGATTGGGGGCTCCTCACCAAAGTGGGGGCCGAAATGAGCAACGAGTATTTCCTTCCCTACGCCGCAATATCCAACATTACCCCGAATCCTGTTTACTCCGCAGGCCCTCGGGCACAATCTACAGTTTTCCAGGGTTTTTCCTGCATCTTTCATGAAACTATTATATTCGGTTTAAGAAAAGAATAGTAGGAAAAGATAAGAAAAACATTTTCTCACTTTCATGGAAGAGGGGATGCCTCCAGAGAAAAAGGGGATGCTGTCCAAGGAGCATCCCCTTTGGTAACGATAGCGTGGCCTGTATTACTTTTTCAGGAAGTCAAGGCAGAATTTCAGGGCTTCGTTGCCTGGCAAACCTTTTGCCTGGACTTCTGCGGCATATTTTTCATAGATTGGTTTTACAGCTGCAGCCCATTTGGCATCCTCTTCTTTTGAAAGAGCTATAACCTTATGGCCTTTTGTTGCTGACCAATCATACCCTAATTTATCAATCTCATCCCAGAGTTTTCCCTGTTTATCTGCATATTCCGCACTTACCTCATTAAATATCTTCTGGATATCCGGCGGCAGGCTGTTCCATTTGTTCTTATTCATGACAACGAACATGGTCGCTGTATATGCAGAGCCGAAGTTCTGGGTCGTAAATTTAACGATCTCTCCCCATTTCCAACCCTCTAATGCTTCCTGAGGAGACATGGCGCCATCTACAACGCCTGTGCGGAGTGCATCATAGGTTTCGGGCATAGTCGTACCAACAGGCGCTCCTCCAAGAGCCTGAACAATTGGAACAACAGTTCCCTGGGCCCTTATCTTCATGCCTTTGAGATCTTCCAGCTTGTTGACGGCTTTCTTGGTGTGGAGGATTCCAGGTCCATGAGCGTGGAGATAAAGCACATGAACATCATCAAGCTCTTTTGGTTTAAACTTCTTGTAGAATTCATTGATCAGCTTTGTTGCCTGAACACCGCTCTTATAGCCAAGTGGGTTGTCCATAATACTGATCATAGGAAAACGTCCCCTAGTATAGCCAAAAACACTAAACCCGATATCGGCTATTCCTTTAGTAACGTTTTCGTAGGTCTGGGCAGCCGGCGTTAGGGTGCCCCCAGGAAAATACGTGATTTTAACCTTTCCATCTGTTCTTTTCTCGATTTCCTTGCACCATGCCTCAGCCAGCTGGCTGTTCTTGTGAGGCGCCGGGAAGAAGTTGGAGTAATTGAGTGTGATCGTCTTCTGTTGTGCCGCAGACAAACCTGGGAACGCAACAAAACAGATTGAAACAACAAACAATAAAAGAAAACACTTCACCATCAAACGTCCTTTCATTAGATACCCCCTTCTAGGTTTTTTTTCTTTATAAGCAATCTCTTCCTCTTTGTCAATCATTATTTTCCACAACACATCCATCATCTGCATCTCCTTAATATCCTGTTAAGCCCTGATTAATGCCTAAAATATTTTTATATGCTTGTTTGGCTCCAACACCTCCTTTTCTTCTTCGGTAACACACATTTTGCACAGCCCATGCCAGGGAATATGCGATTTTGGAATACGTTATCTTTACAAGACAATTATGTTTTATAGCCTTTCAACAACTGCTGTATTGGTCGGAATATTCCGACATTGGACGTTTTACATCGGAGAAAATTCCGACTCAGCGTTCGTTTTAACATTAGGGGCATGGCATTGGAAGCTCCCTTAACAAATTCGATACAGACCAGCCTTAATCAACATACTCCTTGCTTTATACTGATTCAGGTTCAGCACCACCATTTACTTACATTGCTCCCATCAGCCTCCCAGGAAGCCATGTTGCCAGTGCAGGGAATATGAAAAGCAAAATAGCAACAAAAAGGAGAGAGAGCAGAAAAGGGTAAACCCCTTTGTATATCACGCTAAAGGGTGTTTTGGTAATGTTCTTCACCACAAAGACATTGATTGCTACAGGTGGCACCACCACCCCAGCCATGACGGTGATACAAATCATGATGGCAAACCACATGGGATCATAACCCAGTTTTTGGATGGCAGGATAAAATATGGGCGTTGCCAGAATCATAAAGGCAAGGTCATCGATAAATGATCCGCCGAGAAGATAAATCAATGCGATAAATACCAGGACAAGCCATGATGGTAGGGGGAGGCTTACAATCCAATCAGCGGCGATCATGGGAATTTTTGTAACTACAATGAAGTGACCCAGGACTGTTGATCCGGCAATTAGAAAAAGAACCATACATGCTGTCCTCACCGACTCCAAAGCAGATTTCCAGTATCCTTTAAAATTGAGATCGCGCTTGGCAAAAACCAAGATTAGGACGAGGAATGTTCCTACACTGCCTGCCTCTGTAGGGGTGAAAAATCCCTTTAATATACCCGCTATAACAAGAACAAATATGAGGATGACCCATGCCACCTCAGGCACAGACTTAATGCGCACTGCCCACGAAGATTTTGGGCCTTTAGGACCTAGGGCAGGGTTCATCTTGCACCATCCGTAGATTATCACCACAAAAAAGAACGCAGAGATCAATCCAGGGACTATCCCTGCAAGAAAAAGCCGACCAATGGACTGGTCTGTAATGATGCCAAATATGATAAGTGTTACACTCGGAGGAAGGAGTACCCCGAGGGTTCCCACTACAGCCACAATACCGGTTGAAAGCCTCTTGTCATAACTGTATCGATCCATCTCAGGCACAGCCACGCTTGCAAATGTTGCGGCTGTAGCAGGTGAGGAACCGCAGATAGACTTGAACGCTGTCGCTCCTGCTACCGTGGCAATGGCAAGACCACCGGGAACATGTCCGATAAATTTATATGCAGCATCAAAGAGTCTCTTCGCAATACCGGAGTTAAAGGCTATCTGGCCCATCAAGACAAACAAAGGAATAACTGTAAAGCTATATGAGTTAAAAACATCAAAAACATCCTTTGCCAGCAGGTTCAGCGCTGCATGGAATGATATGAGGTAACCAAAACCCAGAAATCCGATAAGGATCATGGCAAAAGCAAGCTCAATCCCAGTGAGAAAAAGAAGAAGTACAATACATAAACCTATGATACCAACCACTACCTCATTCATATTTACCTCCAGCTATCTTCACAATATCACAAATGAGCACCAGGCACTGTATGAAGCAGCAAACCCCCAGGCCATAAGCTACCGGATAAAAGGGCATAAGCAGGGTTGTCGAGACTTCTCCGGATTTTACCATGTCGATACCAAGCACAAAGAGGTTCCAGCCAACAAGGATGAAAAGACCCATGCTTATCAGCCTAGTAACTATGTTGAATCCATCTCTAAGGCTATCTGGAAACATGTTGACCAGGAAATCTACAAAGATATGCCCCCTGTTCCAGGATGTAATAGGGATGCCGAACCCTATGATAACAGCACCCCCGAGGCCTACCAGCTCAAAAGTCCCGACAATGGGCCGCGCAAAAAGCCTCAGAAAGACATCGCTCACAGTGAGCAGCATAATGAATGTGAGCGCAGCACCTGCAATTGCATGCATCCAATTGCTTAGCCGTAAAACAACGTTAAGAAATCCTCCCATGACTCCTCCTTACTTCCGGCAGTTGCTTGCCTCTTTGATTTATTCAAGAATACTGTAATTTTTTTATGAAATATTTCATGTTTGACCGCATTTTGTCAAGTTAAATAATTCTGCGCGAATTCATGAATTGCCGGAATTAATGACTCTGTCTCGATTAGAAGTTTCGTATACAGTACCCCAAAAAGATTCCATACTATGATCTTTTCTTTTTTGATTCAGACCAATGCTTCTTTACTCCCCTGTGAAAAGATGGTAAATAACTTTCCATGAGTTTTGAATATGCCATGCTCCCGAATAGAAAAGAAGGCATACCTCATAACGTGGGCGCTTCTTCTGCCCTGTACTATGTAACTATACCCCCGCATATCAACCTTGAAGCCTGCCATGAAGTATTCGGGAAACAAGGCATTACAAGTCCACGTAACGGATCATCGGATTCCAGTCTCAATACCAAGGAGAATTTATCCCTTGTTCAAAACCCAGGCAACAGATGAGACTATCGCCAAGATGACTTTGGATGATCTTAATGGTGTCATGGAGATAGAAAAGCTTTCCTTTATTTCTCCATGGACAGAACGATTCTTTGAAGAAGCCCTGGCCTCACCCGTCTCGTTGAGTCTGGTATTGAGGAATAGTACACAACCCATTGGTTACATCATCCTTTATTCGGTTGCGGATGAGGCACACATTCTAAACATTGCTATTCATCCGGGCTTTCGCGGTAAAGGGTGTGCTTCAAGTCTCATTGAGCATGTAATTGGCTGTTGTAAAAAAAGAGGTGTTCATCAGTTTTTTCTTGAAGTTCGTGAAGGGAATGTAGCCGCCATTAATCTCTACAGGAGGTTTGGTTTTGAGAAAATCGGCAAAAGAAAGAAATATTATGCGGAAACTAATGAGGATGCGTTGATCATGTGCCTATCGGTACGTTAGGTCAGAGTTAAAAATCCTGGCACTCAGAGTCGGAAAATAAGGATTGTGGTCCCCGGTTAACAGTGAAGATTGAACTGAAGACTGTAAGCGTTATTTAATGTAACTATGGACGATATAGAAGGCAGGATAATTCAAAACAAAGAAATTGTATCAGGGCACTACCTGTTGAAAGTGAAGC
>MVQO01000193.1 GCA_002067585.1 Syntrophorhabdus sp. PtaB.Bin027
GGTTATTACCGTACCCGATCTTTCATTGGAGACATCATAACTGAATGTCAGAACTGGGCGTAAGCCAGACTGTTCTCTGACCCTGGTCAGATTAAAATCTGCACATCTGATTTTCCATCTCAGCATTGTGGTCACTGATTTACATCCTTATCCAGTCCTTTTTTAGCTATCTTTTTTTCAAATGCAGCAACGAGTTTTGCGCATTCTGATGCTAAACAGTTGCTCTTCAGTCTCAAAAGCTTCTCAGAGACGGCTTCCCGAATCGTGTGCTTCTGCTTTGAAAGGCTTGTTCATTCACATGCCTGTCAAACTCATCGATGAATTCTTCATCCAGCAAAATCACTATACTCTCTTTGCCTGTAACGCCATCCCCTATATAGTTTGATATGATATCATACTATCTTCAAATAAGGGATGGTTTATTTCCCTTTTTTCTTTATGTAACATACTTGCCACTCGCAGTCGATTCTTTTCCCTTTAGCAAGTACTTTTAGTATTCAATTTTGCAAAAAGCATGGCAAAAACGATTGTTACGTGGAAATTCGACTATAACTTTTGTATTATCAAAAAAATGCTGGATTCATCTATTTCTTCAATCCAATAATTCATCCCACATTGTTGCCCAAGTTCTGATAATTCATCTTTTGAAAAAGATCGAGAGTAGAATCCATCTTTACAAGTTATTACTCCATCCCTGCAGTTCTCGATGTCGAGTTCTCCTATTAATCCCTTTTTTGCCTGTTCATAAAACCACAGTAGACGATATTCCCAGAAATCAGGATGATATGAACTAAAAAATGCTAACCCTCCATTTTTTAAACCATCGATAGTTTTTTTCAGCAAATCACGTGTATCCCCTTTTATCGCTGAAAGACCATTCTGGATGCATATTGTCATATCAAATTCGTTTTTATACTGCATTGTATATGCGTCCATTACAACTAGTTCTGCATTCTTATAATCCTTTAAAAGCTTTTTACCATACTCAATATTGTTAGGCGATATATCTATACCAACTATCTTTTTGCATGATCTGGCCAATTCCAGGATGACCCTTCCATATCCTGCACCAAGTTCTAATATGGTTTCATCTCCGCGAATGTGTTTCCTGACAAATTCGATTTCTGCCTGTAAGTATTGATTGATCCTCGGTATTTCTGTTGAATATACCTCCGCCAACAGTAACGAGCTTAACTTTTTGTCGTAGTA
>MVQO01000194.1 GCA_002067585.1 Syntrophorhabdus sp. PtaB.Bin027
ACAGCAACATTCTGTTTTATGCTCATCGGGAAGACTCGCCCTGACATGGTCAAGCCCTCAGAAGGATTGTTGAATTGGCTGAGGGCAGAGCCCCGTGGGCCATACCGTGGCCATGTATCCACGAATTTTTCGCGATAGTAACCCACCCTCGAATATATAACCCTCCGACGCCGCTTGAGACAGCAATTGACCAAGTTGAGGCATGGCTTGAGTCACCCACCCTCGCCATGCTTTCGGAATCTGAAGATTACTGGCGGTTGTTACGTTCCACCCTTCAAAGTGGCCGCATTTCAGATCCCCAGGTACACAACGCCCGCATAGTAACAATATGCCACCAACATGGGGTAAGGGAGTTATGGACAGCCGACAGAGACTTTGGTCGCTTTCCGGGACTTGCTGTCCAAAATCCACTGATTTCTTGACAAGGTCAGTTTGGTAAAATCTGCGTGAGAAACGGTCTTACTCAGTCTGCCGGCTTGATGCCGGCTTTTTCTGCCAGGCAGACAAGATCGTCCGTAAAGGACATGTGAACCGTCTCAATTAGTCACCTATTCCCGATTGCATACTGAACACCAGGTCTTTATGGAGTCGGGGACCTGGCCAGGACATTGGCTTTCTCGGGGGTAGAACCTGCTATCTGGCAGGAGGCGGTACGAACACTTTATGTTCAGGTACCCACTTACCATTCACATATTGGCCAGGTACGGTAACCCATGATCCTGGATTTACACTCGGCGGTGGTGGAGGTGGCGGCACATCAGCCTGGGGCTGGCGTTTAACCACACCCGGAACCTGGTTGCCTTTCGCGTACATGCATTGCGAATAAGCTATATCGTACTGCCTTTGGAGCTCCCACTGGGAAGCATAAGCAGAATTCGATGCCACTGCGGTTCCCCCGAGAAGACCGGCCCCTGCACCTATTGCAGCACCTGCGCCAGCATCACCGGTGGTAGATCCAATAGCAGCACCTATGCCTGCACCCAGAAGCGTTCCAAGGACCGCTCCAGAAGCCAGATTTTGGTTAGCAGTCTCGCCTGGTGGCAATCCTCCAATCTGCTGCAGAGCCCATTGCCTGCACATTGTATCTTCATCAATAAAGACCTCGAAAGGTTTTCCAGGACCCGGCATCACCCTCACAGTCGGGCCTGCCGGCATGGTTGCGCACCCGCCTATCACTGCCACGATTAATAACAGCATTAAACCTCGTTGCCAATTCATTTTACCTTACCCTCCTCTCCTTGCGGTGTAGGAACTACCTTGGCCCATCCACCCGGACAACTGGTGACATAGGGATAATACCCCTCTGGATTGCTGCAGTAATACCAATAATAAGGCTGCTCAGGCTCGACGTAGACTGCAGCTTGATCATCAGAATATGGATAGTCCGGAAACGCAGTGCGATAGTCTGGATAGGCATAGGGATAATACGGATACCAATAGGGATATACATAGGGGTAGCCAGATGCATAATAGTCAAAGGGGTATGGGTAGAACGGGAATCCCAGGCCCCAACCGAAATAGTATCTTGAACCGCCGCGATAGTAATGATAACCACCGCCACGATGATATCTACCTCCGTAATAACCACCACCGCGATGGCCGTCACCAGGACGTGGACCACTTATAGCGCCCCCTCCAGGAGGACGTCCGCCTGAAGAGCCGCCGCCAGGAGGACCACCGCGTGCGCAGAAGCCTTCTGAGAAAACACCAAAAGAGAAAAACACTCCGATAACGACGATAACAATGATTTTCTTCATATTTTGCCTTCCTTTCCCAAACATAACCTCAAAAGGTTCTTGTGTCAATATCTTCATCTTAACCGAAAAACCTCGCCCTTATTCTGCATCTTTACTTGCTGTAGCACTGAAAACCCAAGCGATTAATACCGGGGCCGGTAATACCTGTAGCCATAGTAGCCGGGATATCGAGGCCCGTAATATCCATGCCCGTAATAATCAGGATATTGAGTCCTGTAATAAGGGTATCCATAGTAGTTTGTACCGGATGATGAGGGAGCATCAGCAAGTCCTGTTGTGGGATACCTGCCTGAGGAATATTGATTGTCAGAAGATACAGAATACGAAGACCCGTAACAGGAGTCATAACAATCATAGCAGGCAAGAGGGACAATTGCACACCCTGTCAACACACTTAGCCCAAGGACAATCACAATGATTTTCACCGGGTACCTCCTTCAGCCTTGCGGTTTTACTGCAACATTTTTCATTATAAAACCGACAACCTATCGTGTTCTTTGTCTTTCAAAACACTTATAGCAATACTTATGCCTCAGCTACTTGATTGAAAGAAGCTGAAATAATTGGATAAACCCTCAATCTACCCGATTGCTTCTTACATTTTTGTCGTTTTGAAGAAAAATATCCGACAAAACCGTCGAGCGTTTTAGAGGCAAAAAATTAAGGCTGATCCAGGGTGCAATTATTATCTATCTATGGCGCGTGGTATGGGCATATCTATCGCCTCTTGCTTCTTCATAACCCTTCATGCATTGACTGGATGCTCGATTGACTATAATAGTTATAACAAAATGACTGAAAAGTATGGTATGAAAACAACAGCTATCTCTGAATTACAAAAGCACTTTAGTGAATATTTAAGCTATGTGAAAAGCGGTGATGAAGGTGGTTACAGAAGGAAGGTTTAACACTTTTTTCATAGCACAATTTGACATCTTCTTTTGAGAGTATATTCTAAAGATGAGAACACGTCAGATAGTTGAAAATGTTTACCAGGTTGGCGGCGCTGCCATTTCTGATGTCAGGGATGGGGCGGTTTACCTTCTGGACTTTGATGAACTCGTCCTTATCGACAGTGGGGCCGGGCCTGGCTTTGAAAAAACTATCAGAAACATTGAGACCATTGGATTCGATCCTTCCAAAATATCAACCGTCATCTTGACTCACTGCCACATGGATCACATAGGAGGCGCGACACTGTTCAGGCAACACTGTGGGAGCAGGATTGTTATGCATGCATTGGATGCTGAGATCATAGAGCGGGGGGACCAGCATATGACCGCTGCATGGTGCTTTGGCATTTACCTCCAGCCATTCCGAATCGATGTAAAACTCCGGGGCAACCAAGGACGTCTCGTTTTTGGAGAGCATGCGGTCAACTGGATCCACATACCCGGGCACACACCGGGATCAATTGCACTCTACCTCGGTGAGGGGGGCAAAAGGATTCTTTTTGCTCAGGATATGAGCGCACCCCTTCTTGAGGATTTCAAATGCGATCCAATAGCATGGAGGGAGTCTATGGACAAACTCCTTGCCCTCGAGGCTGACATTCTGTGCGACAGCCATGCCGGCGTTTTCAGGCCAAAACACCGGGTCAAAGCGTACATTGAGAGATCAATAATAGAGCATGGATTTTCGTCATAATGCTGATAAGCTCATAGCTGTAAGCCAAGAGCAAGATCATAGAGGGGCAATAAGCGACCGTGCTTTGCTGGGACGACTGCTCTTCACTTGATAACCACTGGAACCCGAAAAAAGTCAGTGTTTATTCGCCCTTCGTCAATCGGTATTTTTTCCGCTCCTCCCATTTCTTCCCTATCGCCTGTAACCTAATTACCTGTAATCTGCATTCCTATTCATTTATATAGGAATGTAACACCTCCCCTCCTGTGATGGTCATTCCCATACTGAAGTAGAAGGCACCTGCCACTATGATCGGGCCGGGATCGGCCACCTCCTCAAAGACCGGCGGAGAGAATTCCAGCCACCTTTCCTGCTGTAATCTCATGGACCGATGGCCTGCCCGGATCATCAATGCTCAGAAAGTGCCGCATCAAATTCAATTTTACCGCAGGGATATCTTCAGATCTTGTTTTGCAGGTAAATGTTTATGGAACTTAAGAATTCCTCTCATCTGCACACCTACACATTTACCCCAGACTTCATATAAAAAATCCTGTTTCATTCACATTCAAGGGTTCTTTAGCTCCTTACTACCATGGAGAGTATCCACACGTAAAGTGCAGATGCAGCCAGCTGGCAGACTGTAATCGGTAATCCATACCGCAAGAACGCAGCAAAGGTAATGGGTCTGCCGTGAGCAGCACTAATGCCTGCACTCACCACATTAGCAGATGCGCCGATCAGTGTAGCATTTCCACCGAGGGTGCCCCCGAACATCATGGCCACAAAAACAGGAAGGGTAACAGGTGGCCAGTCTGTAAAAAATACACCCAGTGCATCCTCAGGGACAAACTCCGTTGAAATAAGATATCCTTTAACAAGGAGAATCATGGTGGCAACGATGGGTATGTTTGCGAGCAAGCTCGAAGCAAATCCAACTCCTACTATCAGCGCAAAGGCGAGGGGAACCAGGTTCGATCCGAACCACTGGCTCATGTGACTGCTCAGCCCGCGAAGGGCGCCTGTCTTGGTGAAGGCCTCGACAAGGATGAACATGCATGCGAGAAAGATAATCGTCTTCCAGTCAATATCGCGCAATACATTTGCCACCGGTTCCACCTTTGCACCATAAATAATCAGGAGGGCTACAGAACACGCTATAATCGATGCTGACGCCGGAACAATACTTGCCGGAAGAAATTCTCCAAAGAGAAAGAGGAGTACCATGATCCCGAGAACTCCGAGTGACAGGACACTGAGCCACGGTCGCTTGAATGTCTCCCCCTTCAAATCGTCTGGAAGTGTTAGCTCTATTCTCCATATATCTTTCATTATGAGGGGCAGAAGCGGTATGAGCACGAGGAGTGACACAAGCCCGCCTGCGCTGACTCGCTTAAAATATTCTATAAAGGTCATGTTGATAGAGGTGCCGACAAGGAATGTGGCCGGGTCGCCCACAAGGGTGAGCAGTCCTGCGGAATTGCTGATAATCGCAGTAAGAACGAGGGGAGCTATTATGTCTATCTTCAACACAGCGGCAACACGAATGATAATGGGCGCCAGCAGAAGTACCGTGGTAGCGTTCGGAAGGAACATGCAGGGTATTGCCACGAGTATGACAAGTCCCAGAAGAAAACGCTTGCCCCTGCCCCTGGTCTTTCGGAGGAAAAGGGCTCCCAGGAATTCGAAGATACCTGATGTGGTCAATGTCCGTGCTACGATCATTCCTCCGAAGAGAAGGGCAAAGGTTGATCCGGACATCTTTACTACATTGATGATGTCACCCTGGGTAAGGATACCGAATACAATCAACACACTCACCCCGAGCAAACCTGCCAGGGCAAGGTCAAGGATATTGAATGCTATGGCCAGGATGACTGCGGCAAAGACAGCATAGGTCGTAACGATTTGCAGTTCACTCATGGTATGGCCTCTGGTAATTCTCGCATCAGCACGCCTTCAATCTCGATGAATTTATCTGAATGGAGGGGCATACATCAGTCCCCCTTTATTCCAGAGACGGTTTGGACCGCGGTCAAGATTGAGAGGGCTTCCCCGTCCAAGGTTTCGCTCAAACATTTCTCCGTAGTTTCCAACACTTTCAACTATCCTTACAGTCCAGTCATTGGCAATACCCAGGGATTTTCCAAAGTTTCCTGATGATCCGAGAAAGCGCTCAAGGTCCGGGTTACCTTTCTCCTTTGCCTTGGCTCGCACGTTTGCCTGCGTCACCCCTATTTCCTCAGCCTCTATGAGGGCAAACAGCACCCACCGTACCAGGGTAAACCACTCGTCATCTCCGCGACGTACCACCGGCCCCAACGGTTCTTTGGATATCTGACCGGGCAGAATTGCGTATGTTTTGGACCCGTCACGTACACCTGAACGTACCGCTGCCAGGTGTGAACGATCAGAAGTGTATGACTTGCACTGTCCTGAAAAAAAAGCTTCCTGGGCCTTAATAATGGATTCAAATATGACTGGCTTATACCTCCATCCTTTCGTTCGGAAGTAATCATCAAGGTTTGCCTGGCTTGTCGTTCCTTTTTCGATGCATATGGCAGCATTCTTCAGGTGAAAAACTTTTGTTATTCCACTACTTTTGCGAACCAGGAAGCCCTGACCGTCATAGTAGAGCGTTCCGACAAATTGAAGGCCCAGCATAGTCTCCCGGCCAATTGTCCATGTGGTGTTCCTTGAAAGAAGGTCGATTTCTCCGGTACGAAGGGCTGGAAGGCGTTCCGAGGCTGTCAGCGGGTAGAAAGTTACTTTTTCAGGATCACCAAAAACAGCAGCAGCCACAGCGCGGCAAAAGTCAGCATCCATCCCGGTCCATCGCCCCTTGGCATCCTTCATGGAAAAACCAGGTAAGCCCTCGCTGACACCACATCGAAGAACGCCCTTTGAGCGCACCTTCTTTAACGTCTCATATGAACCAGCAATCGACGGGAACAAAAGGATGACAATGAACAGTATGATGAATCTTTGCAATCGGGCCATCCCAGCCTCATCCCTCTGTTGTTCAAAGTGACTGAAAATTTTAATAAACAATGCAAAACCTGTATTAAAACCTTATCTCCTCTCAAAAACCACCACGCTTCTCGGTGACACCCGACAGTATCCATGGGGTTGCCCTACTTGCTTTCCCGGCTCGGCAATGTCGTCTGGTGATGGCTTTGCCGTGTCGATAGCACAGTACCACAATCTCCCGGCAGGGTCAGGAAGCGGAATGCTTAAGCTCTCTTCTGACATGTTCAGGACAATATGAAGGTCTTCCTCATCAACCCTGACTGCTCCGAGGGTGAAGGCCAGAACCTGCGCGTCGGGATCTTCCCAGGCAGGCTCATAAAGCTTAACCCCATGCCAGGTAACATCAGGATAGGTTGACCCTGGTTCACGGGTCCCTTTCAGAAACCTCTGGTGCATAAGACAGGGATGGCGCTTGCGGAAAGCAATCATCTCCCTAACAAAACGGAGCATATCGCGGTTTCTGCTCGTAAGACTCCAGTCAAACCAGGATATCTCGTTGTCCTGACAATAGGCGTTGTTGTTACCTTTCTGCGTCCTCAGCACCTCATCCCCGTAAAGGAGCATGGGGATTCCCTGACTCAAAAGCAGAATGGCCATGAAGTTCCTGGTCTGCCTTTGCCGCAGAGAGGTGATCCTTTCATCATTGGTCTCTCCTTCTACCCCACAGTTCCAGCTAAGGTTGTCATTCGATCCATCCTGATTGTCATCACCGTTGGAGTGATTGTGTTTCTCGTTATAGCTTACGAGATCGTGGACAGTGAAGCCATCGTGACATGTAATGAAATTGATACTGTTACTGGGCAATCTCTTTTCACGCCCATAGAGGTCACTGCTCCCCATCAGTCGCGTGGCAACCTCCCCAATAATCCCTTTTTCGCCCCTGACAAAACGACGGATTATATCCCGGTACATGCCATTCCATTCAGCCCAGCGGTACCCTGGATATCCTCCTACCTGGTAAAGCCCTGCAGCATCCCACGCTTCTGCAATGATTTTCGTGTTTGCCAGGGTCTGAGAAAGTTCAATGAGCCACGGAGTAGGGGCAAAGCGTTTCGGGATTCCGTCCATGTCGCGGGCAAAGACACTTGCCAGGTCGAAACGAAACCCATCAATGTGCATCTCCCTTACCCAATACTCCAGACAATCGATAATGAAGCGGGAGATTACAGGGTGGTTGCAGTTGACTGTGTTGCCACAGCCTGTAAAGTCCCGGTACAGCCTCCGGTCATGGGGGTAAAGATGATAAAAACCTGAATTCCCGAAACCTTTGAAATTGATGGTGGGCCCTTCTCCGCCCCCTTCTGCTGTATGATTGAACGCCACATCCATGATGACTCCTATTCCTGCCCGGTGAAGGGCTTTCACCATGTCTCGGAATTCCCGTATCTGGGTTCCCAGGTGGGGGGTTACCGAGTAACCGGGATGAGGGGCAAAAAAACTGTGGGTGCAGTATCCCCAATAGTTTTTGAGTCCCAATGCAGCCGTTCCCTCTGGAACACACTGTTCATCGAATGCCATGGTAGGCATGAGTTCAACATCTGTAATGCCTAAATCTTTCAGGTATGGAATCTTTTCAATGACACCGGCAAAGGTTCCGGGATTGATCACCCCTGAGTTCGGGTGACGGGTGAACCCCCTGACGTGCATCTCGTAGATAATAGTCTCTTCCACAGGTCGCTCGAGTGGTTTGTCGCCCTCCCAGTCATACATGTCCTCCTCGACCAGGATAGCCCGCATTGAGGCATCACAGTTGTCCCCGGGCTGAATAGCCCGTTCACGATTCCA
>MVQO01000195.1 GCA_002067585.1 Syntrophorhabdus sp. PtaB.Bin027
CGATCTGAGATTGAGGTAACCCTATGGCTACATTCAGACTTGGAGACATACTTAAAACAAAGGGTCTGATCAACGACAAGCAAATCAATATTTCGATTCTTCATCAGAAGGTAACTGGTGATCTCCTGGGCGATATTTTCGTACGGTTGGGATTTATAACATCTAAAGAGCTAGGGCAGACACTGGCAGAACAGTTTGGAATGGAGTTCATTGACCTGAGTGAATATCCGGTATCAGACGATGCGCTGCGGTTGATTCCCAAGGAGATTGCAGAAAAGGAAGAGTTCATTCCCATTGAGTTGGATGAAGGTCTCCTATCCATCGGCGTTACAAATCCAAGTAATATAACTGCTGTTGACAGGGTGGTTAATATCACAAAGAATTATCCCAGGGTGTTCCTTGTGGATCCAGACAGTTTCCGTGATTCTCTCGAAACAAGCTACTTCTTTCTCGAAAACCCTATTCAGGAAAGGATGGAGGAAATAGTAAAAGAGGTTGTAAGGACAGGAATGGCCACTGGCCAACAAATAGCCAGTATGACAGAATTAATTATTATGGAAGGTATACGGGAAAAGGCTACTGATATCCACATCAACCCTTTTCTCGATGTTTCCACGGTCTTTTACCGCATAGATGGTGTCCTTCAGCATCGTTTTTCTTTACCTAAGGTTGCTCACGGGGGCATTGTATCGCGAACAAAAATAATGTCCCAAATAGACATTGCCGAAACAAGGCTTCCACAAGATGGCTCGTTCAGTTTTACCTTTCTTGATAAATCGTACGATATCAGGGCATCGACTGTACCAACGATATACGGTGAGAATGTGGTCATGAGAATTCTCGCCGGAACAGGTTACCTCCTGAGTATCGACAAACTTGGTTTCGAAGCTAAGGGAACGGAAAAGATTCGCCTGCTTTTTCAAAAGCCTTACGGAATAGTACTGATTGCAGGGCCGACAGGAAGTGGAAAAACCACAACCCTTTACTCAGCTTTACGGGAGGTGAACCTTCTTGAAAGGAACGTAATTACCGTTGAGGATCCAGTGGAATATAAGCTTAGCTTTGTGAGGCAGACCCAGGTAAACGAAAAAGTGGGATATGATTTTGCTCTTGCTGGAAGAAATTTTATGCGTCAGGACCCTGATGTCATGCTTCTTGGTGAGGTGAGAGATGAAGAGACTGCCCGGATAGCGATCAGAGCATCTATAACCGGTCATCTTGTGCTCTCCACGCTTCATACAAACGACGCAGTTACCTCAATCCCAAGATTACTGGATCTTAAAGTTGACCGCTTTCTTCTCTCCACATCACTTCTTGCCATAATTGCCCAGCGACTGTTGAGGAAGATTTGCAGATTCTGTAAAGTTGAATACTCTCTGACTGAAGAGGAACGAGCCCAGTTCCAGGAATACGGTGTGTCTGCTGAGAAGGGGTTCAGAGGGCAGGGATGCGCAAAGTGTGGCAATACAGGATATTCAGGAAGGACAGCTATCGGGGAGATATTGATTGTCGATGATGAAATGAGAGAGCTGATTTTTTCCGAGGCGCCTATCACAGCCATGAGAGCTGCTGCACTGAACAAGGGCATGATTCTTCTCAGAGAAGATGGTTTTAGAAAGGCGTCGGAAGGTGTAACGACTCTTGAAGAGGTCATCAGGGTTACCGGATGAACTACTATTTCTACAAAGCAGTAAATATTGATGGGTCATTGATCGACGGCATAGTTGAGGCTGAAGATCAGGCAGCAGCGTACGAAGATTTGACCGCCAGGAACCTCAGGGTTCTTGTTGTAAAAAAAGCCAGTAAGATAGCTGCCAGGCTCAGACAACACTTTATCTCACGACGCGTTAAACGCGGAGACATGGTCGAGTGTATTCGAAACCTGTCGGTAATGCTGACAGCGGGTATACCTCTTTTAAACGCCCTCGAAGACAGCATTGAGGCAACAGAGAACAGAAGTCTGAAATCTGCACTCACTGATGCTAAGAAGGAAATAGAACTCGGATTGAATTTCTCTGATGCTCTGTCCCGACAACGGGGAATCTTCCCGGACATTCTGATCAGGCTTGTTAAAGTTGGTGAATCTACCGGAAGGTTAGACAAAAGCCTAACAGATGTAGCAGATCATCTTCAAAGAATTGAAGATCTGAGCCAGGCTATAAAGCGCTCCCTTTTCTATCCTGTTTTTGCAATTGTAACCACTACAGGGGCAATGATCTTCTGGTTTGTCTATGTTCTGCCAAAGATCATGAACGTAATCCAGGAAATGGGAGTTGAACTGCCTTTGATCACCAGGGCACTCATGGTTGGTAGCAATGCGATTTCAACCTACTGGTATGTGATCATCGGCATAGTGATTCTTTGTGTAATCGCAATTCAGATCATGCGTACCCGGGAGAAAACACGCTATTATTACGATTACATGCTTCTCAAGCTGCCGATTGTGAAACTCATTGTATATAATAAACTCTTGGCACTGTTCGCCGAACAAATGAGGATTCTTATTGTAGCAGGTTTAACCATCGACAGGACGCTCGATATCGTCGCTGGGGTTATCGATAATCTTGTCTTTCGGCGTGCCCTGGTTGCAGTGAGGGAAAATGTACTCCTTGGCAGCAGGATATCTGATACTCTCAAGGACCATAATATATTCCCTCCCATGGTGACGAGAATGGTCAGTGCCGGTGAAAAGAGCGGAAACATTGACACCCAGTTTTCTTTCCTTTCAGGGTATTATATTAAACGGCTTGACGATATTTCTGCAAAACTTGGCAAAATGATTGAACCTATTCTCCTTTCCATTGTTGGGCTTGTTTTCATACTTATTCTCATGGCAGTACTATTGCCTGTATATGACCTTGTATCAAAGGTAGGGAAGATGTAAATGGATTACCTTGAATTTTTTGGTTTGAAAGAAGACCCCTTTACAATTACCCCTGACCTTACCTATTTCTATCCGTCAAAAGAACACAACGAGATTTTGACTGC
>MVQO01000196.1 GCA_002067585.1 Syntrophorhabdus sp. PtaB.Bin027
GGTTTACCATGCGGTCCCAAACTTCCTGGCCTGTCATGGGGCCCCCGATATCCCGGTACGCCTGGTTTCCGATAAGGCCCTTTAAATCCTGGATGACCTGGTGGTGGCCTGTGAAATTCCTGCCCTGCCCAATGACGCCTGGAGTGGTCTCTATACCATCTTTGGTTATGCCAGTAGCGGTTGCGTTCCCAGGTTCGCCAGTGACGATGAAAATCATTGTAACGGATCCTGTGGTAACCCGGTGGCATGTTTAGAATGTAATCAGGGGGTACTACAACGATTGGTGCTGGGACAATGCCTACGTCGATGGGCATCCATGGATCAGTGTAAGAGACAGCCCTAAACCAACGGCCTCCATGGTGACGATACCAGTATCCACCATAGAAATAGAGGCCAACAGTGCCGGGAACCATATAAACGTAGTTTGGTCCACTGGGAACCACTACCAGTTCTGGCGGTGCTGCAAACGTAATGGGCGGCGGAATGCCTATGCTAATACCTACCTGCACGTCCGCCATTGCCGGGACAGGTAAAACTCCTGCAACTAACAAAAAAATTGTGACAAATAGTAGCTTCTTCACCTCAGTCCTCCTTTAGTTTTTTCATTACTTTGATCCATAATAAACATTGTTTAATGAATTCATTTTTAAAACAATAGTTTTTGAAGCAATATCTATACCGTGGATTCTGTTTTTAAAAACCTACTGAAATCACTCAATAATAAAAAGGTTTTTGACAAAATTATGATAACATTTTTGTCGTTTTTTGCAAATATATTCGACAAAAGCGTCATAAAGGGATTTCTGCACTTTCCGTTTTATTGCTCGTCTCGACTGTGCCAAGCTCTTTCCAATTAACACTCTGTGAGGGCTATTTTTTGATTGTGCATATTGCCTGTGTCTGTTAATATATGGAAAACTAAGGAATAATGACCATGCAAAGCTTATATGGTTTGATTTACTGCCACTTGCCTAGAATCCTGAAGGACAAGCATTGGCATAGGAAGGAGTATGATTGATGAAACCTACGAACCAACTGGTAAACCCTATGTTAACTGATTTTTATCAGATCACCATGGCATACGCATATTGGAAAGCACGTGTCCATGAAGAAGAAGCTGTTTTTGAGCTTTTTTTCCGCAAGAATCCATTTGGCGGAGAGTTTGCAATTTATGCTGGTCTGGAAGAAAAGCTCCGTTTGCTTGAGCACTTTCATTTTACCGAGGAGCATATTGCTTATCTCAAGGAGAAAATACCGCATGCAGAAAAGGGATTTTTCGATTGGTTGAAAAGCGTAGATTGTTCTGGAATGAAGATTTATGCGATGAAAGAGGGAACAGTAGCCTTTCCCCGTGTTCCTCTCATGAGGGTTCAGGGTCCCATTGCCATAGGACAGATGCTTGAAACGTCTGTGCTGACATTGACCAACTATCCAAGCCTGATGACCACAAACTCAGCCAAATACCGACTGGCTGTGGGATTTGAGAAAGGTTTAATAGAGTTTGGGTTGCGGAGGGCTCAAGGCCCTGATGGTGGGGTTTCGGCTTCTCGATACAGTTATATGGGTGGTTTTGATGGAACGAGCAATGTCCTTGCCGGTTATCTTTTTGATGTCCCTATCCGAGGAACCCATGCTCACTCCTATGTGCAGTCATTTACAGGCATAGAGGATCTGAAAGATCATACCCTTGAAGCAGCGGATGGGGAAAAACACGATTTTGTTAACATGGTTTTAGAAACTAGGAACCAATTGGGTTTTAACAATACCAATGAAGGGGAACTTGCAGCATTTATTACCTATGCGCAAGCTTTTCCCCAGGGTTTTTTAGCCCTTGTAGATACCTATGATACCTTAAAATCAGGAGTCCCCAACTTTATTTGTGTTGCCCTCAGTCTTTTAAGAATAGGATACAAGCCAATCGGTGTCAGACTGGATTCAGGAGACCTTTCTTACCTTTCAAGGGGTGCAAGAAGGATGTTTGATGCCATTGGTAACAAGACTGATCCAAATCTCTCTAAATGTACAATTCTTGTTAGCAACGAGATTAACCGGGCAGTCCTGACTTCTCTCGGGCTACAGGGTCATGAAATTGACACGTTCGGGATTGGTACCCATCTTGTCACTTGCGATGACCAACCTGCTATGGGATGTGTATACAAGCTTGTTGAGGCAAGGGGCATACCCCGTATAAAGCTTTCTCAGGAACTAAACAAAATGACCATTCCAGGAAAAAAAGAGGCGTACCGGCTTTTCAGCGCAGATGGGCACAGCCTCATTGATCTGATGATAAAAGCAGGGGACAAACCACCTGAGCCGGGAATGCGCGTATTGTGCCATCATCCCTTTGACCCCATAAAGCGTGTATATGTCACTCCTGCCAGTGTAGTTCCACTTCATCATTGCGTATGGGATGGAAAGAGAATCTATCCTGAGATTGTATTGAAAGAGTTAAGAGACTATGTATTGAATCAACTCAAGAGCACAAGGGAGGATCACCTGAGGGATATCAATCCAACCCCGTATAAAGTATCAGTGAGCGAGCAGCTTTATAACTACGTTTACCACCTCTGGACAGAGGAATCTCCTGTGAGGGAACTGAAGTAACTCCAACCGGGCATGCCCCTGCATCAATGCTGGGGTGGTTTCACAGGGCCTTATCTGTAACAGTAACGCCCAGTTCTCCCCGGGAAAGACGTACAGCTAATTCATCCCCCTGTGTAACCTGATTTGCACTGATTACAACCTCTCCTGTTTCTTTTCTCAGGGTTATACTGTAGCCTCTCTTAAGAATATTTTCGGGATTGAGATCTTTTAATCTCTGGGCAAGGGAGTCAAGCTGTGTTTTTCTTGCTGTGAAATATGTTGAGAACCCATGAATCAGATTATTGAGGAGATCATCAAGGTACATCCTGTGAGAAACAAATAGTTCTGTATTCTCTTTGAGCCCCATGATTTGCTTGTAGAGGGCAAGCCTGCACCTTTCCAGTCTGGTTCTCATGCCCTGCTCAAGCTGCGAGCGCAGGCTTTTGATGGTATCTACAAAATCTGCCTTTGCCTGAACAACCAGGTCTGCAGCGGCAGTTGGAGTTGGCGCCCGCACATCAGCAACAAAATCGGCAATGGTGAAATCGATTTCATGTCCCACACCAGAAACCACGGGAATGTCTGATGCGTAAATTGCCCTGGCTACCTTCTCATCATTGAATGGTGCGAGATCTTCCAGGGATCCACCCCCCCGCCCCACGATGATGACATCTACACTTCGGGTTCTATTGAAGTGTTCAATTCCCTCCACAATCTCAAAAGCTGCCTCATCTCCCTGAACTCTTACCGGATAAATAAGGACAGACATGTTGTTAAATTTTTTTCCAATAACCTTCAGCATATCCTGTATTGCAGCACCGGCTGGTGAGGTGATAATGCCAATGGACGTGGGTAGCACTGGCAATGGTTTTTTTGTCTCAGGACTGAAGAGACCTTCTTTTAAAAGCTTTTCCTTGAGCATCTGGAACTTCAACTGTAAAATTCCAAGACCCCTCGGTTCGATAGCACTCACAATGAGCTGGTATTCACCCCTGCGTTCGTAAACGTCTATGCGACCACGGCAGATTACAGCCACACCATCCCCTATGGAACTTACAGGATGTCTGCCCTGATAATTGAAAAAGACGGCTTTCAACATGGATGTGTTATCTTTAAGGGTAAAGTAGAGATGGCCTGACGGGTAAAGTTTAAAATTGGAAACCTCACCCTCAACAAGGACATCTCTGAACTGGTCACCTATCAGGTGCCTGATTTCTGCATTGATCTCGGAAACCGAGTAGATAGAAAACTCGTCAGGTAACATGTATGAAGCTCACAGCAGGTAACTCACGGTTCACAGCTGGTCAAAACGTTAAGATTAATAGCAACCCATCCCTGTATAAATGCTGTTTCAGGGACGACAAAACCAGAACCCTTTATTATTTCTTGAAATAGTCTTTTACGACCTTTATGGCACAGTACTCACCGCACATACTGCACACATCATCCTTGAGTTTCCGTTCCTGGCGGAAATTGGTAATCTTGGATGGGTCGATGGCACATTTAATCTGTCCGTTCCAGTCTAAAGCCTTTCTGAATTTTGACATTGTTTTGTCGAGTTTTAATGCCTTAGGATTTCCTCGCGCAATATCCGCAGCATGGGCAGCTATCTTGCAAACCATTACCCCATCTCGAACGTCCTGGGGAGAAGGGAGCCCAAGGTGCTCAGAGGGCGTGACATAGCAGAGGAAATCTGCTCCATAATAGCCGGCAAGGGCGCCCCCGATAGCTGATGTTATATGGTCATACCCTGGAGCGATATCGGTCACAATTGGCCCAAGCACATAGAAGGGGGCTTCGTTACAGAGTTTTTTCTGCAAAAGGATATTTGCTTCAATGAGGTTCAACGGCACATGGCCCGGCCCTTCAATCATGACCTGAACCCCATTGTTGATTGCTTCCTGGGCGAGTTCGCCAAGAGTTATAAGCTCTTCAATCTGTGCCCTGTCAGTAGCATCTGCTATTGAGCCGGGTCGGAGTCCGTCACCCAAACTCAAGGTCATGTCATACTTTTTTGCAATCTTGAGCAATCTCTCATATTGTTCAAAGAGGGGGTTCTCCTTTTTATTTGCTATCATCCATGTTGTAAGAAACGCACCGCCCCTGCTCACTATGTCAGTGATTCTACCTTGTTTTTTTAGCCTTTCGAGAGATCTTTGAGTAACACCACAGTGGACTGTGATGAAATCCACACCGTCCTGCCCCTGTTTCTCAATAATATCGAAGAATTCGTCAGGGTCCAGCTTTGTAATAGTCTTGCGTTTCTTCACAGTTTCCACAACGGCCTGGTAAATGGGGACCGTGCCTATGGGAAGATTGGCGTTATCAATGATAAGCTTACGGATCTCGTTCAGGTTGCCACCGGTACTCAAGTCCATTATTGCGTCTGCACCTGCTTCTCGTGCATTTTGTACTTTTTCTAATTCAGTGGCAACATTGATCATTTCAGGAGATGTCCCAATATTGGCATTTACCTTGACACTCAATCCTTTTCCTACACCCTTTGGAGTAAATTTCTTGTGTCTGTTATTTGCGAGGATAACTGCCTTGCCGTCAGCAATACTGCGCCTCAAGTCTTCAACGTTAATGCTTTCGGCGCGGGCAACCACTTTCATGGCCTGGGTTATTATACCTTCTTTTGCTGCAGTCAGTTGATTCGTCATCGTGCTATCATCTCCATCTTTTTTAAAAGTTCATGTGGGTTTCGCGAGAAAAGCCTTATCATCGGTTCCTTCCCCACCTCGCCTTCATCATAGATTATATCCGGTGGATTGTCTATATTAACAAGGGTTTTTTTCAGGAGAATATCAAGGCTCTGTCCTCTTTCAAGAAAAGCGATATTTAGGCCTTTTTCCCGAGCCGTTCTCAGTCTACGTTTGTCATAGCGAATATTTACAGCTGACCTCATGGATGGAACATGGCGCATGTAGTCCAGAATTAGCCGGGCCACATACGAGGAAGCACCAAACAGCGGGTCACCCTTGAAAAATATTTTTCCATCGTGATGCCCTATCCTTCCGGGAAAAGCAGCCACATCCTCTATACCCACTGCGCTGTTTATTGCATACCCCACATTCATTTGCGTCTCGGGAATGCATTTTACAGGATTTAACAAGTAAAGACGCTCTTTTGCCTCCCTCAATGCCTGAATAACCTTCCAGCGCTCAGCAAGTGTAGTGTTGAGAAGACCGGAGGAGATATAGAAATACCCGTCTTCGGTGATCCGGTAGCTTTCCCTGAACAGATCATCCATCAAGCTCTCGGAGGCTAGGAATGCCTCTTTTATTGGATACCCATGAACGAGAAAGCTGGTGAGAAGTGACGAAAAAACACAGCCTGTTCCATGGATAATCCGGTCAATGCGTTTTCTTTTCCATGTTGTACACTCATAGCCGTCAAACAGAAGATCGATCGGCTCTCCTCTGAGGTGCCCGCCTTTTATGATAACTGACTGGGGGCCAGTTGCGGCCAGTGACCGTGCGCATGCCTCCATGTCCTTCAGGGTTTTTACTGTGCCGCCAATTATGTGGGAAGCCTCGTCGAGATTTGGTGTTAAAACCATTGTCTTCGGAAAAATCAGCTTTATGAGACTTTTTAAGCCTTTATCGCTTAAAAGTTGCAGCCCATTTTTTGCAGCGATTACAGGATCCACAACTACAGGTATTTCCGGGTATTCAGGAAGGTAGTTCGACAGGGCCTCGACGTACTGTTCATTCAACAATACCCCTATTTTGATTCCATCCACAGAAATTGATTCCTGTACAGTCGCCAGGATCGCCTTGAACGCACCATAGGACACGGCTTGAACATCCTGAACGCCGAACGGACCCTGGACGACAATGGAGGTTGGCGCTGCAACACCATGGAGACCGAGAGAATAAAAGGTATCGAGATCCCGCGAAATGCCTGCACCTGAGGAAGGATCGAATCCGGCTATGGAAAAAACGGTTTTCATTGAACACCCTTGATATTCTGTAAGAATATAGCATATTTTGAGGCCAAGTTGTACCCTTGTCTGTTTCGACAATACTGTCGACAAAATATGGAATGATCGACATTTGTTGCCTTTGGGGATTGGACTACAAAGGAAAACATCAATGATTGTGTATCACTGGAAGGCTATTATGTATGGCATATCTGTTGCTTCAAAAGAGATAGTATGGATGATGAATGAAAGCAGGAGAAGATGATGGCAAGACAAGAAATCCCCTGTATGCTGTCAAAAGGAGGATATTTTGAGAATTTGTATAACAGGGACCTTGACAGGGCCCTACAAAACATTTCAAACTGGAGGGAGGATAATGAAGGGGATAACATTTCTTATATTAGTTTCTGCAATTAGTCTTGTTGTAACAGCATGTGTATCGGATGGACAGAATACCCAGCGAGGAGCTGTGTTGGGTGGTATACTTGGTGCGGTTGCTGGACAGGCAATAGGCCACAATACAACCGGTACTCTGATTGGCGCCGGCGCCGGAGCTCTCACAGGAGCCATGGTTGGAAATATCCACGACCAACAGGCAATGGAATGGAGAATGCAACAAAGGCGACCGAGTTATCCTGAAAGACCCTACGGTGCATATTATGGGGCTGAAAGCCCACCCTACGACCCTGATAAACCATATGCAGGAGGGTACCGGGGTTCTTCGCATGGACAGTATGCTGAAACACCATCTGGGTACTGGGCAGATGTGCCCGGCCAGTGGGTAAGCGGAAAATGGGTGCCGTCTCACAAGGTTTGGGTACCGGCTAACCCTGGAAGCTCGTATAGAAGATAACGATGAGTTTTGTAGTTGCCATAATAACTCTCCTTCTCCTCTCCTTAAGTTTGGTGCCCCCTCTTGATGCACAGAACTCATATACAGAGTTCGAGAGGGGGCTCAACCTTACTGAAAGCCAGAGAAAAAAAGTGGGGGAGGTGCGGGAGAGGTATATTCGAGAGTGGCAACTCCAGAGACAGGAGGCGTTGAGAAAGAGGCTTGAACTCAATGACCTGCGAAAAAACCCTTATGCTAACAGAGATAGGATAGACAGAACACAAAGGGAATTGAGAAATATAGAGCGCTCTTGGGAACAGTCATATGGCCAGTACAGATCAGACCTCTCACATGTCCTGACTGAAAGGCAGCGTAATCAGTATAATCAATTCACAGAGTGGGAAAGAAGAAATAGGTCGATGCCCCAGGGTTACAGAGGCTTTGGGACACAACGCCAAGGACCCATGGTGCGGGAAGGATTTCAAGGACCAACCATACAAAGGCGGGTTCCCGTAAATCCGGAGGGTTTGGCAAGGCCTGGAATGCAGGGACAAAGGCCAGTAGTTCCAGACAGCCCAAGACGGACCTGGATACAAAGGCAGGGACCCACAGCACCTGGTAAAAGGGGGTTTCCAGTACAGCAACAAGGGCAGGGAAGACGTGAAATGAGAGGGTATGGTAGATAAAAAAACGATCGCTTTCCCTACTCTTCTCTTTGCCATCTTTTTCATTCTCATTACTATCACAGGCATCATACAGATCAAAATAGTAAGAAACAACGTCAATGACCTGCTGAAAAACCAGGGAGAAATCCTTTTCAACCATGTAAAGCGAGAGATAGATATCAATCTGGAGTATTTAAATCTCCATGACAAGTCACCCTCTGTCATAACCCCCAGCTTTTTGAACATAATCGCATACGATGAAGCCATTGCCGAGGATGTCTATACCACCCTGACGGAAACCACTCCCGGAAATCTGAACGACACCCATCTTGAAAACGTGCTCATTATGGATGAAAAAGGAAAAACCATGGCGCGGAAAGGAAATCCAAGAGTTCCTGGTTCTGCAATCCAGATGCTAGTCTCGAAAAAACGGGAAACAGTTATAGCAATGCCGACGAGCAAAGTTCAGGCTATTCTTATGGGTGTTCGTGCTAAGGAGTTTATCATTTTTGCCACCATTGACGAAGATGAACTGGAGCGTTTCAGAAGACGACATATCACCAGAGAAATCATTGAGAATGAGGGGAAGCGGTTCGATGTTTCGGGGATTACAGTTTATGATCCTACTGGTGAGCTTTATGCCTGGACCGGAGAAAGGAATGAACATGCCTTTGTCCTTGTCCGGCCTCTTAATTCAAAGTTTCTCCCCAGATACTACATGGAAGTTTTTCTTTCGAGGGTTGGTGCAGATGAGATTTTCAAGCAGACCATGGCGAGTTTTGTGCTCATTCTTGTTCTCCTTGCCCTTGCTGGCGCTGTGAGTACCTATGCAACATTTCTTCTGGCAAAAAAATATGATAAAAAGGTAAAAGAGATGGAGAGGGATATGGAGGTAAAAGATCGTTTGGTCTCTCTTGGCAAACTCGCATCAGGTATGGCCCATGAGATTAGAAACCCTCTCAATGCCATAAGCATATCCATTCAGAGACTGAAGAGGGAGTTTGCTCCGGGGGATGAAAAGAAGGATGAGTACAACAGGTTCATAGATATCATGAGGGGTGAATTAGGCCGTGTTGATCATATTGTAGAAGAATTTCTCCTATCAACCAAGTCTCGAGTCCCTTTTTCTTCTGAGAACTTGCACAACGTAGTTGAGGATGTTGTGACCATCCTTCACGAAAAAGGTGCAATGAAGAACGTAACCCTGATCAACAACGTGGAAAAGGATATTGTGGTTGAATGCCAGACAGAACGCATAAAGCAGGCGTTTTACAATATCATCCTCAATGGGATTGAAGCAGTTGCAGGCAAGGGGGCGGTAGAGGTGTTATCCGAGTGTGTTGGGCACCATGTTAACATATCTGTTAAAGATAATGGTTCAGGAATCGCAGAAGCTCATGTACACAGTATTTTTGAGTACTACTATACAACCAAAGACAAAGGGATTGGACTTGGGCTTCCCATATCGTATATGATTGTAAAAGATCACGGCGGAGATATTAAGGTTTTTAGTGAAAAAGGTAAAGGTACAAGGTTTATCATAACTCTGCCCTTTGTCCAGCAGAGAACTGAGAAGCTTGAAAGTTAACAGGCCAAGGCTTTAATCAACCTCGTGGCCGCGTGATTTCTCAGCTTCAAAGAGTTTGGAGGTGTAATGGAGCGGGCAACAATACTGATTGTTGAGGACGAAGAAACGCAAAGGTCTCTTCTTTCGGGCCTTTTACAAAAGGAAGGTTACACTGTAGAGGAAGCAGGCAACGGAGCCAATGCCATTGATCTTTTTAGGACAAAAACCATTGACTTGGTGCTTCTTGATTTTAAGCTGCCCGACATGGATGGTCTCGCTATCTTAAAAGGGGTCAAGGAAATCAATCCAGAGGTGGAGATCATAATGATTACTGCTTATGGAAGCATTGAGAATGCAGTAAATGCTCTGAAAGCAGGAGCATCTGAGTATCTGACAAAACCGATTGACCTTGACGACCTGCTTTTCAAGATCAAAAAGATTGAAAACAAAAAACACCTGGTTCATGAAAACCGTGTCTTAAAAGAAGCTTTAAAAGACAGGCTTAAGTCAGAGGATTTTATCTATACAAGCGAAAAGATGGGTGAAGTAGTAAGTCTTATCACCCGCATTGCCAAGACTGACTCGACATGTATTATCGAGGGTGAGAGCGGGGTAGGCAAGGAGGTGGTATTTAACCTTGTCCATCAACTGAGCAGCCGACGGAATCAGCCGTTAGTCAAAGTAAATTGTGCGGCAATCCCTGAAACACTCCTCGAAAGCGAGCTGTTCGGTTATGAAAAAGGTGCCTTTACAGGCGCTTTTCAGAGAAAGATAGGAAAGTTTGAGCTTGCCAATAAAGGCACAGTCTTTCTTGATGAAATCGGCGACCTTACACCCTTGCTCCAGGCAAAGTTACTGAGGGTAATTCAGGAGAAAGAACTTGAACGGTTAGGTGGCCTCCACCCTGTGAAAATTGATGTACGGTTGATTGTTGCGACTAACAGGAATTTGGAGGAAGAGGTAAAAAAAGGAAGTTTTCGGGAAGATCTTTATTATCGGCTCAATGTTGTGAAAATCGTAGTCCCCCCCTTAAGAGAAAGGAAAGAGGATATACCTCTTCTTATGGATTTTTTTGTCAAAAAATATGCTACACGATATAAGAAAAACATTGTAGGTTTTACCAGAGAGTCGAGGGATCAGTTAATAAAATATGATTATCCAGGGAATGTGAGGGAACTCGAAAACATGATCGAGAGAGCCATTGTCCTTGCCCGAGGTGATCACATAACTTTGGAGGATATTCCGCATTTATCTGAAAGCAATATTGTCCAGGCTGAAGGAGGGATCAAAGAGACTGTAGGTGTTGTGGAAAAACAGATGATCATGGAAGCGCTCATCAAGGCAGACTGGGTTCAGACAAGGGCAGCGGGGTTTCTCGGTATAAGTGAAAGGATGCTTCGATACAAGATGAAGAAATATGCTATAACCCGCGAGTGAGACATGAAGGTTACAAAACGGGCAGAGCTGATCACCCCTTTCTACGTAATGGAACTCCTTGAAAAAGCGAAAGAAATGGAAGCCAGGGGAGAAGATATCATCCACATGGAGGTGGGTGAACCTGATTTTACAATGCCGCAACTGGTAAAGGAAGAGGCTATTAAAGCTATAATTAGCAATGAGACTTACTATACCCATAGCCTTGGGATTCATGAACTTCGACAGAAAATTTCAACATTTTACAAAAAAAGCGAAGGGATTTCTGTCTCACCAGAATGTATTGTCATTACCAGTGGAACCTCTGGAGCCTTCCTGCTTCTTGCCGCTGTTCTCCTTGAGAGGGGAAGAACGCTTGCCCTTTCCGACCCAGGGTATCCCTGTTACAGGAATTTTGCCCTTCTCGCAGATGCAGATGTCATCTCTATTCCTGTCAATGCAGAAAGTGGATACCAGGTCATGCCCGATCAGATTGCCAATCTCAGGAATGGTCCTGATGTGCTTATCATCTGCAATCCTTCCAACCCTACGGGATCCATTTATCATGAAGAGACGATTGCGCAACTCCATGAAATCATATCCTGCCGGAATGGAGTGCTCGTCGTAGATGAAATCTACAGAGGACTAACATACGGACGGACATTGCGAACTGCTCTCCACGTGAATCGAGATATCATCGTGGTCAATGGATTCTCAAAAACCCATGCCATGACAGGATGGCGCCTTGGATGGATGGTTGTGCCCCAGGAGTTGGTCCGACCTATTCAGAAAGTTGCACAAAATGTATTTATTTCACCACCCTCAATAGCCCAGCACGCTGCTGTCCATGCTTTTGATGTTAGCGAATATCTTGAAGAGATGAGGACCACCTATGAAGAACGACGAAATTTTATCCTTCCTCGTCTGAAAAACCTCGGCTTTACCGTTCCCATTGATCCCGAGGGTGCTTTTTATGTCTATGCAGGGATCGGGAAATGGGGTCTGGACAGCATGAGATTCGTTGAACGGGCACTTGTTGAAGCAAAAGTAGCCATTACGCCGGGCTATGACTTTGGAAGTTATATGGCCAGATCGCATGTTCGTTTTTCCTATGCAAATAGCCTTGAACGGCTTAAAGAAGGTTGCAACAGGTTGGAGAATTGGCTGCAGACTGTGTAGACTCCAGTTATCCAACAGGCTGAATCCCACAAATTTGGCAAATAACACTCTATGTTGTCATAATTGGTTGTTGCATCACAAACCTTATTTTTATAAATAGTTCCCAAAAAATACTTCTGCTATTTTAGGTATGTAGACATGCCTAAAAAGGTCTTAACACCCCAGCCTGTTCTTTGAACTGATAAAGGTAATGATATTTCCTGGATGCTATTCAGGACAGCAATACCACCACATGGAATGTCATGCTCCAGGCGCTCTTGCATTCGGTTCTGTTACTATCTTCAATGGCAATTTCATAAAGGGCGCAGAGGTCTCATTTGATGTTAGCCCATGCAAAAGCGTAACCGGCTGTGAGGAGTCCAGCCTCTTTCCTTAGGACAATCTAACAAATACGGTAAGTAATGGAATAAGATGGCTGGCGAACTGTCAAAGAAAAGATAAAAAAAGCTTTGTAAAGGGTATTGAAGGAAGCACGTAAGGACTGGTGAAATGTAATGGCCTGTCAGAAAAGGATGTGATAGAATACTACAGGAATAAACTTCCCATTACCGAAATAATAGCTGGCAAGGAGGTTTAATATGAAAAAGACCTTAGTGTGTTTGGTTGTTTTTACAGTTCTTTTTTTGGTAGCAAATATTTGTGTGGCTCAAGCCCAGGTAACTGGACTAAATGGCACGTGGTTAAAGTTTACTGGAAGCCTCAAGGGAATGAGGTTTACCAATGGCCCTGGATCAGAGGAGCTTGGAAGAAATGACAAAGATTCTATTAGGTTATATGGATGTGTGGTAGACAGCCCTTATTTTTTCGATAACCAGTTTTTTGTGCAGTTATATAAGAGCAAAAGAAATGCGATCAGGGCTGGAGCCGCTGTTTTCCAGAAACCAGATGGCACTGCAGATAATTTTGCCGGTTGGTTCAATATGAATCTGATGGATGAATATAACCCTGCCACACCGAATGTATACAGTACGTCTATTTCCACACCTGGTCAAATGACCATTAGGAGGGATAAGATAAAGTTTAAAGGCTTTGGCGGACAGGCAGAGAAAATAGGCGGGGGCTACACGGGGTATGCGCTATACGGTGTGAAAAACATGAGCGCCAAGACTGTAAATGAAAATAATGTCCCCCTCAGTAAATACATTTCGTGCCCTGCTGGCTATGTAATCAATGTAAAAAATACGGATGATGGTGATCACACTGGCACTATTACCCCGCCAGGCCCCTGGGTGGACGTTACCACTGGGTATAGTCAAGTATTTAATATTAAAGTTAATGCTCCAGGTACGTATGTCTATGTATATATAGACAATGAGTTGAAATATTACTACCCGGATGTTTACCCTGCAGATACCATCCCACCTGTAACCATTGACTCTGATGGCGAAAACCATTCGCTCTGGGTTCACTTCGATTAATCATACCCGTCAGAAGCGACATCATGTCCATGGGTAACACCCGTGGACATGATTTTTTAAAATTGGCAGAATTTAGCGATTGTGATCCAACGGCAAAGAGCTGTCGAGCGTAACCTCTTCGTTTATAACAGCTTCATAGTCCGGTACAACTATACCTCTTTTTACCATTATATCGTATATGATAGCAGCCCGTTTATCCACATATCTTGAAGGTCTGTTGGGACGATACTTTCTGGGGTTAGGCAGCACTGCAGCGAGGCGGGCAGACTCCTGGGGGCTAAGGGCACCCGAGGGTTTGCCATAATAATGTTGTGCGGCAACTTCGATGCCAAAGATGCCTTCTCCCCACTCTACAATATTCAAATAAAGCTCAAGAATCCTTCTTTTGCTGAGTGCTTTCTCCATGCGCCAGGTAATA
>MVQO01000197.1 GCA_002067585.1 Syntrophorhabdus sp. PtaB.Bin027
TCAGGAAATTTTTGTTTCAGATACCGAAGTATTTCGAGCAGATCAGGTGTCGATAGAAGAAGACTGTCTGCGTCTTGCAGAAAAACTGATTTGACAAAGGAATAGCCGCCATATTCGCCTGCCATCTGGTCAATATCTTTTTTTATCTCTTCTACAGTGCGTTTTGAAAATTTTACACCCTTATAGGCAGGACAAAATACACACTGATTCCACGGGCAATTTCTTGTCACTCGAACAAGAAGGCTGTTTGCTTCACTTGGGGGTCTTATTACGCCTTGCTCATACATTTGTTTCTCCTTTGGCTCAATGATTTACAAGAAATACAGGAAGAATATAAGTCGTTCTTCCTTAATTGACAAGCCAAAGCACTGAAACATTGCAATGGCAGCTTCTCGTAGACCAGGGTTGCTGAAAATGAATTACCTGAAAAAAGCCTTATTGTTTACGCTTTAAGAGAAATCAGGATGAGCAATTTTCACATACCTTGTTCCTGATTACATTTTTAACATAAAATTTTAAACAATGTAGCTATGGAAACTCTCCATCAGGTAAAGAAAATGTTCATTGCGCTCATTGGTTTTTCAATGATAATTACTGGGCCTGCCATGGTTGTCCTGCCAGGACCGGCTTTTTATCTTCATACCAGCAGGACTCGCTATTCTTGCTACTGAATTTATCTGGGCAAAGGGGCTACTTGAAAAGGTAAAGGAAAGGCTAAAGAGGGATAATGAGAGTAAAGAAAAGCCTCCTAACGATGTATAACAGCGAAGGTATTTACTGGGCAACGCTGAGTCTGTTTGACCATCCTGTGGCAGACTTTATTTTGTTCAGTTCATCTGCGTACACTTTTTTCGGTTTAAAGGTTTCAAGTTCTTTTTCTTCGAAATCCGCATAGGTGACAATGATGATAATATCCCCTTTTTTCGCTTTATGAGCGGCTGCGCCATTGATGCATATAACCCCTGAATCCTTCTCGCCTTTTATAGCATATGTATGAAAACGTTCGCCACTGGTGACATTGTAGATATCTACCTGCTCATAAGGGATGATATCTGCCATCTTCATTAGGGTCTCATCAATGGTGATACTTCCTTCATAATGAAGGTTACTATCTGTAACCGTGGCCCTGTGTATCTTTGATTTCATCATCTTTCTATGCATTTTGCTGTTCCTCCGTTAAAACCTTATTATCTATAAGTCTAGTTTTTCCCACATGACATGCAACGGCAACAAGGGCCTTGCCCTCTATCTGAATCACATCCTCAAGCGTTTCAGGATCTGTTATACTCACATATTCAATGTCAACACCCTCTTTTGATTTGAGAACACGTTCTACCTCGCGCTGAATTATGGCAGCCTCTCTTGTTCCATTCCGGAACAGCCGTTCAGCTTCTGTAAGGCTAGCCCATAACAGTAATGCTCGCGAACGCTCTTCAGGACTCAGATATGTGTTTCGTGAACTCATAGCAAGACCATCCTGCTCGCGAACAATTGGATGTCCAATAATTTCTATGTCCATGTTTAGATCCTGGACCATGCGCTCAATTATCTTCAACTGCTGGTAGTCTTTCTGACCAAAGACTGCAAAATGAGGCATTACAATATTGAAGAGTTTCGCAACAACTGTGGCAACACCAACGAAATGACCAGCCCGAGATTTTCCACACAACTGATTTTGGAGGTCTCTTACCTGAACATAGGTAGTGTAGCCCCTGGGATACATTTCCTTGCTGTCAGGGAAGAAGATAATGTCTGTTTTCTCCTGCTCCAGCAAAATTGCATCCCTGTCAAAGTCCCGAGGATATTTCGCAAGGTCCTCATTTGGCCCAAACTGGGTTGGATTGATAAAAATACTTACAATAACTATGTCTGCAAGATCCCTGGCCTTCTTCACAAGGGCAAGGTGTCCTTCATGAAGATACCCCATGGTTGGTACAAATCCAATCTTCTTATCCTTTCTCAGTTCTTTTGATACGGCTTGTATTTCTTTAATGGTTGTAATTGTTCTCATGTTAGTGGAAAGAGTGGGAATCGTCCGGAAAGACCCCACTCCTCACCTCCTCTATGTAATTTTTGATTGCAGAGTCCATCTCCTCACGCATATCAAGGTATTTTTTGACAAATTTTGGTCTGAAGCCCCCGAATAAACCAAGAAGGTCATGGATCACAAGCACCTGGCCGTCACAATCCGGCCCTGCGCCTATTCCAATTGTAGGAATAGTGAGCATTTCAGTTATCTCTTTTGCAAGCTTTCTCGGAACACACTCAAGTACAACAGAAAAGGCGCCTGCTTCCTCTACCGCCTTGGCATCGAGGATAAGGCTTTCTGCTTCCTTGCCCTTCCCCTGTACCTTGTAACCACCCATCCTGTTTACTGACTGAGGCGTTAGCCCGATGTGGCCCATAACAGGTATTTCGATATCAACCAGGGCTTTGATGACCTCTTTCATTCTTGTCCCGCCTTCCAGTTTAACAGCATCAGCGCCGCTTTCCTTGATCATCCTGCCGGCGTTTCTCTTCGCCTGTTCAATGCTTTCATGGTAGGACATAAATGGCATGTCGATGACAACGAGTGCCTTCTTGGCCCCCCTGGTTACTGCCTTCGTGTGGTGGATCATTTCTTCAATGGTAACTGGAATCGTGCTGGTATAACCCAGGACAGTGTTTCCAACTGAATCCCCAACGAGTATGCTGTCAATGCCTGCCTGGTCAACGATACTTGCAAAGGCATAATCATAGGAAGTGAGCATTGTTAGCTTCTCCTTGCCCTTCCTCTCCCTGAATATAGGTGCTGTTACTTTTTCCAATCCCAATCCCCAATAAAAAAACCCTCTGAACACGGTTCAGAAGGTTTAATAATCTCTCTATCCCTCCGTCTCGGTCCAGTATTTGGATCCAAGCGAATTATGCACAGGAAAAGTATAAAGGCACTCGTTGATATATGTCAATAATTATTTTTTAATGAATTTATCAGGCGTAAATATTTTCTAATTGGATGAGCGTCTGCGTTGAGCATTCCCCTCAAACACGCTCGTTTGCTCCGGTGTTTCACATCGCTCGCTTTCGTCATCGAAACCTTTGCCTATGCAAAAGACCAAGCTTTCCCGACTCTCGACGGTTTGACAAAGGACAACCCGACACCATGCTCCAC
>MVQO01000198.1 GCA_002067585.1 Syntrophorhabdus sp. PtaB.Bin027
ATCAGACGCGTCTCAAAAGAGGGTATCTCGTCTATCTTGAAGAACCCGGCATCTTTTGTTTGGTACATCTGTCTTTCATCAATATTGGCAGATGGATGGACAACGCGCATGTGTGTTGTGTTTTGAGTATATTCACGATAAACATCAATGCCGTTTTTTTCTAATGCTTCAACGAGGTATTTATGTTCCTTGGCAATCCGTGTTATTACTGCAATTTTCTTCCCTGTTACAGATGCAGCAATAGCCCCGAAGAGCGGTGCACCGCCCCCTGTACCACTGGAAGCCCCTTCTGTCGCAACAATTTCATCAATCGTTACATGTCCTATAAAGACAATATCATACTTGTTCATGAAAAATTATTCTAAATCCTGAACCCCATGATCTCACAATTCCGTAGCCTTTTATTTTCTCAGTTTTTTTATTGTGCTTTTACCCTATATTGTGAGCAAATCCATACGTATCCACTTGCCAGCCCTGGGGAGGCATCTTCATACCATCGATATAGACTGTTCTACCATCAAGGGCAACTCTTCCTTTTGCGATGAGCTCATGGACAGCAAAGGGGTAGATTTTCCAGTCACCTTCTGTTTTGAGAATCTCCTGAATCTCGCTTGATACCATTTTCAGCGATTCATAAAGGTTGTTACCCTCTCGTTCTGTTGCCTCTCTGAAGTCTTTCAATGTTTCTGAGCCGGTTTTTTCGGCAAATCCCCGCACATCTCTCAACTGATTGTCCCATTGTGAGAGTGGCAACGACGCTGACTGAATAAGGATGGGGCCTCCGTCGTCACTCTGATCAACGAAGAATACAGTCGATTTTACACTTTTCTCTCCGGCAAGTATGGCTTTGGCAGTTGGTATCCACCCAAGGCCAACGTATTTCGTAGCATCGGCGGGATGAACGTTGAGAATTCTTGGATAATACCTGCTTACCATCCAGTCACCGATCCAGAGATCATATCCTGCCAGGCATATGAGGTCCGGCTGACTGCCCATGGTCTGTTCTACAAGTGTCATGATTGCCATATCGAAGCTGTTTCTCTCTATGCCATGGCGTGGCGCCCTTTCAAGGCCCCACATTTCCCTGAAATATATGGAAGAATCCAAAGATACAGCCTGGACGCCATAACTCCATGCCTTTTGCATTCCCTTGCAACCAGGCACATTACTGAATACGAGATGTTTTTTTTGAGGGTCTCCTTCATAAATTCTATCGTAGTTGGTCCCGGAACCGGATACACCGCAGGCATAGATCATTGTCCGTGAAGAAGGATCAAAAACGAGTTCCCCAGTCATAATTCACATCTATCCTTGTTCTCTGCCGCAGCAGCGCAGCAGACGGTATGGACTCTCATTCCTTTTCATACTTCCCCCTATTTTGGACAAAACTGCTCGTACATTTCCCTGAGGGGCTTCACGTCGGATCCCTTGCAAACCCCTTCTGCCCACTTCATAAGTTTTTTTGCACCCACGCAGTACGCGGCCTGCTCGAACTTGCGGAAAGAATCCGGCGTCCGTGACGCAAACTCAGCAGCGGTATCTTTGGACATGCACTGTTTTGCGTGGGTTTTTTCATGCTCAAGGATTGATTCGTAGATTATTTGTGGCATGCAATCTTGCCTGAGGGCTTTCTGTTTCTCCTCCTGGCCCACGATCTCGCAGCGTTCGTTATTGAGGGCCATGTCGATATGTTTGTTGTGGTCTCCATCCGAGGGCTTTCCGGGGTTACCTTGCTTCCCTCGGGAGGATCTGTTTTTCCACCATCCTGATGCATACTGTGCTTTTCCGTTCTCAAAAACTGCATTATCGTATTGCTCTCCTGTCCAGCCTTCCCTCCGGGCCTTGCTCAAGAGGCTTGTGTCTGCGTAAGCCTGAACCATGGACAGTTCCTGACGCAACTGATCGAGGACAGCATCGCAGGGGTCGTTCTTTCGCAAACTCCATACCACATCCAGTGCGGCTGTGGTCTTGCCCTTCGTGTCCGTCGAACCGCTCTTCTGAGATATCTCCTTTGATGATTCTTTTTCTATCTTCTTGATTTCCCCCATCATCTGGCTGCGGATTTCCTCGGGCATCTGGCGAGCCATTTCCTCCATTTGGGAGGCAAGGCTCGAAAGGATCATGGCGCCCATCTTCTTAACGGGTATAGTCATTTTACCCGCGATACAGGGCCCGGTTGATGTGCCAGCGTGGCTGAATGTCATAGGAAAGGCAGTCTCCCCTGCCGGCACCAGTGAATGGCACGTTTTCCCATCGTTAGAACACTTCTGGCGAGCGTTGTCTAGTCCAGCCGTGTATTCCAGGGTATGTGATACTGTCGTGTTTTCGCACGGATCATACTGCTTTGATTGAGAGCTGCCGACGAGCAGGGCCATCGGTGCATCAAGACCAAGACCTGCGGAAATAGTGTAGCGAATTCCTCCTGATGGCTGGAGGGAAACAGCAAGCGCTGCGTCTGCTTTTGAACCCACCAGATTGGGATGGAGCACGGCTGACATGGAACCCTCTTCCGATGTTCTGAATCCAGGTTTTTTCACTTCTTTTGTGTCGAGGCATACTGCTTTTGGCCAGATTTCCTTGTTCTTCCAGGTATGCGTGTAGTCTACAAAGGCATTTTTCACATATGCTTGTTCCAGAGAATTTCCGCATACGTTCAGGATCAGGGTAAACCTGTTCGAAAGGCTCCATTGTTCCTCTCGGTCGATCTGGTTTCGGGAACTCGTGCTTTTATCCCCCCCGGCTTCACGGTACGTAAACGTGATGGTACCCTTCCAAACGGACCCTTCATATCGGCTCTGGCCGAAGACGGGAAAGGGTGTCATCGCCAGGGCCCCAGCCAAGGCAGCCGCCACAAGGCATGCGATGGTCATCATGAATGTGTCTCCTCAGACAGCAATGGTCAAAGATCCACAGGAAAACGAGGATCCTATTTCTTTACGATCTCAACCCGGCGGTTCTTTGCCTTGCCCTCATCGGTCCTGTTATCGGCTATAGGTTTTTCCTGGCCCCAGCCGATTGCCGACAGACGTTGCTTGTCGATGCCCGCGGAAACCAGGGCGCTTACGACAGACTGGGCGCGCTCCTTCGACAGAGTCTTGTTTCGAACAGGTGTTCCCGTATTGTCTGTATGCCCTTCAATGCTTACTTTGAGGCCGGGATTGTTTTTTAGAAGAACCACAATCTGCTCTACAATAGGTTTTGAATCGGGCTTTATAGTGGCCTTGTTGGTATCGAAGTTTATGTACAGGGCAATAAAACCGTCCTTGTTCAAAGCGTCAAACATAGCATTTGCCGTAATCTCCTGCTCCATCTCCTTCTTTTCGACAATGGTAAGATCGTAGCCTTCGCCGTCATTCCATGACGTTACTTGTACCCACGTTTCTTTGCCGCCTTTTTTGATGCTGAGATATGCATCATACTTTTTCTTGTACTCTACTTTGCCGCCGATACGGCTGACAGCATTCTCGAAATTCCTGAGAATCTGAAGATCAGAGGGAGCCTTCGCGCCTTCCCGGATGACATGAGATACATACGTCTTTTTCCCTTCTACAACTATCTCTTTATCCTCAGAGAGATAAAAGGTGTGGCTATCAAATTCCTTGGTTTCACACTGCTGGATGTAAAAGTTCGGCATCCGCGTGAAAAGCTGATGGTCCTTGCACCCAGGAGCGTCCTGGGTGAAAGAAGCGCACGGGGTAAGACACAATGCGAATGCTGCAATGAAGCAACAAAATCTGTAGGTTTTGACCTTCATGGACACCTCCAATCAGTTTTTTGTCGACACGATGATGTACGTCATGTCGGGTCCCTCTCTCATTTCCGTATCAATGTAGGGTCGTTGGATTTTTATCCAGAGCTTTGAACTCATGAGATCTATAGCTCCGTCAAAAATGAAAAAGGAGGATTTAAGCTCCTTACCCGAAGGAAGCGTGTTCTTTCTTCCCGAAGTACCTGGCATCTGGTATTCCTTCCCCACGCTCTTGTAAAATGAATAGACTTTCTCGTAGGCATCTCCCGTTGTGTAGATGGTCGCTTTGGGGGCGGCCATTTTAGACCCAGCTACTGACCTGGCGGCAAAATCGTTCGCTTCCTTTGTCAGTTTTTCATCGACTTTGGCCCCTGGATAAACCTTGAAGTCTGCCGCCGAGACAACGATAACGCCCATAAAAAGTATTACTCCCGCTAGAACTATACCTTTCAATCGATTCATTCCAAACCTCCCTAGTTTTATACAATAAGTTTCTTCATGGATCGTCCATACCAAAGGGTCTTCGCGAGTTGCATATTTGCAAGTATACTGTAATTATATCAGATGAAGATTGCGAATCAAGAGATTTGATAATCTTTTGTCCAGGGGTAGACATTAATCGTGACTACACTGCAGGGAAGAGACCGGACTCAGCCCTTTAAAGCCGGTCTCTCGTTTTGTAGCGAGGGTTTGCCGGTTACAGCTTAAACAATAAATCGGTGTAACTCGGTACAGGCCACATATCTCTGGGAACAATCATTTCCAGGGCATCGATATCCTTTCGGAGAGCACCCATGGCTGTGATTACTTTGTCGCGATAAGCCTCAGCCTTTTCGACAATGCTCTCAATTGTCTGGGTTTTGGCAAGGGCCGATTCTAATTTTGCAAGGTTTTTATAGGATGAGGCCACATGGGTATTGAGCTTTTTCAGGAGGTCTTCCTGGACAGGAGCAGACACAGAAACAGCACTGAAGCTGCCAATTGAGTCTGCAAGGAATGTGGCATATTCGAGGCAGACAGGTAAATATTGTTTCTTGACCATGTCGATTGCTGTCAAAGCTTCGATGTTGATCTGTTTTGAGTATATGTCAACGTAGATGTCATAACGTGAATGCAGTTCTTTATGCGAAAAAATTTCATATTTTTCGAAAAGTTTAAGCGACTTGTCAGTTATGAATGCTTTTAATGCATCCACAGCGTTTCTCACATTGGGGAGACCCCGCTTCTGTGCCTCCCTAACCCATTCTTCCGAATAGTTGTTTCCATTAAAAATTACCCTGTTGTGTTTACTGTATATTTCTTTGATGATTGCTGCAGCCTCATTGTCCTTGTCTTTTGCTTTTTCCAGCCTGGTCGCAATTTCATCAAGCGCCTCTGCTGCGATTGTGTTCAGGGCCACATTAGGTCCTGCGGTTGACTGGGCAGAGCCAACCATTCTGAACTCGAACTTGTCACCCGTGAAAGCAAAGGGGGAGGTTCTATTACGGTCTGTGTTGTCTTTTGGTATTATGGGAAGGGTGTCAACACCAACTGCAACAAACTGTGTGTCTTTTGTTGAAATCTTTTCTCCATTTGAAATCTTTTTGAGGATATCTGTTAATTCCTCACCCATAAAAATGGAGATTATTGCAGGAGGCGCTTCGTTTGCCCCCAGGCGGTGATCATTGCCGGCGGTAGCGCATGTGGCTCTCAGGATATCAGCATGAAGATCAACAGCCCTGAGTAATGCGCTCAGGAACAAAAGAAACTGGACATTGTCACTGGGTGTGTGACCAGGATCAAGCAGGTTAATTCCGTCGTCAGTTAAGAGTGACCAGTTATTATGTTTACCCGAGCCGTTTATGCCTGCGTAGGGCTTCTCGTGAAGCAGACATACCAGTTCATGGCGGAAAGCGACTTTTTGCATGGTTTCCATGACAAGTTGATTCTGGTCTGTACCAATGTTCGTTGTTGAAAAAACAGGGGCCATCTCATACTGGGCAGGTGCAACCTCGTTGTGCTGGGTTTTGGAGGTAATGCCCATTTTCCAGAGCTCTATATTTAAATCATGCATGTAATGGGAGACCCTGTCTTTTATGGTGCCAAAATACTGGTCTTCCAGCTCTTGACCTTTGGGAGCCGGTGCACCAAAAATGGTCCTTCCAGCAAGCATCAGGTCAAGTCTTTCCAGATAAAATTTCTTGTCAACAAGGAAATACTCCTGTTCCGGCCCTACAGTAGAAGTCACTCTTGTGGAGGTAGTATTTCCGAGTGCGCGCAAGACCCTCAGCGCTTGCTTTGAAACAGCCTTCATGGAGCGAAGCAGGGGGGTCTTTTTGTCCAGCGCCTCCCCGTAATATGAATAAAAAGCTGTTGGGATGGTAAGGGTGGCGTTACCGCTTTCGTCAGTCTTGAGAAAGGCTGGAGACGTACAATCCCAGGCAGTGTAACCTCTCGCCTCAAATGTGCTTCGAAGACCGCCGCTTGGAAATGAAGATGCATCAGGCTCCCCGTGTATCAGTTGTTCGCCAGAGAATTTGGTCACTATGCCTCCATCATCAGTAGGGGAGATGAAAGAATCGTGTTTCTCGGCTGTTATCCCTGTTAATGGCTGGAACCAGTGTGTATAGTGGGTTGCCCCTTTTTCTATAGCCCAGTTCTTCATCACGTTTGCGACTACATTTGCAACATCTGGTTTCAGAGGCATGTCTTTTTCGATTGTCTCCTTGAGTGCCCTGTATGTCTCCTTGGGCAACCTTTGCTTCATCACTTTATCGTTAAAAACATTTAATCCAAAAAGTTCAGTAAGTTCCATAATTTATCTCCATATAGCAGAGCATCCTTTAAAATTGACCTACTTTTGGTATCGCCTGTGTGTCACAATACACTTTTCTCATATTAGTTTAGTCCACGAGGACAACGCTTGTGAACCTCTTTGTTCAATTTCTGTGAAAAGCCTCTTGAGCTTTGAGGGGTTTGGCACGCCGGTGTGCTCAAAGATTTTAATATAAAGTGCCTTTTATTACAACTTCTTTTACGTCAAAAATTCATTGTAAGCTGACACTCCACAAGGCCAGCCACACAAAATTTTCTGCATAAATTGAAAACAGCAGCTATAATTAGTTTAAGTAGGTCTTTCACTGATGTGCTTCAATAAAATCATACATAAGGAGGGAACAAATATGAAGATTTTAGTCTTTCCGATTATTCTTGGTTTGTGTATTTTTGTCGTATTCCCTGCCCAGGCACAGCTCGTTGTGTACGATGACTTTTCAGGCCCATTTGTTGATATTGCCCGATGGTATCATAGACACAGTGGAACCAGCGATAACGTTTGGCCGTTTGAAGGCGGTTTCCGGATTCAAAAAGGAAAGCTCAATTATTTCAGTCGTGCCTATGGTACTAAATTGGCAACGCAGGAGACTCAAGATTACAGACGTCGACTTTTCCTAAAAGATGTTTCAGGTGTGACTGCTATTGAAACATCCATTCAGATGGCGAAGAATGGGAATGTAATCACCGGGTGCTCAGAAAACACAAAACCCAGCGAGACCAGAGTCAATTTTGGTGGAAGTTTTTTTAACAATGGAAGTGGTCTGGAGCCCAACAATGGAGATTATACAGGAGATGTCTATGCTACAATTGCATTGTACAAGTTTTCGGATTCTACGGACATTCCTGCTGGCTATATGGGAGTAAGGGCCAGGGTGCGCTTGTGCACAAACGAAGACTGCAGTATGTCTAGCCAGCTCTATGAGACGTTCTTTAAGGATGACAGAGACAAACCTTTACTTCTCAAGGTAGGGAAGAAGGAAAAATTTCGTATCACATACGACCGTGCTGCCAATGCGTTCACTTTCCAAGTAGGCAAAAATGTAGCTACGTATACGAGCACGGTAGAAAACGTACAGCCCTCCGGGGCCCTCAACGGAGGTATGAGACTCGCAGTAGACCACTCCCTGGCAAACTGCCCGACATCAAATCGTGCAATTGGATGGGCCGATGCTTTTTTTGACTATATCTCTATTCGTCAGGAATAACAGGCTGGTAGGTGTGATAGTATAAGGAGGCGCTTTCTTCCCGCAAGGGGTTGGAGGGGCCTTTTTTATGGTTGGGGCCAAGCCAATTATTGGATTGCACCGGCAGTGTTATATGTATATTCATCTGGTTGATATCGGCGCTTGCAGGATACATGTTTTTATACTATAGTTTTATTGTACCGAGATGCTATCATTTCGAAAAAAGAGTGGGAGTGAGACCTATCATGCACGATATATTACCGGAAGGGGAAGATCTGAGAAGAGCGATCAAATGGATATCAGGCAGTATTCAGGAGAATACCAGGGCATCGGTTTCCCAACTCGTTGAGGAGGCAACCTTCAAGTTTGATCTTTCCCCGAAAGATTCTGAGTTTTTGATGAACTTTTTTCGTAATAGGAAAGAAGGGCAATAGAACGCCATCAACACATCATCCGTCGCCTGTTATGCGATCGATCAATATCTGTTTAATCCGTTCCGCCCTCGGAGTGGCTATCTGACAGGTGCCAACACGTTTGTGCCCTCCACCGTCATATTCTAACATGAGTTTTCCCACGTCCGTTTTGCTTGTGCGGTTGATGATACTGTGTCCAATCGTGAAAGCGACATTTTGTTTTTCCCTTCCCCACATCACATGCATTGAAATATTACACGAGGGAAACAGGCTGTAGACAAGGAAACGGTTGCCAGTATAAATTTCATCTTCGCTCCTGAGATCAATAACTGCGAGGTTTTTATGCAGAACAGTACATTTTGTGAGCTGCTGACGGAACAGTTCATTCTGTCTCTCATAGCGCTCCACTCGTTCCTGTACATCAGGTTTTGCCAATATTTCATCTATTGGCAGCGTACCACACCACTCGACCATTTTCATCATCAGGTTATAGTTGCTTATCCGATAATCCTTATAACGCCCCAGGCCGGTCCGTGGGTCCATTATGAATGAGAGCAACACCCAGCCTTTCGGATCCAAAACCTCTTGGTGCGTTAAGTTGCCACTGTCGCATTTGTCAACATACTCCATCATTTCCTGAAACAGTTCTGGAAAATTTTCTTTTCCCCCATAATAGTCCCAGATAACCCGCGCGCAACTCGGTTTCAGCTCGCTTGCCCCTTCATATTTGTAATTAAACCTGAGCCGTTCCTGCTCGCTGGAATGGTGATCAAACCACATTCCAACCCCTGGAACATAAGGCACGTTGGCAAGGATATCATCTGTGGTAACCTCGAGAAGCCCATCCTGAACATCCTTAGGATGAACAAACTTCCATTCATCCATGATACCAATATGTTTAAGAAGAACTGCACAGATAAGACCGTCAAAATCAGATCTTGTCAAAAGCCTCATATAAACACCCCTTGGTTTATGTCAATGATTTGTCGAAATTGGAACTTAACTCATCTTCTAAATATTGGTCCCAAATTCAACCCATAGATTGTATCGGTTATTTAAAAAAGATGTTAAATGGATATAATGTAAGTAAAATCCATTACTGGGCTACTCCATCCGGGAAAATTTATTTAGAGATAAAATTCCGGATCTTTACGCATGCTACATGTGATGCTTAATTGTTGAATGAACTGTCTGAGCTGTGGGTCGTTCAAGTGTCTTGCCCCGTAAGGGCAGCTTTTGACACAGGCACAACAGAGAATACATTTATTCTTTTCGGTTTGTATATAGCCCTCAACCAATGTAATGGCTGCGGTGGGACAGACTTCCCGGCATTTTTCACATCGTGTGCAGGTAGAATCATCGCTATCTGGAGAAACATGGCGTGCTGGCCCCCTCTCCCTGTATGGAAAATTTCCAGGGATTTTGAGTGGTGAAACACTGCTTAAGGAATCTGTTTTTGTCAGCTTCTCATTCACCAATACTCCAAATGCTGCGGCACAATCGAGATCTTCTGAATCTGGCCTTCCATGAGCTACAGGGACGTCTTTTGTTGAGAGAGAGTGCTCACCAATGAAAGCCGCTCCTGCAATGGGTGTGAAACCTGCTTCAACAGTTATATTCTGTAATTCGAGAAGAGCATCTTCATACTCCCTGTTTCCATATACGACAACCACGATAGCTGGCGCATCAGTTGCTTTGAACTGCCCGATTCCACGAATTGCCTCCAGGGCAACCCTGCCAGTGTACACGGGAACTCCGATAATCGTAAGCCCCCTCTTTATTCTTGAGTGTTGTCCCATTCTTGCCTCGGGTGATGTGAGATCGATGTGCTCCGGTTGGTCTTCACCAATGCCTTCTGCTATTTTTTCAAGAATTTTCCGTGTCGTTCCCGTTGGTGAGAAATAAAGAAGTCTGACAGGTCTGTTCAATATCATGATAAGCTCCCATTTTTAGCTTTATTTTACCGCGTTAAGAGAGTTGTTTCCAGACACAATTCTGAAACCTTGTTTACCATAAAATGAATTGAGATTCTTAAATCATCAGTGAACTTTCCGAAAACAATAGAAATTATAAATGCATACCTTCAGGAGGACATTATGCCAGTAAAGTTTTTATGGGATCTGCGATATTCAGTCGGTGATGAGGTAATTGATTCTCAACATCGCCGCTTATTCGACCTTGGTAATGAAATGCAGAATATACAGCTTCCAGAGGTAGCGAGGACGATTATGAATTTATACAGGCATACCCGAGAGCACTTTGATACAGAAGAGCAACATATGAAGGTTATAGGTTATCATGAACTTGATCAGCACAGGGAGTTGCATAATGGACTTATCAGCGGATTGAATAGTCTTATAGAGAAACCGGTTGATTCTGTTGCGGGGCTTGAAAGACTGAAAACGTTTGTATACGACTGGATTATTGACCATATTTTGAACCACGACAAGAAATATTTTGAATTCTATCAGGAAAAAATAAAGCGAAATGTTACTATTTCGAAGGAAATAAGCCAATGAAGCCTGGAAAATCAGTGACACGATCAGGTAAATTGGCTGCCTGATGTTTTCAATACAGGTCTATCTGACATATCATTTCTTTGATATATTGGCTGAATAATGCTATACTCCAACGTTTCGTGAGTTTCTGTCCGCCATTTTCACTGCATTTCACTGCATACGTGCAAGCTAATTCACGGTTACAATCATAAAAATAAAAAGGAATATCATGATATTAGAAAGATTTGAAAATTTGAACTTGTCGAAAGAACTGCACAGGGCTGTCCGTGAACTTGAATTTGACGAGATGACCCCTATTCAGGCAAAAACCATCCCGTTGATTCTTGAAGGCAGAGACGTCATTGGTCAGGCACAAACCGGGACAGGGAAAACCCTTGCTTTTGGACTGCCAATTTTGGAATCGATCCACCCCAGAGCAAAAAAACCACAGGTAATCGTCCTGTGTCCTACCCGCGAACTCGCAATACAGGTTGCTGCAGAATTGCAGAGTGTCCTCAAATATAGAAAAGAAATTATTATTCTCCCTGTTTATGGTGGCCAACCTATAGATCGCCAGATTCGGACCCTGAATGCCGGTGCTCATGTGGTAATTGGAACTCCAGGCCGAACGATCGACCATATAAAGCGAGGAACCTTAAAGTTGGAAAATGTAAGGACGGTTGTTCTTGACGAGGCAGATGAGATGCTCAATATGGGTTTTATAGATGATGTAGAACAGATTTTACAGTATGTTCCACAGGAGAGACAAACGCTTCTCTTTTCAGCCACAATGCCAAGACCAATACTGAACTTGACTCGTAAGTACCAGAGTGATCCCGAGTTTGTAAAGGTAGTCCATCAACAACTGACAGTACCAAATGTGGAGCAAAGCTACTTTGAAGTCCGGGAAGCATCTAAGCTTGATGTATTATGTCGTGTCATAGATATGTATGGGCTGAAATCCTCCCTCGTGTTTTGTAATATGAAAAGAAGAGTGGATGAAGTTGTTATGCAACTTGAGGCAAGGGGTTATCCAGCCCAGGGACTTCACGGAGATATGACGCAGCCCCAGCGAAACCATGCCATGGAACGATTCAAGCGAAACCGAACGGAAATACTTGTTGCGACTGATGTTGCTGCCAGAGGGCTTGATATCGAAAATATCGAGGCTGTTTTTAATTATGACCTTCCTCAGGATGAGGAGTATTACGTTCACCGTATAGGTAGGACTGCCCGGGCCGGAAGAAATGGCCAGGCGTTTTCCTTTGTGGTGGGGAGAGAGCTATACAAATTGCACGAGATTGAATCCTATGCCTCAACAAAAATCCATCGTAAACCCGTCCCTTCCATTGCTGACATCGAGGAGGTGAAGGTCACATCCTTTCTGGAGAGAGTCAAAGGGGTTGTTGAAAAGGGTGGTCTCGAACGCTATGAAAATCTGATGGAACAACTCTTGAAAGAAGACTATTCATCGCTAGATATTGCGTCAGCCTTGCTCAAAATCACCATGGATGAAGATGTGAAGGAATA
>MVQO01000199.1 GCA_002067585.1 Syntrophorhabdus sp. PtaB.Bin027
CGTTGATCAGACCCTTTGTTTTAAGTATGTCTCCAAGTCTGAATGTAGCCATAGGGTTACCTCAATCTCAGATCGCTCCTCTTAAAGCAATACAGGCTGAAGGATTATTACAAGTTCTGTGTTAACCTCTCCCCTGTCCGAGCTTCTGAAAAGACCACCCAGAAGTGGTAATTTTCCGAGAAACGGGGTCTGGTTCTCTTTCACCCGTTCACTTCTCCGTGTAAGGCCTCCAATAACAACCACCTGTCCATCCCTGACCTTTGCAGTTGTGCTCAACTCCCGCAAATCAACAGTGGGAAGGGATATCTGAAGTTGATTGGCCATGCTGCCAATATTCTTTGTGTCAAGGGTAATAAGTTCTGATACGATTGGTGTTATGGTGAGGGAAATTTCTCCCACATCATCAACAAAGGGTACGATGCCTATGGTAATACCTGAAAGAATGCTCGAGGTGCCAACAGTAAAGGTAACAACAGGGTTCGTTCCCTGGAGGGTGGTGCTTTCAATTTGAGAAATATATGCAGTATTCCTTCCTACTGTTAACATCGCTGTTTGACCATTCATCATGTTGATACGGGGGTTCGAAAGAAGCCTGACATCACCCTGCTGTTCCAGGGCATTTACCAGACCTTTAATGTTAATCGAATCTATAGTGCCGTGTGAAAGCGTTCTCGTTATGCCATCATCCCCGGTACCAATACTGAATACTGGCGAGGTTGAGGACACAACTGATGAGAAGCCGGTGCTTCCAAGGCCGACTGAGCCGCTCCATTTTCCACCAAGACTAAAAGTAAGATTCCAGTCAATACCAAACTGGTACCCCTGTGACAGGGTTACTTCTATCACCTTTGCCTCAATAAGAACCTGCCTGGTCATTACCTTCCTGATTCTATTGAGGAATTGTGCAATTTTTTCAAGATTATTCTTCGTTGCTGTTACAATTATTGTGCCCGTAAGCCTGTTTATTGTGAAGTGCTCATCTGCTGTTCTGGGACCTTTCCCAGGCGGACCAGATGAGCCTGCAGTACCCTGACCCAGAAGGTTTGCAATTGATTGTTCCACTGAATCCCAGAATTTGAATGTTGCTTCATCGCTTTTCAGAGTCTGTGAGATAGTACCCTTGATCTCTGTGGAAGCTGTTCCGGTTGTGGCTGCTGAGGCGCCACCGCCAGTAGATACAGGAGCAATATTACCCGTTACCCCTCCGAAGATATTCCCACCGACCTCAACATTGTAGCTCTGTACCACGGGAGGGATTCCAATCTCAAAAACCTTTGTGTCATAAGCCTTAACAAACAGCATAGTATCTTTGATCATATAGAAATAACCGGCAGAGGAAAGGAGGGTGTGCAAAGCATCTTCAGCAGAAACATTTCTCAAAGATATAGTTACCGGTGTTTCCGGGACCACCCCTTTCTCCATAACGACATTCAGATTCGTTGCCTCTGCTATCACATGGAGCACATCTTGCAAAGGGGTGTTTCGGGCAACCACATCTACAATCCTCGTTTTTAAAGGAGAGATTTCCTCGGTCACAGGAATGAATTCAGGGGCACGCATCTCAACCGTCCTAGAAGGTTCCGCCTTCACCTGCTTTGTTTCAGACGGTATTTCAATCGCCTTTTTGACTGTGTAAGAGGAACAGGCAGACATCAGGAGGAAGAAAAAAATGACCACGGAGTGATACAAAAACCGCTTCAACCTTACCGTATCTTTAACCACTGCTCTCCCTCCCTGTTTTTTATTAACACTCCATTTCTTTCAATACGGGCAACTCTGCCCTGGCTGATTCCATCACCCTCTCTCACAACAAGATTATCAATGATGGCTATTCTCTTATCGCCACGAATCAAAACAAGGGAAACGTGTTGCTGTTCACGTGGGGCAATATCTGAAAGTTTTACTGACGGATAGCTCTTTTTCTCTGACAAATGTTGGTCCATGGGGTTTTTAAGGGCTGGCACCGCGGTGAAATGGCGTTCCTTCATCACAATTTTCTCCTGCCTGAATAACAAAATACCCCTTTCAACAGGCGTAAGATGGAGGCCAAAATTAATATGTGACATACCAATCACAACAAGAACAATTGCGATTGCAGAGCAGGCAACAAGTATGAAAAATTGTCTATCTGTCATAACTTACCAGGTATCTTTTTTGTAGGTTCTGCCTGGGTATCGAACGTCGCTTTCGGAAATTTGAGGATTCCTTTGAGCTCAAAAAAAGTAGCACTTGTAACCTGGTCATCGCTTCTTTGAATCCTTATTCCCGTTATTCCAAAGAAAGGAAACTTCAAAGACTGAAGGTAGCCGGCAAAATTGACAAAAGAAGTATAATCTTTCAGAACAGAACGAATTACAACAGAAAGCTGCAGGTCAGCACCCTTATCCTCTATGTTCACGACCGTTATTTCAGAGGACCCAGCTTTTGCTTTCAAATCATCAAGGGCGATCAGCATATGCTCCTTATCTGATAACCCCGAAGAATCATGAGGAAGCATTGCCTTTACCCTTACTAATGACTTTTCAATATCATCGATAGCAGTTCGAACCTTTATATACTTTATGTTGAATTCCTGGAGTTTATCAAGCGTTGCGTATAGTGAATCAACATACTCTTTCATCGCGATAGCACCTGCCAGGGTCATCAACATGATTATTCCTGTCAGCCCGTAAATGAGCAAGGACTTCCAGAGTCTTCTTTTAGTCTGTTGGAATGTTAACTTCAGTGCTTCCATGTCGTCTCTATGTTAAAATCCTTACTGGTTAAATCGAGTTTCTCAACCAGAACTTGCCCACTTTTGGCTGACTTCATATCATCTGCCAACTTTCGAAAACAGGATTGAAGGTCACCGTATGTATTTGCTGTAATATGACCCTTGACCCTGATTGTCAGTTCTTCGCCCGGATTTATGATTTCAATCTCTTCTACTCTCACTTTATCGCGATTCAAAATTTGAAGGGTTGCAAGGGCCTTCTGAATATCCGGCTTTGCTGACTCTGCATTCAAATAATTGATATAGGGAAGAACTGCCTGAAGGTCCTTGTTTCGTGATTCCAATTCTTCATAAACCCTTCTTTTACTGCCAATTTCTGCCTTGATAGGATCTATCATTCCACGTATTTGACGCACCTGGTTCCATCCTGAGATAATGTAGCCAAGACATAAAAGTGAAACGATCACGAAGGCTACTGAGGCATACCGCATAAAATGCTCCTGTGATACTGCACGCTGATACAGTTTCGGAAGAAGGCTTTCCCTTACATGTCCTTTTACCAGAAATAATCCAGCCACAGGTATTACAAACCCGGTTATGTCCCCCCCTGTGGCCATAACCCCTGGCGGATATCGGAAGATTGTCGTCGGGAGTGTTAATCCTTCTACGGTGGAAACCTCATCTTTTGCAGTGTTTACTATAATGAGTTCTTCTGGGTGTTCACGCAGTGTCTGGCGGGCATAGTTGACTGTCATGTTGACATTGGTTACATCATACCGGTCTATACCCCTTCCCCGCGACTGAATACTCCTCACAAAAGTGAGCTTTCCCTCCCTTACAAGGAATAAAGTTTTGTAATCCCCTTTGTCGATCATAAACATGGCTGTCTTATCCTTCACATTATCCAGACCAACAACAAGACAGGAGAGAACAAAAACATCAGCATACAGACGCTTGACCCTCTTTCCGAATCTACTGAACCTTTCAAGGATAGGGTTTATTTCGGTGGAATCCACTGCAAAAACAAACGTTTCCCTCACAGGTCTCCCTTCGTGAACCTTCTCTTTTAAGATTGTGGAAAAGAAAACAAAGTTCTTGAGTTCAGGTGCATTTTTTTTAATCTCTGCCTCAATCAGGGTGTCAACGTATTTCATCTCAACTCGTGGCAAAAGAAGGACATCCTGATAAAAGGTCTGAAAGCTGAAAAGGACAATGAAATCCTTGGTCTTTTCACGGGCTAAAAAGGCATCGAATTCATCTTCCTTCACTGTGAAGGTTCGCGTAATAACCAAAGCTCCATTTCTTTGGGAACCGTAGGATACTTTGGCATACCCACTTTCAAAACTTACAGCTATCTGTTTACTCAACAGTGTTCACCAGGAATGGAAGTTTATTTTGAGAACTGTTTGAATCAAACTTATACCGAGTCCTCTTGGAAGAGTCAAGATTATTGTTATGTCGCAATTTCTGTTTTTTATGATACACTTATCAACTGTCATGAAAAACTATTTTGGGGAGCGGGGCTTAACACTCATCGAGATGGCCATAGTTCTAGTGATTATTGGGCTTCTTGTGTCTGTTGGCGCAGCACTCATAGGGCCCCTGACAAAAAGGGCAAAGCTCACAGAAACAAGGGAGATTGTCAAAAACGCATTCGAATCAATCCTTGGTTTCGCCATAGCCAATAAGAGATTACCGAATCAATTGTCTGACCTCGGCATCAAAACCAGTGATGCATACCTCAATAATCTTATTTATTACAAAGCGTATGCTGATACACCTCCCAGTTACAACCTGTGCACATCTGTTGGCACCTACGTAACTGTCAACGACCAGGGAGTGGGAAAAACAAATGTGGCATTTTTAGTCTTCAGTGCCGGAGAAAACCGTGTAAACAATACAGGCACTGCTTCACCATTTTCCATACAGATACCGGGGGTGGGCGGATATGATGACGTAGCTCTTTATATGGATATAGGCACGTTACGCCAGAAAGCATGTAACGTACTCCGTATTGTTACAGATAGCCTGCCAACAGCTACAGAAGAGACCGTATATCCAACCTCTGCACTTGAGGCTACTGATGGCACGCTTCCGTACACATGGACCATCACATCCGGTGCTTTACCTCCCGGTCTTACCCTAATACCAGGCACAGGAGTTATAGCCGGCACTCCTATCAATGATGGAAGCTACAAATTCACCATTCAGGTAACAGATAGCGATAACCCCCAAAGAACAGCCTCAAAAAGCCTGGCAATTACTGTGAACCCTGACAAACCACGGATTACAACTGAATTTCTTACCTATGGTACAGTAGGCCAGCCTTACCCAAGCAGCACCTTGAGTGCGAGTGGTGGGGCTGCACCCTATTCGTGGACTCTTGCAGGGGGAAGCAACCTCCCTCCCGGGTTATCGCTCTCCTCTGGAGGAATCATTTCAGGAAGACCTGCCAGTCCTGGAACATTTGCCTTCACAGTTACTGTAATTGATGGTCGATCAAGAATGGCAACGAAGAATCTTTCAATTGCAGTCTACCCATAGGGAGACAGCATAAACTCAATGAGCAATCCCAACTGACATCGACATCATTATCATCGAACAACAGGGGTAGCATACTACTGTCATGTTCCCTCTGGGCAAGCCCTCGCATTACCCAATCTGGGCAGACAACCACTTTGAGCTGACATATTTCGAGCAGCCTCAGGAAGTAGGGCCTCTTCTCCCTCAAATAGCACATGTACAAGCCCTACCAAAAAAAGTTTTTATTATTTTATGTTTTTCTGGTGAAGATTATCCGATACCGTTCAGGGTCAGCATCATAACAGGCAGTACATCCACTTTCCTCACAGCTTGCCTGGTCAATTTCATCTTTGGATGGGAGAGGCTCAAGATGGACCTCAAAACCTATTTCCTTATACATTTCCACCATTTCTGACAGCCTTGGCTCGCATGCGATAAACCTTCTTTCCCATCCCTCTGCCACAAGTTGTTCGTCCCGGTTCATATAAAAACCTTCTCTATTTCTCTATCTTATCTACACTATCTGTTATTTCTGAAATATTCTATCGTCATTTCAAGTCCCTCATCAAGGCTTATCTTCGGTGTCCAATCGAGGAGTTGTTTTGCCTTTGCAATATCAGGGCATCTTCTTTTCGGATCATCCTCGGGAAGGTCTTCATATACTATGGCAGACTTCGACTGTGAAAGCGTTACCACCTTCTGAGCGATGTCTTTGATGGTGACCTCGTGAGGGTTCCCGATGTTGATTGGCCCTGGCATGCCTGAGAGGTGGGGCTTGGTGTAGTCCCTGCTTTTTTTATGTGAGCCTGTTTCGAAATCCATCATGCGGATCATACCTTCAATCAGGTCGTCTATGTAGCAGAACGACCTGGTTTGCAATCCGTCGCCATAGATAGTGATGGGCTTGTTGTGAAGAGCCTGTATAATAAAGTTACTTATTACGCGTCCGTCGTCTGGGCGCATCCTCGGGCCATAGGTATTGAAAATCCGAATGACCTTTATGTCTACGCTGTTCTGTCTGAGATAGTCAAAGAAGAGTGTCTCTGCAACCCTCTTGCCTTCGTCGTAGCAGCTTCTTTTGCCGATGGGATTTACGCTCCCCCAGTACTCTTCCTTTTGCGGGTGTACTTCTGGATCACCGTATACTTCACTGGTGGAAGCCTGGAGAATCCGTGCCCGAACCCTCTTCGCAAGGCCGAGCATGTTTAGGGCTCCCAAGACATTCACCTTTGTTGTCTTCACGGGATTGTACTGATAGTGGATGGGGCTTGCAGGACAGGCAAGGTTAAAGATCCAGTCCACCTCGAGCAGGATGGGCTGCGTCACATCGTGGGTGATAAGCTCGAAACGGGGGTTTGGGAGGAGGTGGAGGATATTCTGCTTGGTTCCCGTAAAGAAATTGTCAAGGCACAAGACTTCGTGGCCATCTGATATGAGCCTCTCACAGAGGTGAGAGCCAATGAATCCGGCACCTCCTGTTACAAGTATCCTCTGAGGGGTTTTATATGATCTGAATTTATACACGGGGCCTCCCGATGCAGATATAGCGGAAGCCGTGCCGCGCCATTGTTTTCGGGTTGTACTGGTTCCTCCCATCAAAAATGACCGGCTCTTTCATCAGGCCTTTCATCCTCTCAAAATCAGGTTCTCTGAAGGACAACCACTCAGTGACGAGTATAAGGCCGTCAGCACCTTCCAGTACCTCATACTGGTTCTTGCCGAATTGTACATTCTGATTGCCCGAGAACAACGGTTTTGCCGAATCCATGGCCTTTGGGTCAAATACATGGCACAGAGCCCCCTGTCCGGTGAGGGTTTTCACGATATACTGGGAGGGAGCCTCTCTCATATCATCGGTATTCGGTTTGAAGGCTAATCCCCAGACAGCAAACTTCTTACCCTTAATGTCATTCTTATAGAAGTCCTTCACCGCCTCGGTAAAGGATACCTTCTGATTCTCATTTACATCCATGACACTTTCAAGAATGGATGGGTTATAGCCGAGATCTCGGGAGGTCTTTACGAGGGCACGGACATCCTTGGGGAAACAGGATCCCCCGAACCCGACACCGGGAAAGAGGAATTTTGGGCCAATCCGTGAATCACTCCCCAGACCCCTCATGACCATCATGATATCAGCACCGAGCCTATCGCAGATATTTGCCATCTGGTTCATGAAGGATATCCTCGTCGCAAGCATGGAATTGGCTGCGTATTTTGTCATTTCACTGGACCTGACGTCCATGACGATGAAGGGAGCACCGGTCCGTGTAAAAGGGGCGTAGAGCTCCCTGAGGATTTCTTCCACCCTGTCATGTTCGACACCGATGATCACCCGCTCGGGCTTCATGCAGTCATCAACAGCAACACCTTCTTTAAGAAATTCAGGGTTGGAGGCAATGTCAAAAGATACATTACGGCCTGCCTTCTCAAGCTCCTCCTGTATGGCAGCCTTGACCATATCACAGGTTCCCACAGGAACGGTTGACTTGACAACCACAATCCGGTACTTTTCCATTGCTTTCCCGATATCGTGAGCAACCTTCATCACATATTTCAAGTCAGCGGACCCGTCGTGGTCCTGTGGCGTATTTACAGCAATAATGAGGATGAGTCCATGATCAACAGCCTCTTTTATATCTGTGGTGAACCGAAGCCTTCCTTCCTTAATGTTGTTCTTTACCAGCTCTTCCAGTTGAGGCTCGTAAATGGGGATTATCCCCTCCCTGAGCTTGTTTATCTTTTCACTGTCCACATCCATGCACATGACATCATTGCCTGTCTCTGCAAAACAGGAACCTGATACCAAGCCAACATAACCGACCCCAATCACAGAAATGCGCATATGACCTCCAAATTTTCTTTATTTACCGTGCATTACTCAGGTAAGTCAACATCTATTGTGTGAAGCAAACCTCCATGGTAAAATAATCTACCCTATCAAAAGCCAGCAAAAAGCATACCAAACATGATGACTGTATCTCCAGACAAGAATATTCTTCACTGAGATTTATTCATCTGGCTCTCTTCTTCCATCTTGCGCCCCTTTTATACTCTATTATCTCTTTTCTTTCTCAAAGTCTCTTGTTTTGTTGCCTGTCACCCATGGGTTATCATCTCCAATAAGTCAATATTTATTGCTATACAAACGATATTATGTTAACATATTCCACGAGGTGGGCTTGACCCGCTTTTTTATTATCATGACGTATGATACCCCAACGGGAAATAATAGAGCAACTTCAAGATATACTCTTGCCTGTTCTTCAGGATTATGCTTTAGAGCTTGTTGAGATCGAATTTAAGCCCTCAGGAAAAAGATGGCTGCTGCGGTTATATATTGACAAAGAAGGGGGGGTTACGATTGCAGACTGTGAAAATGTGAGCAGGGAGTTTGGAAGGATCCTCGACGTTGAGGATATTATCGATCACCCTTACAGTCTTGAGGTTTCTTCCCCCGGACTGACAAGGCCATTGAAGAAATGGGAGGATTTCCAGAGAAACAGGGGAAAACTCTGCAAAATAGTAACAAGAGAAAAGATTGACGACAAAAATGAATTCCACGGAACAATCATGGATGCCAGTGAGGATACAATTGAAATAAAAGGAACAAATAATGTATTTACCATCCCAATATATGCTATAAAAAAAGCAAATTTGGAGTTTGAATTTTAAGAGGTTATCATGTATTTTGACTTAAACTACATTATTGAGCAGGTTGGAAAAGAAAAGGGCATCCCAAAAGAAACACTTATCGAAGCCCTTGAAGAAGCAATCCTGATTGCATCAAAGAAAAAGTTTGGAAATCATCTCGACTTAGAGGCCCGCTATAACGAAGAACTGGGTGAAATAGAGGTGTTCCAGTTTAAAACAGTGGTGGAGGAAGTCACTGAGAATGATATGGAAATCTCTCTTACGGACGCCAAAAATCATGACCCCGAATGTCAGGTAGGTGACAGTATCGGTATAAAAATGGATACAAGTTCTCTTGGCAGGATCGCAGCACAAACTGCGAAACAGGTCATAGTCCAGAAAGTTAGGAACGCTGAAAGCGATGTTATCTACAATGAGTACAAAGACAAAATAGGTGAAATATCGACAGGAGTAGTCCAGCGAATTGAAAAAAATCATTACATAATTAACCTTGGAAAAACAGAGGCCATACTCCCCATGAAAGAGATAATTCCAGGTGAAGCATTCAGGCAGAGGGACAGGGTTAAGGCCTACATCCTTGATATAGAGAAAACTCAGAAGGGGTGCACCATTCATATGTCCCGGACACATCCCAATTTTCTGGCTAAACTCTTTGAACAGGAAGTGCCAGAAATTCAGGAAGGTATCATTAAGATTATTGGTGCTGCGCGCGAACCTGGAGAACGTGCAAAAATTTCAGTTTACAGTGAAGATCCAGATGTAGATCCTATTGGTGCCTGTGTGGGAGTTAAAGGGTCCAGGGTGCAGACCGTTGTCCAGGAACTAAGGGGCGAAAAGATTGATATCATTCCTTTTAGCAAGGATCCTGCAAAATTTGTGTGCAATACCCTCGCACCGGCAAGGGTATCAAAAGTATACTTAAATGAAGAAGAGCACGCTATGGAAATCATAGTCAACGATGATCAACTTTCTCTCGCTATAGGCAAGAAAGGGCAAAATGTTCGTCTCGCATCACGGCTGACTGGATGGAAGATAGACATTAACAGCGAGTCTGAATTAGAGCTGACTTCAAGGAAGGTTATCGACGAATTGATTGAAAATTTGAAGATAAGCGAGATTCTTGCCAGAATCCTCTATGATGAATACTTGAGAGAACCACACGATATTGCAAAGCTCACACCTGAAGAAATGAACAAGATAACGAGCATATCCATCGATGACTGTGTTCGGATTATTGAACAGGCAAGGTTGATCAGGGATATAGAATCTCGTGAAAAGGAGGCTGAAGCAGTTACCGAAAAGGAAAACATCGTTGTTCCGGCGCTGAAAGATGACGAAGCAACCGATCAAGCTTCAACACAGTAATTAAATTTTTTGTTAAACGCAAGGAAGGACAGAACATGGCAAAAGTTAAAATCACCACACTTACCGACAAAATAAGTGATGATGAGATTCTTACAAGGCTTAAAGGCCTCGGTGTAAAAATCAAAGATAAAGCAAAAGAAGAACCTACCCTTGCAAAAAAGGATGACGAAAAATTGACATCTTCCGGCGAAACTATGGTGGAAAAACGGGTAGCATCAACGATAATACGCAGGCGCGTCAAGCCACCGCAACCCCAAAAAGAGAAAGCAGAGGTTGTAGAAGAAGAAGTAAAGCCAGAGGAAAAAAAGCCCGAAAAGAAAGAAACGGTCGTCAGGAGGGCTTCCAGAAAGGCTGAAAAGGTTGAGGAAAAGAAGGAAATTGTTCAACCTCAGGATCAACCTGAAATCATCAAGATAGAAAAAATTGAAAAAAAAGAAGAACATGTTGCCCCTGTATTGACTGAACGTGATGAGGACGAAGAACAAAACGAAGAGGCTTTAAAGGGCGACATCGAGATCATCGGCGAAGAGAAAAAGAAAGAGATAACAAAGGTACTTGAAGAGGCTTATAAACAGGATCTCGAAAAAGATTTTACCCTTGTTGAGTCCGAACCTGATGAGGGAATAGAGGAAAAGAAAAAGAGGAAAACTGAAAGACTTCTTAAAAAGATAGAAGAACAGGATGCAGAGGAGACTAAGCTTAAGAAAAAAGGAATCCTCAAGAGAAAAGTCGTCATCAAAGAGGAAGATCTCTATACCTTTAGAAGGCAGAAAGCCCGTCCTATACCTGGCAGGAAAGACAGGAAGGAAAAACCTGAAGAGAAGAAAATAGAGGAAAAAGTAGCTGAGCTTAAACCTACAAAGAAGATAGTCAAAGTTGGGGAAGAAATCCAGATTGGTGAACTCGCAAAACGAATGAATGTAAAAGCCCAGGATATAATCAAAAAACTTCTCCCCCTTGGCATAATTGCAACAGTCAATCAAGACATTGATTTTGATACTGCTTATCTCGTAGGAACAGAACTCGGTTTTGAGATTGAAAAGATCATCTCCATTGAAGAGGAATTTTTTGCCCGCGAAGAAGAGGGCAAGGAAAATGAAAAGAATCTCCATCCAAGGCCACCTGTTGTCACTATCATGGGCCACGTAGACCACGGTAAAACCTTACTTCTTGATACCATCAGGCATTCAAATATTGCCGAACGAGAAGCAGGCGGCATTACCCAGCATATAGGGGCCTATGTGGTCGACGTAAATGGAAAGGAAATCGTATTTGTGGACACCCCTGGCCATGAGGCCTTCACAGCAATGAGAGCACGGGGTGCACGTGTTACAGACATCGTTGTCCTCGTTGTAGCGGCAGACGACGGAGTTATGCCTCAGACAATTGAAGCCATCAACCATGCAAAGGCGGCAAATGTTCCAATTATTGTAGCTGTCAACAAAATTGACAGACAGAATGCGAATATCGACAAAGTTTTGAAGGAGCTTGCCGAACAGGGGCTGGTCCCAGAGGAGTGGGGCGGCACCACATTGTTGGCAAAAATATCGGCAAAAAAGAAAATAGGCATTACGGAGCTGCTGGAACTAATCATACTGCAGGCAGAAATGCTCGAATTAAAGGCCAATCCTGATATGCGTGCAAGTGGTATCATCATTGAGTCAGAGTTGGACAAGGGCCAGGGTCCCGTGGGTACGGTCATCATCCAGGAAGGCACATTGAAAATACAGGATCCCTTTATTGCCGGCACAATGTTCGGCAGGGTTCGCGCAATGATAGATGATAAAGGTAAAAGAATCCAAAAGGCACCTCCCTCGACACCGGTTCTTGTTGTCGGATTTCAGGACGTGCCCCATGGTGGTGACCGGTTTATAGCCACCACTGAAGAACGGTATGCAAAAGAACTGTCCCGCTATCGGCAGGAAAAGCTTCGAGAGAGGGAGACTGCAAAGAGTTCAAGGACTACCCTTGAAGAACTCTATTCTAAGATGGGTAAGTCAGAAAAAATACAGCTTGGCGTTATTATAAAAGCAGATGTGAGAGGAACAATAGATGCCATAACAGAGGCCCTCAAAAAATTGTCAAATGATCTCGTTGAAATTCAGATAATTCATGGTGGTGCAGGAGCAATAACCGAGACAGATGTAAACCTTGCCATGGCCTCAGGTGCAATCATAATTGGTTTTAACGTGAAGCCCATTGGAAAAGCCCAGGCTCTTGCCGAGCAGGAAAAGATTGAAATAAGAACGTATTCGATCATCTATGATATGATTGATGATGTCAAGAAGGCTATGGAAGGCCTTCTTGAACCTAAACTCGTTGAAACGGACATTGGAAAAGCAGAGGTGAGAAAAGTTTTCGCAGTATCGAAAATAGGTACTGTAGCGGGTTCATATATCTTGGAAGGAAAGGTAACACGAAATGCAATGGCCCGCGTTATGAGGAACAGCAACCATCTCTTTACAGGCAAGATTTCCTCTCTCAAGAGGTTTAAAGATGATGTAAAAGAGGTTCAGGCAGGTTATGAGTGTGGTATATCACTTGAAGGATTTAATGATTTGCAAGAAGGCGATAGCCTTGAGTTTTTTGTTCAGGAAAAAGAAAGGCAGACTCTTGATGGTTGAAACAGATGATCGTCGGTATTTCTACCATAGAAATATTCTTTCCTGAAAACCAATCCTTAAAAGATAAAAGGCAGGCACTGAAAAAAATTGTCGAAAAGACACGGACAAAATTCAGTATTTCGATTATGGAGATAAATCAGAATAACCTCTGGCAAAGGGCTCAAATAGGATTTTCTGTGGTAGGAGTAAAACGTGACCACGTTTACAGAATGATTGACAATGTTCACGAATATGTAGAATCCCTTTACATTGGCACAATAATCGACACCAAGACAGAAATTATCGTGATGGGTAATGAGATATAGAAAGCTGCGTCTCCAGGATCAATTACGTGAAGAAATATCCTTCATCATTCAACGGGAGATAAAAGACCCCCGTGTTGGATTTGTAACGATACTGGAAGTAAAGATGTCAAATGATTTGAAGATCGCAAAGGTGTATTGTTCGGTATATGGCGAAGATGAAGACAAGAAGAAGACTATTGAAGCGCTTCAGAGATCAAAGGGTTACATTAAATTCCGCCTCGGAAAGAGGATTCAACTGAAGTACATGCCCGATCTAACATTTCTCATTGACAACACCTTTGAAAAAGCGGCACGCATAGAAGAGATACTCAGGAAGGAAGTTTATGTTCAGGAAGATTAAACAGATAATCGATGGAGGCAACAAATTTCTCATTACCACGCACATTGACCCAGATGGAGATGCAATTGGTTCCTGTTTTTCTCTTTATTGGGCCCTTGATGGGCTTCAAAAAAATCCTTTTGTTTATATGCGAGACAGAGTGCCGTATATGTATGAATTCCTCCCCAAACCAACACAACTGTTTTATAATGAACCCCCGGATGGGACATATGATGGTATTTTCATCCTTGATTGCGGAAATTTTTTTAGAGTTGGCAATGGCCATGAGAGATTGAAATCGCAAGGACCGATTATAAATATTGATCACCATGCCACAAGCGAGAAGTTCGGTATCATAAATATTATCAATCAAAACTCATCATCTACAGGAGAGATCCTCTATAATATATATGATGCATTGATGATCCCAATTTCCTATAACATTGCGGTAAATCTCTATACCGCAATCTTCACTGACACCGGTTCTTTTAGATATCCCAATACGAATTCTGAGGCATTTCTCATTTGTGAAAAGATGACAAAATTCGGTGTCTCTCCCGCTCATGTAGCTCAGATGGTTTATGAAAACCACCCCAAGGAACGATTCGTCCTCCTCGGAGAGGTTCTTTCATCGCTCGAAACCTACGAAAACGACACCATAGCCCTAGCTGTGGTAACTAAGGAGATGTTCCACAAAACAAATACTGCCAAAGAATACACCGAGGGTTTTGTGGAATTTATCAAAGAGATTCGCGGGGTCAATGTTGCGATTCTTATGAAAGAACTATCTGATAATCAATACAAGATAAGTATGAGGTCGAAAGGCGATACAGACGTAGCCCTGATTTGCAATCACTTTGGGGGAGGTGGCCACCGGAACGCTGCAGGTTGCACAATAAACGGAAGCATTATCCAGATAAAAGACAGGCTAAAGGAGGCACTTACAAAACCGTGAATGGTTTTCTAGTGATAGATAAGAATACGGGCATGACATCCTATGATGTTATACGGAGATTAAAGAAGCTCCATCCATTCAACAAGATAGGCTATATAGGCACCCTGGACAGGAATGCAACTGGTATCCTGCCTGTTGCATTCAATAATGGTGTGAAGTTGATACCCTTTCTTGAAAACAGCGAGAAGACCTATAGAGCCACGTTTCTGCTCGGTGTTACCACTGACACTCTCGACATTGAGGGCAAGGTTTTGAGCAGTGTTGATGTAAAGGAGTTTAAAAGAGACATCCTTGCGAGAGAATTGAACAAGTTTAAAGGTAAAATCGTGCAACAAATCCCTGCGTACTCGTCAAAAAAAGTCAATCGCAAGCCATTATATAAACTTGCAAGAAAAGGTATTGCAGTGGAGCCTCACTTGAAGGAGGTTGAGATTTTCAGCATCAAGTTTCTCGATTACAATCACCCGTACCTGGATGTGGAAGTCACCTGTTCAAAGGGCACTTACATTAGGGCTCTATCCCAGGAATTTGGAGCAAACCTCGGTTGCGGGTCTACATTGTATTCACTGAAGAGAACCAAGCATGGTGAGTTTACTGAGGATATGGCAGTAAATATTGAACATTTCAAAATAGAAGAAGACGTGTTACACTATGCTATGTCACTCGAAGCAATTCTAAAGACACTCAGGGAGACTGTAGTCGAAACAGCCCTTGAGAAATTTCTGAAACACGGTATGCCCATACCGCTATCCGGCGATACAAAAGAATGGCAGAACGGAGAATATACAAAGCTGCTAAACAAGAAAGGGAATCTCATCGGCATCGGTATGGCTGATACATTTTCAAAAACGATAAAAATTAAAAGGTTAATCAATATTTAAGGAGGAATTAATGGCATTAACACCGACACAGAAAAAAAATATCATCGATGGATATCGCATCCATGAAAAAGATACCGGCTCTCCTGAGGTACAGATAGCGCTCCTTACAGAAAGAATAAAATCTCTCACCGAGCACTTCAAAAAATTCGGGAAGGACCATAATTCACGAAGGGGTTTACTCGTGCTGGTAGGCAGCAGGAGAAGATTACTTACCTATTTGAAGGAAAAGAACGTCGACAGATATAAAAAGATTATTGAGAGACTCGGGCTCAGGAAATAAAAACATATAATATCAGGAAGGAAACTCCATGGAAGAACAGATTACCATTGACTACGCCGGCAGACAATTAACAATCAGTACTGGTGCCCTTGCAAAACAGGCTGATGGCAGCGTTGTTGTGCGATATGGCGACGCTGTCGTACTTGTGACAGTAGTTGTCGACAAAAGGGCATCAGCAAAAGATTTTCTACCGTTAACTGTAAATTACCACGAAATGTCATATGCAGCAGGCAAATTTCCCGGGGGTTTCTTCAAGCGCGAAGGAAGGCCGTCAGAAAGGGAAATATTGATGTCACGTCTTATTGACAGACCTCTGAGACCGCTTTTTCCCAAAGGATTTACCAACGAGGTTCAGGTTATTGCCACTGTTCTCTCAGCAGATCAGGAAAATGACCCGGCTATTATGGGAATCCTTGGCGCTTCTTGTGCACTCACCATTTCTGAAATTCCCTTTGACGGACCCCTCGCCGGCGTTAAAGTGGGACGTAAAAATGGTTCTTTTGTTATCAACCCTACCCCCCTTGACCTTGAAGAAAGCGAACTGGACGTAGTCGTGACAGGAAACAAGGAAGCTATTATCATGGTTGAAGGGCAAGCAAAATTTGTAAACTGTGAAGACCTTATCGAGGCAATACATTTCGGCCATCAGAAACTTATTCCTTTAATAGAAATACAGGAACAACTTAAAGAAAAAGTGGGCAGACAAAAATGGGAAGTTATTGTTGATAGCAGGCTCGATGCTCTTGTACAGGAGTTAAAAGGAAAGGCGGAAGAGGATATCCTCAAGGCTTTCTCTGCTTCCGGAAAACAGGAAAGATCAAAGAAACAGAACGATGTTTTTGATGGATTGATCAGCGTATACCCGGACATCGAAGAAGCCCTCATGAAAACGGCCTTTGAGGAAATTACTCGTGACATTTTGAGGAAACAGCTCTTTGCCACATCAAGGAGGATTGATGGGAGAACATGGGAAGACATACGTCCTCTATCATGCCAGGCTGGTATCTTACCCAGAACACACGGCTCTGCATTGTTTACAAGAGGAGAGACCCAGGCTCTTGCACTTACTACCTTCGGAACATCTGAAGATGAGCAAAAGGTAGAATCGCTTATGGAGGGAGAAACCTTCAAAACCTTTATGCTTCATTATAACTTTACACCTTTCTCTGTAGGCGAGGTAGCGATGCTGAGGGGACCGACACGGCGCGAGATAGGACATGGCAACCTTGCGGAACGCGCCCTCACCCCCATTCTTCCTCCAAAGGAAGACTTTCCTTATACAATCCGAATAGTTTCTGAAATTCTGGAATCGAACGGTTCATCATCGATGGCCACTGTGTGCAGCGGTTGCCTTTCCCTAATGGATGCCGGAGTCCCCATTAAAGAGCCTGTAGCCGGAATTGCCATGGGTCTTGTCAAGGAAGGTGATAACGAAATCATCCTTTCTGATATCCTCGGCGATGAAGACCATCTGGGAGATATGGATTTCAAAATTGCTGGAACAAGGGACGCTATCACCGCAATTCAGATGGATATCAAGATCAAGGGCATTTCTAAAGAGACTATGCAGAAAGCGGTTGTCCAGGGTCAGAAGGGAATTAGAACGATCCTGGATGCAATGGCACAAACCCTTGAAAAACCGCGTGAAACAATGTCTCCCTATGCACCAAGAATTTTCACCATTCGAATTAAACCTGACAAGATTCGAGATGTGATTGGTCCGGGTGGAAAGATTATCAGAGGTATTGTGGAGCAAACCGGGGTAAAGATCGATATAGAGGATGACGGTATGGTAAAAATAGCCTCTATTGATGAAGGGTCTGCAAACCAGGCTATTGATATTATCAAGAAATTGACCAAGGAAGCAGAACTTGGTGAGATTTATACAGGTAAGATAAAGAAGATTATCGATTCAGGAGTAATCGTGGAGATACTTCCAGGGGTTGAGGGATACGTCCATGTAAGCCAGCTCGCTGAGGGTTATGTCAAAAAGGCCACTGATGTAGTGAAAGAGCGGGAAGAGATAACTGTCAAGGTCATAGAGATTGACCCTACCAATGGAAGGATTAAACTTTCAAGGAAGGCAGCCCTAAAGGAACAGAAAGCACAGGAATAATTCCAAATATCTATAAATGTACAGGAAAACAATTCTTGAAAACGGCCTTACAGTAGTTACTGAATCAATCCCTTATTTTTCTACAGTATCACTGGGTATGTGGTGGAAAACAGGGGGGAGATTTGAGAACGAAGCAAACAACGGTATTTCTCATTTTATCGAGCACATGCTCTTTAAAGGTACCCTGAAACGGTCGGCCTACGACATTGCCAAGGAAATCGATGCTGTGGGTGGAGCCATCAATGCCTTTACCGGTAAGGAATATACCTGTCTCTATGCCCGCGTGTTAAGAAAAGACACTGATATAGCCCTGGATATTCTCTCTGATATGTATAAGAATCCCCTGTTCCAGGAAGACGACCTTGAAAAGGAAAAGTATGTTATCGCCCAGGAAATAAAAATGATTGAGGACAGCCCTGAAGAGTATATTTACGAGATGTTTAATGCCTCATATTTTAAAGGCCACTCGCTCGGTCTTCCCATCCTGGGAAAACAGGAGAATGTGGAGAAATTCACCCGCCATGAGCTACGTGACCATTTTCACCGACATTATGCCCTGTACAACCTGGTAATTACTGCTTCGGGCAGAATTGATCATGATGTCTTTGTTCAGAAGGTTTCAAAATTCTTTAATTGCAATCAAAGCCATGGACCAACGCCAGAAACAATGGCAGTACCAAGCCCTTGTGCAGGTTTCCATATTTATGAGAAGGATCTTGAGCACGTGTATCTGTGCATTGGCACAGATGGAGTAAGTCAGGTTGATAACAGGCGCTATAGACTCTATCTTCTGAATGCCATTATGGGGGGAAGCATGAGTTCCCACCTTTTCCAGGAGGTTCGTGAAAAAAGAGGCCTTGTTTATAATATTTACTCTTATGTGAATTGCTACCACGATGCAGGAACCTTCGGAATTTCAACATCAACATCCCATGAATCTGTTGAAGAAGTCCTCACCCTGATAAAACAGGAAATGATCAGAATCAGAGATACGGGGATTACCGATGCTGAACTGTCTTTTTCAAAGGAACACCTGAAGGGCAACCTTTTTATCTCCCTTGAAGGCTCTGAAACACGTATGGGCAGACTTGCAAAAAACGAGATCTATTTTGGCAATTACATACCTTTGAAAGACACCCTGCGAGAAATAGACAAAATCACCAAGTATGAAGTTGATCAAATCGGTAATTCAATCTTCAAAAACCCTGAAAACATATCCCTGACCATACTTGGTAATGTCAACAGGGAGCGGATAGAAGTGCTATGGAAAGGTTAGAGGTTGTTATCAAAAAGAAGGATGGTGCTATCCTTCCTTCTTATGGCACTGAGGCATCTTCAGGGCTTGACCTTGCGGCCTTTCTCGATAAACCTGTGGTACTTGCACCATTCGCACGGGCACTGATTCCGACAGGAATTTACATCGCTATTCCCGAAGGTTTTGAGGCAGAGATACGGCCACGAAGTGGTATCGCCCATAAATACGGCGTCACTGTGCTTAATACTCCCGGCACTATTGACTCTGATTATCGTGGAGAAGTCAATGTATTGCTCATCAATCTTGGTGATCAACCTTTCACCGTCAACAACGGTGACAGGGTGGCACAGATTATCTTCAAGACCATTGTGACCATCGACTGGAGAGTAACGGAGGAACTCCCTGACACAAAAAGGGGTCATGGTGGTTTTGGGTCAACAGGGAAATGATGAGAGTTAATGGTTCAAAGCTCAGGTTTCTGTGTTCAGCACGATTCAGCCAATCCTGTTTTCGTTTCACCCCTTTAAATGTCAGGATATTTCAAACAAAACTCCAAACTCACATTCCCATCCTGTATTTTGTGGTATGGTACCTGGCATGAACCTTTACTATGCCCTCGACAACTTCATCACTTACCTCACTGCAGAAAGAGGCGCATCACCCCACACTGTTGATGCCTATAACAGAGATATAATCAGCTTTATTAGATTTCTTGAAGAGAAAGGCCTTTCCCTCTCTGAAAGGACTGAAAGATCCTTCATTGAAATTTACATAGCCCACATGAGGGAGCTTGGAAAGAAGACAAGGACCATTGTTCGTGCAATTTCTGCATTAAGAGGTTTATTCAATTTTCTCCTTGCAGATGGGATTATTACCCATAACCCTCTCGAAGATATCGAAATACCAAAATATTCTCCCCCTGTTCCTGAGGTTTTGAGTGAACAAGAAGTATTAGAGCTTCTCCAGCTTCCCAATGGGTCAAAAACCTCACTAAGAGACCGCATGATCCTTGAACTTCTTTATGCAACCGGTTTGAGAGTCTCTGAACTGATCAAATTGAAAAAAAGTGACATCAACCTCGATGGGGGGTTTGTCATAGCCTCGGGCAAGAGGTCCAAGGAAAGAGTGGTCCCCCTTAATATCTACTCCAAAAATACGATAAAGGCCTATCTTGAAGAAGAAAAACCCCAGGGGGCTTATCTTCTACCAAACAAACGGGGTGGCATGCTTACCAGACAAGCCATATGGAAGATTATCAGGAAGTATGCTACAAAAATGGCAAGAGACAATGTGTCACCACATACTATGAGGCATACCTTTGCAACCCATCTCCTTGAGGGGGGTGCTGATCTGCGATCAGTACAGATATTGCTTGGCCATGAAGACATTTCTACTACCCAGATATATACCCACGTGGACAGCAAGAGGTTAAGAGAAATTCACAAAAAACATCATCCCAGAGGCTGATGAAAGTCATAACAAGCCATCACAATGCTGATTTTGATTCGCTCTCCTCAATGGTGGCTGCAAAAAAACTGTACCCTGATGCCCTTCTTGTCTTTCCCGGTTCACAGGAAAAAACCCTCAGAGATTTTCTGATTCATTCCACCCTTTATGTATACGACATAGCAAAGATAAAAAATATCAATTATGATGAGGTTGATACCCTCATTCTTGTGGATACACGTCAGAAATCAAGGATTGGGGACCTCGCAAAGGTTGTTGATAAGGATAGCGTAAAAATTCACATTTATGATCACCATCCCCCTTCAAGTGATGACATAAAGGGGGATCTGGAGATTATAAAAAACACTGGTGCAACTGCGACAATTATCATCCATATCCTGAAGGATAGAGGTATACCCATATCCCCAGAAGAAGCGACCATCATGATGCTCGGCCTCTATGAAGAAACAGGAAGCTTTCAGTACCCTTCCACAACAACCCAGGATTTCGATGCAGCCTCTTTCCTATTGTCCAAAGGGGCAAATGTGAATCTTGTGGCAGATATGCTTGTAAAAGAACTAACACCTGAGCAGGTTTTCATGCTCAATGATCTCATCAGTAATGCAACTGTATACAGTATTAACGGCGTCGATATTGTCATTACAGAAGGCTCTACAGAAAAGTACGTTGGAGACCTCGCTGTTGTGGTCCACAAGTTCCGGGACATGGAGAATATCAATGTTGTTTTCGCACTTTTCAGGATGGAGGACAGGATCTATATCATAGCGCGAAGCAGGATCCCTGAGGTGGATGTGGGTCATATCCTTTCTCTACTTGGAGGCGGTGGCCACAAAGAGGCAGGGTCATCGACCATCAAAGACATGACCATCATTGAGGCACAGGAAAAACTCCTCAAATATCTCAGACACAATGTGAAGCCCCTCTGGAAAGCCAAAGACATTATGTTCTTTCCTGTCAAGTCAATTGATGCACGTTGTCCCATCAGCGAAGCAAAGAGCATCATGGTGAAATATAACATCAATGCCCTGCCCGTCCTGAATGAAGACCGGATTGTTGGGATAATTTCCCGTCAAATTGTGGAAAAGGCAGCCTTTCATAAACTTGAAAATCTACCTGTCCAGGAGTATATGTCTACTGATGCCTCCACAGTCAAATCGGATGACTCCATCGAAAGGGCGAAGGAGATTATAATTGGAGGAAACCAAAGGTTCCTGCCGGTGACAAAAGATGGAAAGCTGGTCGGTGCAATTACCAGGACTGACCTTCTGAGAGTGCTTGAAGAGGAGATATCCAAAAGTGTTCGCGGAAAGATGGAATTCCAAGAAACCTATCAGAAAAGGAAAAACGTTCGGAAACTCATGGAAGAACGTCTTGACAAAAGAACATTAAAAAGGCTGAGGGAAATAGGAAACCTTGCAGATTCTCTCGGGTATCATGCCTTTTTGGTTGGCGGTTTCGTGAGAGACCTTCTCCTCCGGATTGAGACATACGATATAGATATAGTCATTGAGGGCGACGGGCTCGTGTTTGCTGAGGAGATGGCTAAGCATTTCGACATCAAAGTGAAACCACACAAGGAGTTCTCAACAGCAAAAGTCACTTACTCTGATGGCTTCAAAATAGACATTGCTACGGCCCGACTCGAATATTACAGGGCGCCTGCCGCACTTCCTGTTGTCGAGCATAGTTCCCTTAAGCTCGATCTTCACAGGCGCGATTTTACGATCAATACACTCGCCATATCTTTGAACAAAAACACCTTCGGCCTTCTTATTGATTTTTTTGGTGCCCAGAGGGACATCAAGGAAAAGGCCATAAGAGTACTTCATAGCCTGAGCTTTGTTGAGGATCCCACCAGGGTTTTCAGGGCAATCAGATTTGAGCACCGGTTTGGCTTTCAGATTGGCAAGCACACCCTTAGCCTGATCAGAAATGCAATAAAAATGGATTTCCTCTCCAAGCTGAAAGGCAAACGAATATGGACCGAACTCTCCCTCATGATGTTGGAAGAGGCCCCTGAAAAAATCCTGAAACGGCTGCAAGAACTCAATCTTCTTAAATTCATCTCACCTGACCTCAAATTTGATAGGGAAAAAGAGAGATTATTTCAACAGATGCATGCCGTTCGCCAGTGGTACGAACTTCTTTATAAAGGTAAACCCTGTGACACTCAAGCCCTCTTTGTCCTTGGTCTTCTTGACCGGATGAGCCCTGAACAAGTTGATGATTTCTGTGAAAGGACAGAGATGACAGAATCATTCAGAAGAAGAACTGTAGAAAACACTAAACGATATCGGGATGCTATGGCAAAGTTGCCACTTGCCATCTATACGGGAAAAAAGAGTGAGATTCACAAGGTGCTTGAAATGCTTTCTCAAGAAACCATGCTTTTCATTATGGCAAAAACAAAGTCAGAGGAGATAAAAAAATCAATCTCAAATTATGTGACATATAAAGATGTTTTAAGGCCAACTTTCACTGGCGAAGACCTTAAGAGATTAGGTATCAAAGAGGGTCCCATTTATAGGGAAATCTTGGAAACTTTAAAGGATGCAAAGATAGATCTAAACCTGAAAACAAAAGATGATGAAGAAACCTTCGTAAAAAAGTATATTATAGATCACAATATTACTGTATGAACCTTATATTCCCCAGCCTTGAAATCAAGATGGAGTGTTATGAAGGACCACTGGCAGTCCTCATAACCCTGATTAAAAAAAATAAGGTAAGTATCTGGGACATCCCCCTATCAACCATCACAGAACGGTTTCTCCAGTATGTTGACCTTGTCACTGAAATGAACCTCAAAATAGCTGAAGATTTCATTGAAATAGCCTCCCTTCTTATTTACATCAAATCGAGGATGCTTCTTCCCACAAATGGAGAGGACAAAGAGGAAGAAGATCCCCGGGATGAACTTATTGACAGAATTCTTGAGTATGAAAGACTCCGGGTAATGGTTGATTCCATTGATGGTCTTCCCATGCTGGATAGGGATATCTTCACGAGAGGAAAAACTGTTGTGGAGGCGGAAACAGATTTTGACCTCCTGGCCTTGTGCAGCATATTCCTTGAAATAATGAAGAGTAAAGAGGAAAAATACATTGAAATCAAAGAGATACGACCAACAATTGAAGAAAAACTTAATATGTTGAAGGCAATCCTTGAAACTTCAGGAATTTATGTTTGGAATTTCGATGAAACGATTGAACAACCAGAAAAAATCGCTACCGTTTTAAGCATTCTTGAACTCACCAAGGTTAGAATGGCAACCATTGTCCAACGCAGACCCTTTGGAAAAATCATTATTAGAAAGCGAGATGACCACGGCAACATACCCTCTCAACGAATAACAAACACTTCCATTGTTGGCAAATGAGTATAATCTAAAAATCAGTCTTGATTTATCAACATACAAATAAGAAAGATGTTGATAAGAATAACATCATTTGATATCCCATACCATGCCTGCATCGATTCATTTCAATGATATTTTACTGGTTTTTGTGGTCATCTCTTCCATGGCCTTAGCTGTTATTTTTCCAGACTTCGGTTTCAGATTCAGGATGCTACCCTACTACTGTCTGATGATCATTTTCTTTCTCAGTTACCTTTCCATCGACATTGCTTCAATATGGACCACACTTAAGAGTCACAGCACTGAAATTACTGTGTTTTCAATAACAAAGCTGGTTGTTCTGCCTGTTGTTTTTTATTTTGCCTTCTATTTCATCGCACCCAGTTATGCCCTTTCTGCCCTGCTTCTGACTGGAGTTTCAGTAGGTGTCGTTGCTCCAATGATTTCAAACATGGTACATGGCAACAGTGCTCTGGTTCTGGTTATAGTGGTAATTACATCTGTGGCTGCTCCTTTCACTCTGCCAGCCGTTGTTAAAATAATAGCTTCTAAGGATGTGACCATCTCCTTTATGTCCATGCTGCAGATGTTAGCTACGGTTATTTTTGTTCCCATTATAGTTGTTGAAATCATTCGCCACCTCCTGCCAAGACTTGTGAAACCGATTCTTAAAATCAGGTTCCCTGCCTCTCTTGTGCTGTTTGCTGTGATCAATCTTGGGGTTTTTTACCGTTACGCATCTTTTTTTAAAAACGAACCATGGGTAATTTTAATGTCTGCCATTGTAGTCTTTGTCCTGGCAGCAATCTACTGTGCAATTGGCATAGTATTTTTCCGTAAATCGTCGTTGGAGGATAAACTAGCAGGCGCAGTCATGCTCGGTAATCTCAATAATGTACTCATAATTGTTTTTTCCTCTGAATTTTTTGGTCCTGTGGAGCCGCTGGTCGCTGCCATGTATACCATTCCTTTCTGGGTGATCGTGATCCCCCTTCGTTATTATAGGAATCGGATGACACGAGCTATATAGTCAGTTCAATAAAGGCCATCTTGAATGCAGTTTCTTTTCAACATTCCCTTGCATCATAAAATACAGAGCATTAGTTTCTTCCAGTCAAGACCGCGGTACTAAAATATACATACGGTATATGAATGAAAAATGCACTCACCCACGTTTGAAAGAAGGGTTCCCTATATGTTGTTTGCTTCTTCGAGCCACTAGTGACATTAACACATGTGTTGGAACCTATGCAGCCAATTCCATGCGCTTAATTGGTAGACTTGAACATTTTTGCCCATTGAATCTATAATGTTTGCGACCGTTACGGGTTGACAATACTGGGCATTTTCAAAAGACAATATGAACAATACCAACAACAACAACAACAACACAGGGTGGAAAGCAAGCGAAGAGACTAAGGGATTCAACCATACTGACAAAAAACAATGTGCCTCACAAATTTGAGGCAATCTGCTATACTTATAGGTTAGATATATATTCAAAGGAGATGATGTTAAATGTTAATGCCAACCAAAATTTTAGTACCAACGGATTTTTCCACTTACTCTGATAAAGCTCTCCGTCAGGCCTTTGATATTGCAAAACAGTATAATGCCAAGGTTTATGTGATCCATGTGGTCCATGAAAAAATAACTGACACTATTGATGATTATGGAATAACCTATCCATCATATGTGAAAGAGATTGAAGGGAAGATGATCGACGAGGCAAAGAAAAAAATGAAGGAACAGATAGATAAATTTCCTCAATCAAAAGAACTTGAGATCGAAAGCGATGTTCAGATCGGCAATATCTCTGAAGCTATCCTTCAAGAAGAAAAAAACAAAGGGATAGATCTCATAGTAATTGCGTCTCTCGGCAGATCTGGTATTGCAAAATATCTCATCGGAAGTGTGGCCCGGAATGTCCTGAAAGGAGCAAAATGCCCAGTCTTGCTGACAAAATGAAAGATAATGCTATGATTAAGGAGTTATCATCTGAAAGATTCACACACAACAACTGAAAAATATGTAAGTGGAAGATTCTTTATGTTTTTTCATTAAATGCATTGACAACACCGCTCCTTGTCCTCAATCTGTAGGGAACTGTTGAAATAATCCTTAACTGAAGTTGCGATAGAATGGGAGCATTGTAGCCTGGTGCTGGCTATGTGTGAATTATCAGAAGTAAGATTCGTATGCAACAATACTTTATTGTATCCAGATTAGTTTTCGATAATATATTATAATGAAATGGTATAGACTTACCCTGTCTTACGAAATGAGATGCTTATGAAATACGACACAGTGGATGCGCGAATATCACCGGAAGGCCGTTTGAATGTTTTATCAAAGGTCGAGGTAAATAGGCTGCTCGACACCAGTCACGGTGGGTTGTACCGGCTGTTTAGAAATTGCTCGCTTGCAGTGCTTAATTCCGGTAATTACCTCGATGATGGCAAAGAACTTCTGGAACGCTATAGATCATTTGATATCCGCATTATTCAGGAAGAGCGTGGCATAAAATTGGAAGTCAAGAATGCACCGGCCACAGCCTTTGTGGATGGAAGGATAATAAGGGGGATAAACGAGCACCTTTTTGCAGTCCTCCGAGACGTTATATACACCAACGATGAAATAGGCTGTAACCCGAAATTAAATTTAGAATCTTCAGCCGGTATCACCAATGCAGTATTCCATATCCTGCGCAACGCCAATATCCTTCGCCCAACACGAAATCCCCGTTTGGTTGTATGCTGGGGCGGACATTCAATTTCACAGTTGGAGTATGACTACAGCAAATTGGTTGGGTACCAGTTGGGCTTGCGTGGCCTTGACGTTTGTACTGGGTGTGGCCATGGTGCCATGAAGGGTCCCATGAAGGGTGCCGCAGTCGGACATGCAAAGCAGCGGATTAACGACGGTCATTACCTCGGCGTCTCTGAGCCAGGGATAATAGCTGCTGAGCCTCCCAACCCTATTGTGAACGATCTTGTAATCCTCCCGGACATCGAGAAGCGCCTGGAGAGCTTCGTGCGGATAGCTCATGCCGTGGTGGTCTTTCCCGGAGGTGCAGGGACTGCAGAGGAAATCTTTTACCTTCTCGGCATCCTCATGTGCTCAGACAACGCAAATATCCCTTTCCCATTAATATTTACCGGCCCCAAAAGCTCAAAAGGCTATTTCAACCAGATCAACCAGTTCATCGGTCATACATTAGGCCCTGAAGCCCAGACCCGTTACAAGATTATTATTGACAATCCTTTGGCTGTCGCTCGTGAAGTCCAGGCTGGGATAAGGCAGGTGAGAGAGTTCCGTAAGAATACTGATGATGCATACTACTTCAACTGGCTTCTCAAGATTGACACGGAATTTCAAAAACCATTTGTTGCGACCCATGAAAATATAAAGAACCTCGAATTACACAAGAATATGGAAAGGTCTTTACTTGCCTCGAACCTGCGCCGCCTTTTTTCAAGTGTAGTATCGGGCAATGTGAAAGATGAAGGGATTAGGATCGTTGAACAGCACGGTCCATTCGAAATTCACGGAGACATGGAAATTATAGAATCTCTGGACTCCCTGTTGACTTCATTTGTGGAGCAACAGCGTATGAGGCTTCCGGGAACAAAATATGTCCCCTCTTATCGCATTATAAGAAAGTCTTGACCGTCAAGACTGGGTACGGAAGGTGTACAATCACCAATAAGTCGTCGCTCTCAGAAAGCAGCACATAGCGTGGTGATTCAACGCAAACAAAAAGGGGACCATGGTCCCCTTTTTGTTCTTCGTGGTTCGCTTACTTCTTTGCCGGTGCAGGGGCAGGGGCCGGTGCAGGGGCAGGAGCCGGTGTTGCGGCAGGCTTCGCCTCCTCTTTTTTGGCCTCTTCCTTCTTCGGTTCAGCTTTCTTAGCAGGTTTTTTTACCTTCTTAGCTGCTTTTTTCTCTACTGCTGGTTTTTCAGCCTTCTCTACAGCCTTCTCTGGAGCCGGAGCCTTCTCAGCAGCCACTGCCGCTGGTTTATCAGCCGGTTTCGCCTCAGGTTTTGCCTGTGCAAACACGGTTGTGACGAACGCAACGCTGATAAGCAGTGCGAGTACTAACATAAGAGCTTTCTTCATATCTTTTCACCTCCTTCCTTGGATTAGTTAATCTTCTTTAAACTTGATATGCACATGACATGCCAAAGAAATAAAGATATAAATACTAATTAAATCATTATGATAGAAGATCGCAGGAAAAAGAGAAGAAATCCTTAGTCGGAATTATCCGACTAAGGATTTAATACAATCGGATATTTCCGACTCTACGGATACAATAAATTCTTTTTATTTTTATTATGAGAAGTTAGCCTGAGCATATGCGCTCAAAAGGGCTGTTCAGCTCCAGAACTAATTTATACAAGTGTAACAAAAAATATAAGACGACTATAGGTAAATGCTAAATAACAAAAGATATACCGGTTGCGGTATGTTTTATCGATAATGCAGTGCAAACTCTACAGGGACCGAACCAGCAAGTTTCTTGACCTCCGTTTCCACCTTTTTGCGCTCATCAGGATTGTGGACAATACCGGTAACGAGAAGCCTCCCTTCTCCAGGGATAACGTCAAATACTGGTATAAAAAGGGTTGGGTGTGTAACGATGCCGGCTCTAACCTTTTTCGCAAGGGCTTTCATCTGGAGGGCTTCCATCGCTGTGTCGGTTTTAAGTTTATCCTTTTCCAAAAGGGCGGCTCTTATTGTCCCCATCATGTCATGGACCGGAATAACGCCCACATCAAAAAAAAGATCATAGCTAGATGGTTCATCAATATTTTTTCCATATATAAAATGAACCGCCCGTGACATCTCTTTGTCCACTTTTTTTACAAAAAGCTCTGCAGCACTCCTGCTCAGGTTTTCCCTCTTCATCACTTCCTCAAGCCTTTGCTCGATTGGCGCCACAATTCTGACATTCAATGCAAAGGGCACTTCCCTCAGAAGGAAATTTCCTCCCCTTCCCACAATGATAACATTGTCCTTGAGTGCATAATTTAAAATGATACTCTGGCTCAGTATCACAAAACCAGCGAAAGACCGGTCAAATCTCTCCCAGAGGTTTGGGTAATGTTCGTCGAATTCCTTGCCAAACGCTTCCCACTGACTGCCCTGAGCACTTAGGTCTTCCAGGATCTTTCGCCTATCTACATATTCATAATCCCACAAACGCGCCATAGTTTGTGGAATCTCCCTATCAATACTTCCGAGTTGCCTCGATATGGTCAAGACTGCCATAACTGGCGACCTCCTTATGTTTTGTGCAGACCAGGGATTCTTCCTCCTGTTCCCTTTTTACTTTCATTCTTATCCAGAGTTTCCCTACCAGAACTACGGCAATAGCGCCTGCGGCTTCCACAACATACTGGGTGATTTTGCCTGTGTGGAGAAAAGACTGCACGTATGGGTCGGTAATTATCATTTCACCTGAGACCTTTCCCAGCACCATGGCTCCAAGATAGACAATGATTGGGTATTTGTCCATCAGGGTTGAAAGTAGATTGCTTGTAAATACGATAAAGGGGATGCTGAGGATTAGCCCAAATATGATCAAAAGATTATTACCATGAGATGCCCCTGCAACAGCAAGCATATTATCTAAACTCATGACAATATCTGCAACAACTATCGTCACCATAGCCTGCCAGATGGTTTTTGGCTCTTTCTTGGCTCCTTCATCCGGTGCACCTTCAATGAAAAGCTTTAATGCTATCCACATAATAAGTGCACCGCCGCAGAACTTCAATCCTTTTATGCCGAGTAGCTGGGCAACAAGGATTGTGAGGGCTACCCTCAATATAATTGCACCGCCTGCACCTAAGGCAATACCGAGCGACCTTTGTTTCCTTGGAAGGTTTCGTACAGCCATTGCGATAACAACAGCATTATCCCCTGCCAGGACAAGGTCAATAAGAACAACCATTAAGAAACCGCTTATGAACTCCCATGTAAAATTAAAATATCCAAAGCTTCCAAAATTCATAATATTTACCCCTTCACCAATTTTGTATTTAAACTATTCCAACGTCCATCCTGTTTGGTATTTCCACATAAATACTCTATATTTTATTTAACCTGGATGCTTCTTACCGTCCATCAGGGCAAATCTGATTTTTGACTTCTGAAAACCTGATATCAGGGTTATCATCAGGATGAGGGTTCACAACTCTACAATTCTTAATCACATTGGCCTGGCATGCTCCAATAATTGAACATTAAACGGATTATCAGGTTGGGGCATCAAATCCACGTATAGTCACTGTTCTGGTAAGCACACCGGGCCCGGTACTACCTTTAGAAGTAAAAAATCAGGTTATTCCCTATGTTCAGGTCTTTTCTGAAATGATATTTTCATAAGAGCAAATTGGAGTCATGATCAAACCTGGAGCAAGTACAAACTGCCAAAACATACAACTTCTTGCTGTCCTATTCATATCTCCATAGTAGCTAATGGCACTTCACTCCCTCCGGGCGTTTTTTCACATCCCCCGAAACCCCCTATAATGCTATTGAAACGATAAATCGCCCGGAGGCCCCATTCTTAACATTTGCTTTAGAATTGCCGATAATATAAATACCAAACGCCTCCTTTCCTCCGGGTATCCACCATATCCTGCCCACATGTAAAACCATTATACCCGGAGGTTTGCTGCAACGATCTTATAACAACTAAAGATACACTCTTTGGGTATAGGTGAATGTTTCTCAACCTTTAAAGTAAACGCACTCGCTTTCTGCCATAGGCTCATCTGAAGGGTGTACCTGCAAAATCGGTCGATCTGTGTGCTATTTTTTTTATGAGGAAAAGGTAAATTTCCCAAGCAAATACTTCAGGAAATCGTATCTCTCCCTGGCAGGAAGGGCTTTGTATAGGTTTGTTGCAATCAATATGCGGATAACTTTTTTAATCTCGCTTTTTCTCACAACAAAACCTTCTGTATCAGGGTAAGCTGGACAGGCATCTTCGTATCTCATACCTGAGATAATTATCGGGCATACTTCTGTTTTTCATATTGACAGTTATCACATACATGGTATCTGTCGTAAGAACGAGACAAGACAGTTTGCGTTTGTGAACCATGTTCTTAAAAGTATTTAAACTTCGCAAAATCATGGAGCCTCTTAGACGGTCTATAGCAACAGCTATACTGCTCTGCACCCTATCTATCCATGTTCATGGTAACAATATGCTTGAGTGATGCTCTGTTAAGGATATGGATAAGGTTCTTCCGGTCAAGGGGTATTACACGACGGATAATCCTGTGTTTTTCGGTGTAACGGTATTTCATTGCTTCAGGCATGAAGCTGTCCACAACAAACATGAGGACCCTTATCTTCAATAGAGAGGGTGTATATATGTCTCACATCCGGGGATATCAGTCTTTGATACAAACCCCTCGATCTTTTGCTGTCCAACACCAGAAGAATCGATAGCCATTCACCTCTTTTCCCGGGCGACATATATCATGCCCTCTTCATGTTCAATGAATACTACTTCATCAAAAAAATAATCGATATATGTCTTATTGAAGAAGAGCCGTCCTGAGTCTTGCCCTGATCAATAGAACCTGATCAAATCCTCCCTCTATCCCTGAAGACGGTAAAACACATATCCTTCAATATCTAATAATCCCTTTTGATATTAGCGAGCAATCCTTCTGTGCCCTGGGGTGATACCAATCTTCTGCCTCGATATCCTCTATACTGTCCTTGTGTGTGATCTGGGAATAAAGGCTAATGATAATGCTTCTGCTATATGTTCACGGACCGGTTGCCTTTATAGCGCTCTGTTGTCTTTGCAAACTGGCATTATGGATTACGTTTTAATGCCTCTGAGAATATGGTGTGTATACTCTCTTCATGGGCTACGCATCCTTTCCAGAATTCGGGTTTCGCTGGCTTCATTATCCTACAAACATAAGGAACAGATCACTCATTTGTGAAGCTTGTCGGATATTACTGATAAAAAGCGCTTAATGACATAAATTATGTTTACTCTCAACTGTTCCCTGATTATTATATAGGAGCTGAGTGGAGGTCACAGACAGATGACACGGATAAAAAAAGCTTTTCTTGTAATTTTCATTCTTATTGCAGTAATTTTTGTGGTTTCTTTTCTGACTGGTATCTTCGGCCGTGGATTAGGCGACAAGATCGGGGTTGTGGAGATAGAAGGCGTCATTACTGATGGAAAAGATACTATGGAGGACATAGTCAAATTCAAGGAAGATGACGGCATAAAAGGTGTCATCGTCAGAATCAACTCTCCCGGAGGGTCCGTTGGGCCAAGTCAGGAAATCTATAGGGAACTGAAGAAACTATCTGTAAAGAAGAAGGTTTATATCTCTGCGAGTTCAGTATGTGCTTCCGGTGGATATTATATCGCAAGCGCTGGAGAAAAAATATTTGCTAACCCATCAACAATTACCGGTAGCATTGGCGTTATCATGGAACAGGTTGTTGCTGAAGATCTTATGAAAAAGATTGGTATCCAACCTAATACAATCAAAGCAGGACAATTCAAGGATGTGGGGTCACCGTTTAGAAAAATGAAGGACGATGAGAGGGCATATTTTCAACAGATTCTTGACAGCATCCATGAACAGTTCATTAAAGATGTTGCAGAAGGTCGTAAGATGTCTGTTGAACAAGCGAAGAAACTTTCTGATGGTCGTGTATACACTGGTTCTCAGGCAAAAGAACTTGGTCTGGTTGATAGTATCGGAACATTTTATGACACTGTGGACGACATGAAAAAGACCCTTGGCATAAAAGGAAAGCCGGTACTTGTCCACGGAAAAAGGCCATTCTCGTTTCTCAAGTGGCTCATATCTTCTGTAACTGAGACAATAATACGATATTACAATTCAGCCCCAGCGCGTTATTACAACTACAAGTTTATGCCTAACCTTTAAAATCAAAAGCGAGCCCTGATCAGAACAAAATAAATTTGGTTTTTAAGGGCTTTCAGCGCCTTGGAAAAATCATATACAGAAAAAAGGGTATATTTTTGGTACTCTTCGAATTTCTGGTATTATGCCTTTTCTTAATTTTAGTTTATAAGGGTAATAAATTTGTTTATAAAATTGATTTCGCAACATAAGGAGAGGCGGTATGGTAAACACCGGTAAATTCAATTTATTCCATCAATACTCCTGTACCTGCATGAGAGTGAAAAAAGATTCTCTAAACCAATATTTACAATCTATACGAGACCCGTATCATTTTTTTTTACAATTTAATCGGGATCCATTAAAAAAATATTGACACATTAGGACAGGCCTGCTACACTCAAATATGAGCCATATATGAGTGCACAAGAAAGAGTAACGATAAAAATACCGAAACCGCTATACAACAGGATAAGCGAAATCATTGAAGAGACCGGGTTCAGTTCAGTAACAGACTTTATTGTGTATGTATTGCGGGATGTCATTGCAATGAGGTCTGAAGACTCATCAAGAAATTTGAACCGATCAGAGATTGAATCCATTCGACAGAGGCTGAAATCATTGGGGTACCTGTAGTGAAAACAACAATTGTTATCTTATTTTGTATCATCTTAGTTATTGTAACTTTTTGCCCATCTCCAATTGTTGCATCATCTCCTACTGAGAACCTTAAAGGCACCATTCGGATATCTGGTGCCTGGGCACTTTATCCCATGATGGTGAAGTGGAGTGAAGAATTTCGTAAGATGAATGCCAATGTGCGCATTGATATTTCTGCCGGAGGGGCTGGAAAAGGCATAGCAGATGCCTTGGCTGGCATGGTTGATATTGGGATGGTCTCTCGGGACATCAGACCGGAAGAGATAAAGCCAGGGACCACATATATTCCTGTGGTTAAGGACGCTGTCTTTCCCACCATCAGTACAAACAACCCTGTGCTCAGGGAAATTAGCAAAAAAGGTATGAAAAAGAAAACCTTCAAAGAGCTCTGGACTATTGACAAGTCCCTCACCTGGGGGGAAATATCAGGAACCTCGATAAAGAATGCTGTGCAAGTTTACACCCGCTCTGATTCCTGCGGGGCTGCCGAGACGTGGGCCCACTACCTGGGCAAAAAACAAGAAGACCTTAAAGGTGTAGGCGTATACGGTGATCCAGGCCTCGCTGATGCGGTGAAACGCGATGCTTATGGTGTGGGTTATAACAATCTCAATTATGCCTACGATGCCAAGACAGGCCTTCCGGTTGCTGGCATCCAGATAATCGCAATCGATGTCAATGAAAACGGCAAGATTGATACTAACGAAGATCTCAGTACAAAAGAAAAAGCAATCAAAGCAGTCATCTCTGGTACATACCCTTCTCCACCTGCCCGTGACCTCTACCTTATAACAAAAGAAAACTTTAAAGAACCCTCAAAAACCTTTGTAAAATGGATATTGACCGATGGACAAAAATATGTCAGCGAGGTGGGTTATATTAAGATCACACAAAAACAGATCATCGAGTCTTTGAAAAAAATAGGAAAATAAGGAGATAGGAAAATCTTTTTGTGGATCTAAGAAAATTCAAAGACACTTTTTCTACCCTATCTATCCGGCTATCACTGGTTTTTGTCAATACTTTAGCTTTTGTTATTGCCATTATTCTTTACATAAAAGCAAAGCCTATTCTGGTCAAAGTATCTCTCTCACACCTTCTCTTTTCCACGTCTTGGCATCCCATTAGAGGTGACTTTGGATTTTTTCCATTCATTATCGGTACCCTGGGGGTAACTGCAATCGCTATGATCCTTGCAGTGCCAGTTTGCCTGCTGAGCGCCATCTACCTCTCTGAATATGCCCACAAGCGTTTTCGAGCTTTTGTGAGGCTTGTTGTTGACATCCTTGCAGGTATTCCATCAGTTATCTATGGTCTCTGCGGGGTTATAGCCATTGTTCCCCTGGTAAGATTTCTTGGACAAGCCATAGGTAGCCCTACCACCGGTTATAGCCTGCTCGCTGGGGGTATCATCCTCGCTATCATGGTTGCACCTGTTATCATCTCGGTAGCTCTTGAGGTCTTCAGAACCATTCCCCAGGCAGCCCGCGAAAATTCCCTAGCCCTTGGTATCACCACATGGGAGATGATAAAGCATGTAATCCTAAGAAGCTCTCTCCATGGAATTATCGCGGCCATAGTCCTTGGGTTTGCCCGTGCATTTGGAGAAACCATAGCGGTTCTCATGGTAGTGGGCAACGTGGCAAAGATACCTGATTCCTTCTTTGCCCCTGCTTACCCCCTCCCCGCTCTTATTGCAAACAATTATGGAGAGATGATGTCCATACCACTCTACGACTCAGCTCTCATGTTTTCCGCACTCCTCCTTATGCTCGTTGTTGGTGGCTTTAGCCTAGCAGCTCATATCATCCTGCTCAGGATTGAACGAAGAGGATACGCATGAGAGCGAGACGCATTGAAGAAACCATTTTCAAGGGCCTTATGCTCGCATCTCTTGTTCTTGTTCTCATAATGCTTGCCGGGATTATTGTCATTACTGTGTACAAGGGGGCACCAGCCCTTACCCTCTCAATGCTTGTAGAGACACCGAAAGGTGGTTATTACCTGGGTAAAGAAGGTGGCATAGCCAATGCGATTGTTGGATCTCTGCTCCTTGCACTCGGTGCATCGTTCTGCTCTATCCTCATAGCCATCCCCGTGGCCTTTGGCCTTCAAAAAGAATACACCAGTTGGCGTTATGCCGGATTCACGAAACTTGTTCTTGATGTGCTGTGGGGCACACCATCCATCGTATATGGTGCTTTTGGATTTGTCGTCATGGTTTACTTCGGACTCCGTGCCTCCCTTCTCGGAGGTATTATCGTGCTGACCCTCCTCATGCTTCCCATTATGGTACGATCAATGGAGGAGATTATACGGACCATTCCTCTTGAATTAAAGGAAATTTCATACGCCATGGGCACCACTAAGATAGAAACAACACTGGCAGTAGTTCTGCGGCAGGCCTTGCCAGGCATCGTAACAGCTGTCCTCCTTGCTTTTGGACGAGGTATTGGGGATGCGGCATCAATCCTTTTCACGGCAGGTTACACTGACTTTATCCCCCGATCGATTTTCGATCCTGTTGCTTCCCTTCCCCTCGCAGTCTTTTTTCAAATAGGGACACCTATACCGGAAGTCCAGGAACGGGCGTATGCTTCAGCGCTTGTGTTACTTCTCATTGTACTTTGTGTAAGTTTGATATCCCGCATCTTGAGCCACAGATTTTCAAAAAATATTGTGAGGTAGATAACAACCTATGCCCCATATTAGCTTAAAAAATCTATCCATCGCATATGGTCACCACAGGGTGCTCCAGGACGTTACGGTTAATATCCCTGATAAGCAGATAACAGTCATTATCGGTCCCTCTGGATGTGGGAAAACTACCCTTTTGAAAAGTCTGAATCGCCTCCTCGACCTTAACGAAGATGTAAAGGTGACCGGGGATGTACTTATAGACGGTGTAAACACATATGATGGTAATGCCGACATCCTTGCTCTTAGAAAGAAGATGGGCTTCCTCTCTCAAAGACCTTACCCCCTTCCTATGTCTATTTATGAAAACATTGCTTTTGGCCCAAAGGTACACCGGATGTCAAAAGACAGAATAGTCCAGCAAATTAACGATCTTGAAGGTCGTATGGTCCAAGTGCCTTCGAAAAAAAATGGCCAGATGGATATTCTTGTTGAATCATATTTGCGACTTGCGGGACTCTGGGAAGAGGTAAAAGACAGACTCCATACTCCTGCATCGAGGCTCTCTATAGGGCAGCAACAGAGGCTTGCCCTTGCCCGTGCACTGGCTGTGGAACCGGAAGCCATCCTAGCCGATGAGCCTACGTCAGCCCTCGATCCCCTGTCAGCGCAGCTAATTGAAAAACAGTTTAAATTCCTCAAGAAAAATTACACTATAGTGGTAGTGACCCATATATTACGTCAGGCTCGGAGAATTGCTGACTATGTGATCTTCCTCTATCTTGGAGAGCTTGTTGAGCACGGGCCTGCTGAGAAAGTTTTTGACAACCCTTCAGATGAAAGGACGCGGGCATACGTGTCAGGGGAAATAAGTTAATGAGATAAGCAAATTGCAAGGAATAATAGGCGATAGAGAGATGGAAAAGATACAATGCACGGAAGATGAGGAGTTTAACGAAAAAAAGTTGAAAAACAAGGGCAAAGTTCACTATACAGGAAAATAACATGCAGAAGAAAGCACTTATAGTTGGTATTGACGGTGTTCCTTTCGGCTTAATCACCAGAATGATGGAGCAGGGACACATGAAAGAATTGAAGCATATGTGCGAAGGAGATTACACAATTCACAAGATGCACGCATCCTATCCTGACATTTCCAGCGTGTCGTGGACATCATTCATGACAGGCGCTAATCCTGCTGAGCACGGTATTTATGGCTTTACTGACCTTAAGCCAAATTCTTATGACCTTTACTTCCCCAACTCTCGTGACATTAAAGCACCCACCTTCTGGCAGACCCTCCAGAAACAAAAAAAAATAAAACGGGTTCTTGTTCTGAACATCCCGAATACCTACCCTGCCTTTCCCATCGATGGTCTTCTCGTATCTGGATTCGTTGCTATCGATTTTAACAAAGCAGTCTACCCTACCTCTTATGTTGCTCCTTTACAGCGTATGGGATACGTTATTGATGTGGACCTCATGAAGGCAAGGCAGGATAAGGATGGGTTCTACCAAGATCTCATGGATAGCCTGGCTGTAAGAGAAAAGGTGTCCATCAACCTTATCACTGAGGAAGAGTGGGACATAGCTACAATCTGCATAACAGAGACTGACAGGCTTCACCATTTTTTCTTCGATAAAAAAGATACTCCTGTATTTCACGATTTCTACAAAAGAGTTGACACCTTCATTGGTAATATTTACAGGGCATTTGAAAAGAAATATGGCAAAGATTTTCTCTTTCTCGTCCTCTCTGATCATGGTTTCACCGAACAGGTTGCAGAAGTGAATCTTAACGCCCTGCTCAGGGACAGTGGATATCTCGTAACAGATGAAAGTAGAGATTACTATGATAAAATTGAAAAGGGGACTATAGCTTTTGCCATGGATCCGGGGCGTATATATATCCATTACGAAAAGAAATTCCCCCGTGGCCAGGTAAAATCCTCTGAAACAGAACAGATTAAAAAAGCGCTGAAAGCGGTTTTCCTAGAACTCGCTGACACTAATGGCACAAAAGTCATCAAGGAAGTTGTCGATAAGGAAGAGATTTACAAGGGGCCTTACTATGATAACGCACCTGACCTGATATGCATTTCAAATGAAGGATACGACCTCAAGGGGAATTTGAGGAGAAAGGAGGTTTTCTCATCAGACATTTTCAAAGGTATGCACACAGGTGAGGACGCAACCCTTATAACACCAAAAAACATAACCTTTGATCAACAGGTGACTATAGAAAACCCCCCTAACATAATTATGAACTATTTTTTATGATACAGGAAGGAGGTCTTGGATGGATCATTTAGACGCGCTCGAAAACAAAAGTATCTACATCATCAGAGAAGCGTACTACCGTTTTAAGAATATTGCCATGCTATGGTCTGTAGGCAAGGATTCTACTACATTGTTATGGCTCATACGAAAGGCATTTTTTGGCAAGATTCCTTTCCCCATAATCCACATCGACACGAGCTACAAGTTTCCTGATATGTATGAGTTCAGAGACAGGCTTGCTCGTGAATGGAATTTTCCCCTTATTGTAGGAAGGAATGAGGAAAAACTTGCAGCGGGCATGAGCCCATCTTCTGGCATGAAGCTGGAGTGCTGCACAGAACTTAAGACAAATGCCTTAAAGCAGGTTATTGACAAATACAAGTTTAAAGCAATATTTCTGGGTATCAGGCGGGATGAGCACGGTATCAGAGCTAAGGAACGGTATTTCTCTCCCAGGGATGACCAGTTCCAGTGGAATTATGAGAATCAGCCTGCAGAGATATGGGACCAATATAAATCATACCTGGACAAAGAGGAGCATTACCGGGTTCATCCGATTCTTCATTTCACAGAACTCGATATCTGGAAATATATCCAGCGTGAGAAACTGCCAATCATTCATCTCTACCTGGCAAAAGAAGGAAAAAGATATCGCAGCATCGGATGTGTACCCTGTTGTTCTCCTATTGAATCAAGTGCCACAACCATCGAAGATATGATTAATGAGGTGGCAGCATCAAAAACATCGGAACGGGCTGGAAGGGCACAGGACAAGGAAAACATATATACCATGCAAAAACTGCGGGCATTAGGATACATGTAGGAGGAAGGAAATGGAAGAAAAAGCATTACCCATCGTAATAACAGGCCACATTGACCACGGGAAGAGCACTCTTATCGGTAGGCTTCTCTATGATACTGGAATTTTGAAAGAAGACCGATACCAAGAGATCACTGCTTCTTCCTCGCTCCTTGGTAAAGAAACTGAGTTTGCCTTTGTTCTCGACGCCCTTGAAGAAGAACGGGAAAAAGGTATAACCATAGATACGACACAGATCTATTTTCAGACACCGAAGAGGAAATATGTAATCATAGATGCACCTGGCCATAAGGAATTTCTTCGTAACATGATTACAGGCGCCTCCTATGCAGATGCTGCCGTTCTCATCATTGACTCGAATGAGGGTATAATGGAGCAGACAAAACGTCATGGTTATCTCCTGAGTATGGTAGGCATCAAAGACATCTGCGTTCTCATAAATAAAATGGATCTTGTGGGTTACTCGAAGGACATCTATGACAGGGTTGTTGCCGGTATGAAGGATTTCTTTGGAAATCTATCATTGCGACCCAGGTTCTACATCCCCATATCAGCTCTCAAAGGGAACAATGTTGCCAAAAGGGACCCCTCCATCACCTGGTATGAGGGCCCATGTCTTTTTGAGGCCCTTGATGAGCTTGAATTTAAGACCTTTGAAGAACGGCCATTTCGTTTTCCGGTTCAGGATGTCTACCGCATTGGCAATGAAAAGATCGTGGCAGGAAGGATTGAATCAGGCGAAGTCGCTGTTGGTGAAACTGTGTATCTCTTGTCTAAAGGTTTAAGAGTCAAGATTAAAGAGATAAGGAAATTCCTGGAAGACAATATTAAAACTGCTTCCTATGGTGAATCAATCGGTCTCATTGTAGAAGGTGCAAACGGAATTAAACGAGGCGATATTCTTTCAGGTGACAACAACGTCAGGACAGTAAAGGATTTTGATGCTAACCTTTTCTGGTTCTATGGAGAATACAACAAGGGAGACAAGATCCAGATTAAGTGTACTACACAGGAGAGCTATTGTTCTCTCTCAATAACTGAAAAGTTTGATCCTGCCACCATGGACAAGAAAAAAGAGGGTTTACATCACCTCGAAATCGGAGAAATAGCCAAGGCAAAGATCAAACTACGCAAGAAAATAGCCATCGATACCTTCTCTTACATTCCTGAGATGGGAAGGTTTATCCTAGAAAAGAATGGCATACCGGTTGGTGGAGGAATAATCGTCTGATAGCATTTTAGAGATCTTAAGATGAAAGAGCTTTTATTGCACGGTGTCCGTCCGGGCCTTCTTCATACTCTCAAGTTCGTTTCGGAGAATGGCATATTGTTGCGAAAGATCCTTTAATCTGTTTGTGAGTTTTGATATAACCACTGAAAAATGAAGGCTTATGAGAATAAGGAACATAAAGGCAAACAAGAACAGGGTTGATACATTAGAAACCGCGCCAATAAAATGGGATATCCATTTCAGCAGATCAAACCATACCATAAGGACCAGGATACCGAACCACGTTGCAAACCATAGCTGTGAATATTCTTCCCTCAGCTTTCGTCTTCTCACAAGATCCACAACGAGTAGAAGCATGGCAATACAAATCACAAACGTGACTATTTTAATACGAAAAGACATACTTACCTCCTCTTAAAACATCTCTCTCACCGTCTTAAAAGTGTCACAATAATAGACAGGAACATCTTAAAAATATAATATAACGGTTTAAGTCCGCTGTGCATTGACTTGTCATCAGGGCTAGGGAACATCCTTACAGGAACCTCTTTTATTCTGAACCCTGCCCGATGAAGCATAATTATTACGTCGGCATCTGGATAGTCAATAGGAAATTTGTCACCGGCAAGAAGATGGAACGCTCTGCGGTTCATTGCCTGATAGCCTGATGTCGGATCGGTAACCTTTTGCCCTGTAAAAAATGTGGCAATAGCGCTGAAGAGCCTCATACCGATCATCCTGACCACCGGTGCTCTATAAGCAGGCCAATCAAGACCTTCTTTCTGAGAAATAAGAAAACGCGACCCAATGGTGATATCTGCAGTTCCACTTTGAACAGGGTTAATAAGATCATAAATACAGGTGGGGTCATGCTGGCCATCACCGTCTAGTTGCACAAGAAAATTGTATCTATTTCTTGTTGCATATATATAACCGGTCTGAAGTGCGCCACCATAACCCAGACTGAAAGGATTTGAGATTACTGACGCACCAGCGTCAAGAGCCCTTGCCCTCGTATCATCACTGGATCCGTCATCAATCACTAACACGTCAAAATACGGGTAATTGGCTTTAATCTGTGTGACAATAGGTGCGATGTGGGCACCTTCATTATGGGCAGGGATGATCACAATTGTCCTTTCAAGCTCATTTTCGACCATCCGACCTCACCACGCTTCTATTATTGTCTGGACCTGCTTTGAGTTCTTTTAAGGATTTTATCGGTTGTGCTGGATTACCTGCCACCCACATGTAGTCTTCGATGTCTTTCGTTACCACTGAACCAGGGCCAATAAGTGCACCCTCCCCTATGGTAACACCTGGTAGGATAATTGCCCCAACCCCCACAAAAGCACCCTTTCCAATTTTTACATTCTCAATTTTTTTACCACCGACGATATCTCGTTGCAATGGCGTAGGATTGTAATGGGCAAGTATCTTGACCTCCCTTGTCAGCCAAGCCCCTTCCTCGATTTCCACCATGTCTGGATGAATGGAATCGATAACCACGTGGTAGGCAATGAAGACACTCCAGACATTTTTTATGCGTACTCCCCTCATCTTGTGAAGGAGTGCTGTAATAAAAGATGGATACGGAACATGATAGGCTATCAGTCCCATAATGGCTTTATAAAGATCGCCAAAAGAAAAGAACAGTCGGTTTGCCTTTTTATATTGTTCCATCATCCAGTTATCGTCATTCAAAATATCCCAGGCTTTTCAAGTGGGCCTTCAATTCCTCTTCCTCTTCTTTGGTGTAGACCTCACCTGTTGCAAAACTACATGTATTCAAATCACCTGTTTCGATAGGGTTTTGTTCAAGAATCTCCTTCTCAATAGCATCCTTTAGTACCATGCCGTCCATGTCAGGGTCAACGGGTAAACCCATAAGATATAGAATGGTCGGTGCAATGTCCATGATATTACCATTTATAATCGTGGAGTTACTCTTTAACCCAGCGCCCTTCACCATGAGAATTCCATCCATCCTGTGAGAGCTGGAAAGTCCACGAGAGTAATCAAGGGTACGATGGGAGGCGAATTCATACTCGCCAAATGCAACTATTTCAAGTCCCTTTGGCAAAAAAACAATATCTGGTGCCGTTAATGTGTGAGGTCCAGAATAGAGTTCTTCTTTTCTGTAAATCTCTTCGATGACATGATGTCCTGTCTCTGGGTCTGTAAGACCCCTCAATTCTTTAATTATTTCTTCCCTTACAGCTTTGTATTCTTCGCCTCTCCTGATAATTCCCCCTGGCTCTCTCCCTTCTAAGTTTACATATATTTGGCCTGCTGTGCTTCCAATAGCATAGGCTTTTGAAGTACCCCAATCAACATCCTCGAAGGAGAGAAAAAACTTCTTAAGCCATGAAGAACCTTGACCGAAGCGAGTCTTGTGCTTTAGTCGTCCTAGACCAACTGAAAGTAAAATATGGTAGAAGGTCATGGGTGACACACCAAGGCGAAATAAAAGGTGCTTGAATCTTGTCATGACCCTTTTCCTTAATTTTAAGAAACCTTTTTTAATGAGAAAATTATTAACATAAAAAAGCTTTTTTAAAGCCCCGGCACCGTGATCGGACATAACAACGAGAATAGCATTTTCTCTTTCGCACCAGTCCATCACATCACAAAGAATACTGTCCATGTACTCATAGAACTGGGGAATGACATCGATATAACGTTCCTCGTATTGTCCATGACGGAAATGCCGCCTATCATAAGTGTGCCAGAGTTCGTGCTGTAAAACATCGATCCCCTGATACACAGCAACGAAAAGATCCCAATCTTCCTGACTGAGAAGAAAATCCATGGCTTGCTTTTGTTTTGATGTAACCTCATACAAATGTTTCAAAAATCGATCTTCCTGTTTTCTTGAATATGATTCTGTAATATGGATCTGGTATTTCCCTGCCACCCTATCAAGCTCTTTAGCTATAGAAAAAGGATGGGTGAAATCATTCCTACCTGAAGGTGTCAGCATTCCTGAAACCATTATTCCGTTCACAGGATCAGGAGGATACGTCACCGGGACATTAAAGATACAAACCTTCCTGTCAGCCTCTGTCGCAATGGTCCAGAATGCCTTCCCGTTGCGCATTCGTGCACTGATGGGTGAAAGTTCATAGCTTCCTTCTTTACGGTAAATAAAATCGAAAATGCCATGTTTGCCAGGATTCTTACCAGTCATGAAGGAAGACCAAGCAGAACCTGTAATAGGAGGAATTGTTGTTCTCAGCTTCCCGGAGGCCCCCCCATCCTTAAGTGCCTTAAATGAGGGCAACCTGCCCCTATCGATCAACGACTCAATTATCTCGGGACTCGCACCATCTAGACCAAGAACAAAAACCTTTTGGTTCAAAGCCATTTCTACAAAATCTCCACACAGAAAACTACCCTGGAATACTTTTACCAGGCAACTTATCTACTCTCAGCAAATAAGCCGCTTTTCAGGATTCCTGATCTAGCAAACATTGCCAGGTTTATTGCAAGGGTAATTGCCACAATAATCAACGATACCAGAATCCTTTGTCCAACAGCAAAAGCAACTGCCTCCGGATGGGAAGCGCCGATGAATTTAAGTGCCCCATAAGATCCCATCTCAATGACGCCCAGGCCACCAGGAGTGACATTAATAAAACCGGCAAGCTGAACAAGAGAAGCAGCAAAAAATACATCAAAGAATGTGAATGTGATCCCGAATACCACTCCAACAGCATAGAAACGAAGGGCAATAAAGATATACTTTATAAAACTCCACGCCAATACAGAACATAGTGTATTTTTTTTTATTGGAATATATTCCAGGACTGCGGCAGGATCAGTCCTTTTCCATCTCTTAAGAATCGGTAATCTCAGAACCAGGTTGATGGCACGAGAATATAGAACTATTAGATATGGAAGGATCTCGTTATTCTTCCACAAAAATAAACCAAAAACCATCCCAACTATTCCAACTGGGATGATGAGCATTCCCAGTTTATTTTTACCCAGTAACATAAGAAAAGTTGATATAATGATCACCAGTAGCACAACGACATCAAAAAGCCTGTCGAGGAACACTGACAACAATGCAGTAGAGGTCTTTACCTCTTTGTATTGCTTCATAAAAAATATTCTTACACCAACAAGGCTCACATCGCTGGGCACAAAAAGACCCACTGCATAACTATTCATCAGCCATTGATAGAAGTGCAAAAAATCCAGACGCTTATTGGGTAATTCAGACAACAGAGACTTCAGAACTTTCAACCACCGAATGTTATGTATAAAAGTAAAACAAGCCGTAAAGAAAAAAACAAGACCTATCGCAGGCCGGCTAACAACCGAAATCTTGATAACATCTGATAATCCCCAGTAGTAGACGCCGATGACTAAGAGAAAAAGCGCGAGAAGCCACTGCCACACAACCCGGTTCATTCTTGACAAACCTTTTTCACCCTGTATCTCGGCTTTTTTGGTAATAACATGATACACATATTACCATATTCCCTTGGAAAACTGAGAAAGAAAAGAAGGATCACAGGATCACATAAAGATTTGGCATTGATTTAGTACCTGTTTGATAATACTATATTTCTTTATACTTAAAAGGAATATCGGTCAGTGCTTTTCAATTCATATGTATTTATTCTTCTTTTTCTTCCCTTAACTTTATTTATTTATTTCTTTTTGAACAGAAAAAAACTGATTCTGGCCTCAAAGGCCTGGCTTGTACTTGCCTCTCTCTTTTTTTATGGGTGGTGGAATCCAGTCTACATTCCTCTCATCCTTGGAAGCATCCTCTTTAATTATGGGATAGGGTTGACTCTTACAAGGGCCAAGCAATCCCAATCTAGGCTTTTTTTGATCATTGGAATTCTAGGCAATCTGATATTATTAGCTTATTTCAAATATACGGATTTCTTTATAAACAATATCAACCATATAACCGGCAGTCACATAAGACTGCTCCAGATAGCCCTGCCGTTGGGCATTAGCTTCTTCACATTCACCCAGATTGCATATCTTGTGGATGTATACAGACGTATGGCCAAGGAATACAGCGTGCTCAACTATTTTCTTTTTGTCACATTTTTTCCTCACCTTCTTGCAGGCCCAATCATCCACCATAAGGAGATGATGCCTCAGTTTGACCGATTAAAAAATAAGCTTTTAAATAATAAGAACCTTGTTCATGGTCTCCTCCTTTTTTTTGTTGGCCTGTTCAAAAAGGTGAGTATTGCAGATACCCTTGCTGTATGGGTCGACCAGGGTTTCGACCACGCTGTCATCCTAAATATTGTGGAGGCTTGGACTGTCTCCCTTTCCTATTCTCTTCAACTTTATTTTGACTTCTCAGGTTATACCGATATGGCACTCGGTTCTTCTCTCATGTTCAACATAAGGCTCCCTATCAATTTCAATACTCCTTACAGATCGATCAACATACAGGAATTCTGGCGTAGATGGCATATAACTTTGGGCAGATTTATCAGGGATTACGTCTATATACCCTTGGGTGGAAACAGGGTATCTGAAATACGGATTATCATAAACCTTATGATCACCTTCTTCATCATCGGTTTGTGGCATGGAGCTGGTTGGACATTCGTCTGCTGGGGACTGATGCATGGACTTGCCATTGTGGTACAAAGAACCTGGAAAAGGTTGAACATACACCTTCCAAAACCTCTTGCCTGGCTTCTTACATTCAATTTTGTTAATTTTTCATGGATTTTTTTTAGGGCAAGAAACTTTGATGATGCTATCAAAGTGGTGAAAGGTATGTTTGGTGCCCATGGCCTGGGGGTAACCGGTTATATCAACCATGCCTTTGAGTCTTTTAAGACGTTTCGAGCTACTCTAAAATATTGGCTGGAAAATATTGACGGAAATATTTACACCCTTGTTTTCATTATCATCTGTCTTATGTTGTCCATTTATTTTCGTAATTCAAACGACATGGAACAGCGATTTTCTCCAACATGGAAGAATGCCTGTATGCTGGGTTTACTTTCATTGTACGCCATGCTTAATCTGCAAAAGGCAAGTCAATTCATATATTTTATTTTTTAATAAACATGAAAAAGTATAGTCAATTTTTAAAAGTGTATTTCTTATTCATCGCAATTATCGCGTTCCCATTATTCTTGAATTTTCTTTTTATAACAAATGCTCACGAACATACACCGTACAAAAAAATAGTAAAAATCCAGCGGGGAAAAAATGCAATATACGGAACTGCACTCAATCAGATTACTTTTGCGTACAAAATTGAGCTTGTGCGGAGTGTAAAACCAACCCTTATTGCCCTTGGATCTTCACGTGTTTTGGAATTGCGAGAAGAGTTCTTTGAAGTACCTTTTGTCAATTGCGGTGGAGCAATGAACAACCTCGAAGAAGGAAGGCTTTTCCTGACTGAATTGTTCCGTTACCATAGACCGGAAATTATAATACTAGGCCTTGATTTCTGGTGGTTCAGCGATCAGTTTACCCATCGGAAAACCTTTGACTACCATAGAAACACAGGCACTGATCTAACCTTTGGTAAATTAATAAAACCATACGAATTTTTAATATCGTCAAAAATAGAACTAAGGGATTATATAAGCATTCTCTTGTTCAAGAATGATAGAAATCATATAACAAACTTTAATAACCTAGGCCTAATAGCAATCAAGAGATCGGACGGATTCAGGAAGGATGGCTCCTACCTGTATGCAAACGCTATCACTGGATTTGCTCCAAAAGGACAGAGGATTACCGGCTTTAATGACAGGCTTGACTCAAAAAGGCGTTTTGAGTTCGGAGCAGACATTTCACAAAATAGAATAGCGATACTGAATGAAATATTAAAACTGTGTATGAATTATAATGTAAAACCAATTTTGATCATTCCGCCTGTTACGACCTTTGTGTATCAGCGCATACTATCACGACCTGAAAAATACGGTTACGTTTTCAAGTTTCAAGAATATGTCAAATCCTTACCTTTTGAGAATTACGATTATCACGACATAAGAAAGGCCGCATCCTGTAACTGTGAATGTATTGACGGTTTTCACATTGGGGATGTGGCTTATCAGAAGATTCTTTTGGATATTCTCAAGCAAAACCATGACTCGGTAATTGCTGCTTTCGTTAATAATAACCTTCTAGAACGAACAGTACGTCAGAATGAAGGGAAGGTTATGACCATTTTTCCGAATGATGAGGGTAAATTTAACTACGAGGAGACAGACTTTCTGGAGCTTGGTTGCAGAAAAAACTGATAAACCAAAGCGCATTACCTCTCTTGAAAACTGAACACAAAAATCTTCTGGTTCCTCTTTTGCTTTACATATATAAGATCAAAGTTATTTTCCTTTAAACGATTGACAAAGTTTGTGTTGTCGGCCATAACATCCATATCGATAATAAGGTATTTTGCCTGTTTATCGGTTGCTTTTTCTAAAAGATTGTCATAACTGTAATCCTGAACATTGATCCAATCCATGTCTCCATAAAATGCTTCATGGGGTAGCCTGCTGATTACAGGGCCTTTTTGAAGATTGTTCTTCATCCAGATACCAACCTCTTTTCGAATTACTCTGTGTTTCCGCGAATTCATTCTCTCAACAACCCCTTGTGTGAACAAAATAATCATTATAAAAATGAGGAAAATAGTACCCACATGATTACGCATGAATGCAATGGTGGTTTTATTTCTAACAAAATCAGAAATCCTTATAAGCCCGTAGGCTGCCCATGGCAAGGCTATGACTATGAGATGAGAAGTATGTCTTTTTGTTATCCAAAAAAATGGTAGAACCATTGCAAAGAAGAAGAAAAAATAACTGAGTATGTAGAGGTCTATCCTCCAGAGGGTTCTATCGTGTCTTCTTCTTACCAATCCTATGAGGGCAAGCAGAAAGAGGACTGGGTTCAATGCTTGTTGATATTTAAATAGAGCCAGAACAAATCCGGCCAATAATTTCTTTGAGATTGATACCGGTTCCCTCACAATTGATTTGATGCTAATTTTTCTCTTATTCGTGGGAATCTCCGGTCCAGATTCTGTCTCCTTGTCTTGTTGAATTATCGTATTTGTGTTCTTCTCCAACATCTCGATTGAAATTGAAGCCTTTCTGGAAATCTCCCACCTGCCGAATTCCTTCCGCAAAGCAACCAGGTATGGAGACGAAAATATGATGAAGAAAATGATTGCCGTAACAGCAAGGGTCAGTCTTTTCAATAGATTCCGTTTCTCACCAGGTGGATTGATCAAAAGTATCCAAAGAAAAAAAATGAACATGAATCCTATGGCCTCAGGACGTGTTAAATATGAAATTGTTGTACTCAAACTGAATAAAACTACTGTTATTAATTTTCCTTTCTCAAAAGCCATCCATCCCAGATAGACTGATAGGGCAATAAAGAAATAATAAACAGAATCACTCAGCACAGAACCGGAATAGAAATAGAGGGTTGGCTGAACGACCGACAGAAGTGAAGCAATTTTTCCAGTTCTTTCATCAAAAACCTTTCTTGCAAAGAAGTATATTGGAACCACTACTGCAGCTCCGAAAATCCACGAAACCAAAACCCCAGCAAGTTCATAATTACCTACTAATTTGTTCAAAACCATAATGCAGAACGAATAAACCGGAGGAGCGACACCTCCAGTCCAATCTCCTTGCAACATGGATTTTGCAGCGCGAATATATTCATAACTATCGTTGTGTATTATTCCTGCTATAAAAAGAACAGGTAGCCTAATGATAATAGTGAAACTCAACAAAACAACGATCCATGGCAAAGGAAAGATATTTAAGACTTTTTGTTGAGAGTCCATATAGTTAGTTTCATGAACCATGCGTTAATATAGCCACAGGTATCTTTCTAAAACAACATTTTTCCTGAATCCTTTCTGACAGAATAGCTTAGGGAGATAAGCTAACCCACCTCATGCAGCTTGACTCAATTTTTCATAAAATCGGGTAGTATTTTTCCTGAAATCTGACGTTTTCCAACCACTGTTTTTTAAAACCTGGGTAGTGGAGACCAGCCCGTGCTGATTTTCTGAGGGTACCTGGCGCTAAACTCAGTGATGACCGGATCTACAGTACCCTTGACACTCTCCTGCCCCATAGAGATTAATTGTATGTACAGTTCCAGAAACGCTATAACAAACTCTTCGAGCTACCTTTGTCTCCTCTTTTATAACATTGACCCCACGTATTTTGAGGAGGATATGTATGGCAACTCCCGTGTATAAAAAAATACTGCCGCGACAGTCATCCTGATTCTCCCCAGTATGTATCGGTCTGGTGACAGCAAAGGAAGGGCTGCCCGTACCATTTAGATATTTGACGGCAGTCATGCAAAGACGAAGAAGTTCGTTCCCGCGCTCATCTTTGAGAAACTCTGGAAGGAACGGGTAGTTGACAGGGTGGCCTCCAATATCAACGGGTTGTTGTCCAACACAACTTTTGCACAGGCCATTATAGAAAGTCCAGAGCACCAGCTACCAACCGTAATATTTACCGGTCACACTTTTTCTACGGATAGAGAAACGGTAAATCCAATGCTCATTCCAAAGATTCTACCTGCAGCTCTGCCACAGAGATGTAATTGGTTTGAGGTAATGCCATGCTTTTATCGGTCTTGTTGTGTACCAAAGCAATATCTCGATGTTCTGGATTATACAGATAAGATATGCTGAATGACATCTTTCCAGAGACCCCTCCACCCTGCCAGGTCGAAATCGTTCTGTCCATTCCGTTTGCAGAAGCGTTCCATAAAGCGTTGACGGGTTTTGTATATCTCCAGGCTTTGCTTAGCGCACCGAATCTTGAGTTCACACGCTGCGCAGTCTTTCTTTTTTGCCATATATGCAATAGTGTGACGGTGGGAATGATAGCCTTTACACACGAGATCATTCCCGGCAGCACATCGGTAGGTATTTATTGATTCTTCGCAAACAAAGACCTCTTCCAGATAAATATCGCTTCCGCAAACAGGTATGTTTGTTCCGTATTTTCTCAGAAGAATATAGGGTGATATGTACTTATCATGACAGGCTGAGTGGCTCTCAATAGTCCATAACTGGCTGTCGACTACAACTATCCCGGGTTGTACACCGATATTCACCGTATGGGCATCAAGGCTCTCTACAAGAACCTTCGTCTCTTAAAACCTGAATCCCGGTCACATGATCTATCCTTACCGCTTAAGAGGGCTCGACATTAACGAAGCAAATTCCGTGTGGTATCCCGATATATAACCTGCATCCCCATGGCAAAAGGTTTCTGCAATCTTGTTTCCTCCATGGATTGGGCAAGGAGGAAGGTATTATCTGGAGGATATCCAAACACCCGGGATGATTCCTTCTGCATTGAGACCCTTGAAGAAGCACTGCAAAAATATGGAACACCCGATATCTGCAACACCGACCAGGGAAGCCAGTTTACATCGGATAGCTTCATGGGGATACTCAAGACCCATGGAATAAAAATCAGCATGGACGGACAGGACCGGTGGAGGGATAACATCATTATCGAGCGTTTCTGGAAAACTGTGAAATACGAAGAGATCTTCTTGAAAGCATATGCATCAATCAGTCATGCGAAAAAGGAGCTTATGAAGTTTTTTGATCGGTACAACACACGGCGGCCCCACTAGGGTCTCAACGACAGGATTCCGGATGATGTGTACTGGCAAACCCTGCCGGAAGTAAAGGATGCGATATAACCATGAGGACGAGCCACTGAAAACCTCCTCTAAACTGCCCAAAAGATCTTGACCATCTCTTACACCTATAAATGTCTTGATGTTATTTGCCATTTCCATCATACTATAACTTCGTTTTTATTTAATTGATTATACAGGTAATTATATGAATTCGACTAAAAAAGTAATGGTAATTGGCCTTGATGGAATGTCTCTTAGCCTCACTTCTCACCTTATTGATTTAGGAATTATGCCGAATCTCAAAGCCCTTTTCAAGCGGGGAACGTACGGAAAACTGAGGTCCGTTATCCCGCCTATAACACCTGCAGCATGGACGTCATTCCAGACAGGCAAGTATCCAAACAAACACGGGGTCGTAAATTTCTTTGTGGAAAAACCATGGACTTATGAGTATGAGTTCACGAACAGCACCTGCATCGTCGGAAAGACACTCTGGAAAATCCTGAGCGATGCAGATAAAAAACCGATTATCGTGAACGTCCCCCTGACTTACCCTCCTGAAGCCATCAATGGAATCATTATCCCTGGCTTTGATACACCTGAAACGTCTGATGATTGCATTCATCCCAGGGGCCTCTTAAAAACTATAGAGAATCATATAGGGCGCTACGACTTCTACCGGATGTGGTGGAATGATGCTGTCTTCAAGCAGAATGGCCTAGCTGGACTCATACGTGAACTGCTTCAAATAACCGACAGCCAGGTTGAAGGAGTCAAGTTTTTAATGAAGGAATTTGACTGGAATTTCTTCATGTACCATTTTCAGGTTACCGACGCATTGCAACATCACGCTTTTCACCTCATCGACCCATCCAGACATGGTCTCGACATGGCCGAAAAAGAACAGCAAAAAATTATTCTGGAGTTTTACGAGAATATCGATCGAAAAATAGGTGAACTCCTTGAAGGGATCGACCGGGATACCTGCGTGTGTGTTCTTTCCGACCATGGATTTCTTTCATTGCACAAAGCGTTCTATCTTAACCACTGGCTATACCAACAGGGATATCTTGTGAAAAACAATCGCTATTTTCTTATCAAACAACTGGATAACCTTGTTCATTTATCAAAAAAATTCAAACTTCCATTTTTGCGCAACATGAAATACCCTCTCCGGAAAAATCCTATTCGCACCCTCCGGAAAATAGATTATAAACGGACCCAAGCTTATGCGTATTGCTACTTGGTAAATTATGCGTTTCTCTTCCTGAACAAGAACCTGAAGATCAACGAAGAGGCATTAAAAAAGGATTTGAAGGAAATACAGTACAATGGAGAGCACATTGTTAGGAATGTTTACCGGTGGTATACCGGAGAGGCATCCAGCGATTTCAATCCTGATTTGGTCGTTGAATGTATTGAGGGATATTCAATAATGCAAAAAATACCGTCAAAAAAACGCCCTTTTGCATTCGACCTATCCAACGATAGCAATCATGCAATAAACGGCATGTTTTGCTTAGCAGGCAGCAATATCAAGAAACAGCATACTGCAGTTGCGGAAATAGTCGATGTCTTCCCCACCATTCTTCACCTGTTGGATATCCCTATTCCTGACGATATTGATGGAACTATTATAACTGATGCTTTTGAGTCATATGAAGGGACTAGATATGTGACCTCTGACATGTCACCAACCTCTTACATAGAAGCAGGCACTGAAGATTTTGAAAAAGTTGCTAATCGTTTGAAGGACCTGGGTTACTTTTGAATGCACGTAAAACATTTCGCAAATTTAAGTTGTCGTGAACTTGAGATAAGGTACCTCATATTACGATAGCAGGCATAATCCCAGTGTCAGGGTGGATTATGAAAGTCTTATAGATCTGGGTTTTAATGAGAAGGGACTATTTATGAATAACGTGTTGGATTTACAACAGCGCTTTAGAAGAAACATATACAAATATGTGAACGGAGATTTTCTTTCGTGGAAAGATACTTTACTTTCGACCATATCTCCCTCAGTTCCGTTTTACAGACATGCAAAGAGAATCTTCCACCAATACATGAAAAGCTATTCGTTTTCGTCTAGAGGGTTATCACCTGACATCGTGACGATAGATGCCTACCAGGGCAAGAACCCTCATGTGCTCCGAATGATGGATTTTATCTGCGACTTAAAAGAGGATCTTGTGGGAGCTTATCTCCATGGCAGCTTGGGAACTTACGAAGAAACCCCTTTCAGCGATTTCGACGCGCTCGTAATCTTGAGGAACGAAATATTTAAAGATCCTGAAAGGCTTGCACGCACTGCCTATATAATTTATTGTGCCCAATCGATCATGTTCGACTTTGATCCCATACAGCATCATGGATGGGTTGTCCTCTCAGAGGCAGACCTGGAGTCTTACCCTCAAGATCGGTTTCCAAAGGAATTGTTTCATTATGCAAAATCCCTCTTCCCTAATCATGGGAGGTCGTTGAGCATTAGTTGCAAAAACTCAGCACAGAACGTTAGGCAAAGTTTCGACAATTTATGTCAAAGTGCATTAAAGAGGATTGAGCAGAGGGAATCTATACGCAATGTATATGAATTAAAAATCCTTTTAAGCCAGTTTATGTTACTGCCAAGTCTCTATGTTGAGATGCGTGATGGAAAAGGTATATACAAGAAGTTTAGTTTTGAGGCAGCCCGCGTCGATTTTGAAACCAAGGACTGGTCAATCATGGATGATGTGTCCTCGATACGTGCAAATTGGTCTTACCATATCTCACCCTCCTTTCACCGGTTAATATCAAAGCCGACAAAGCACTCGAGGCTTCTTGCAAAAAAATTTTCTCCTCCCGTACCCAAAGAAATTCAAAGGTTCCTGACAGACGATTTTTACCAGAGAATGTCGCGTCTCATAACATTAATGGCAAGCAAACCTCGATGACTTTCCGGTTCAAAAACACACCTCAGTTTATTCCTTTAGAGGTTTACGAAAATGAAATCACTACAATGATTGAAAGGTTGAATGAGCATAAGAACATTGTATCGGTCTATCAAGTGGGAACTGTCCAACATCCTGGCATATCTGATATCGACATGTTGGTGGTCCTCAAAGACGATGCAGAGTTTTATCAGAATCCTTTGAAAAATTCATCTGTGACTGGGCGCTATCTATTTGTTCACCCTCTTCTAGGTGTAACCAAAACTGATTTTATGGAGGCGCAACATTTTAATTTCTTTCGTAATTGGCGTCTTCTTTTGGGTGAACAATTGATTACAGGGGAAAACAAATTCTCCAGTGACGAGATTGCTTGCTTACAAATCCAGATTGCCCTTGAATATTTGCTTTCCAACTATATACAGTTGACTGTTATGAAATTACACAGGATTGTCAATATCCGAGCCCTTCTGTTAAATATGAAAGCAATGCTTTACGACCTTCGACTACTCAACGTTTCATCTGGACCTTTATATGATCTTTTAGAGAGACTTGTTGCTTGGCGTGATAGGTGGTTTGAAGAGCAACCACATTACAAAGATTTGACCAGATGGATCAACTTATGCTACCTCGAACTTGGTTCATTCCTTCAAAAACAACTGCAAATGCATCGTTTTTATCTTCCTAAATGGGGCAACCTTCATGTCACAAAAAACGTTGTTCTATCTCCAAATGAGTCTTTTTCATGCAAATGTCAGGGAATGCCACTACCTGTTGCATTTGCCTTTCTCGGAAAAAAGTATCTCAAACTTCAACGGAAACTCAATAAGGTTACCATCTTCCTTCCTATACAAAGGGAAAAAATTCCTTCCATACTTATTCGTAAGTTTAACCTCGAATCAAAGATGGTTCAATTCAATCTTGATAAACCATTTTTGACTCTGAGGAGTACACTCAATTTTTTGCGAAAAGTACATCGATAGAGCCACGAGACAAGTATTAGGCTCAAGCCTCAGCTAGTTCTCACTGTGCAGGTCCCTCATAAATTTGATCAAATCATTTTTTGTCCTCTCCAGGCTAAATGCATGTGCAACACGTAACCCGTTTTCAATGCATTTATTTCTGAACTCAACATTCCTGATGAAGGATTCAATGCCTTCAGCAATCTTTTCGGGGCTATGAGTTGGTACAAAATACGCAAAGTCTTTATTTTCATTGAAGTTTCTGTAGGTTGAAATATCCGTAAGTATAGATGGAACCCCAGATGCTAGCGCCTCAATGGCAGGGAGACCAAACCCCTCTCCTTCAAGAGACGAAGAGATAAAGATATCTGCGTCACGGTAGAGTTCTGCCATTTCTTTCTCCTTCACTCCTGTAAGAAACTGATGGACAAGATCACCTTCTTTTTCTCGTCGTGATGGAATACCGGGCGATACCCTTATGAGCTCAACCTCGATACCTTTTTGTTTCAAGAACTCCACAGCATCAAGGGTATCAACAATACCTTTGAATCCCACGTCTGCAGAACCTACTGATAAAATACGAATCTTTCTGTTGGCTCCCCATACCTTTTCAGGATATGGATGAAAGATATTAAGATCGATTCCATTCTGGATGAGTGCACATTTTTGATGGTACTTGCTCTCTAGGAGCTCCACAAGATGTTTTGATACAGCGGCTTTGAATGTGGGCAGAGCGTAGACCGCTTCAATCTGACGTATCCTTTTTCTAAACTTCAATATATCCAAACGACTTTCCAACAGAGAAAGGAAACCTTTTCTCTGGTAACGCTCGGTGACCGATTCCCCTGAAATTCTTGAAAGGTAATCTATGGGTTCATAACCCTGGCACAGATGTACTAGTTTTCTAATACCTTTGGAAAAAAGCATTTTTACATCATGATAAATTGATGCAACTATAATGTCAAAATCAGACAAATACCGAAAGCTCTCAGGGTCAAAGACAACCGGCTTTACCTTTAAGTCCCATGAATCCTTCACCCTGTTCGTAAATAAAGTAACATCGTAGCCATCTTCCTTCAGCATCTGTACATGCTGCAAGACTACCTTGACGCCTCCAGACACACCAATGTTTCTAATAAAATAAGCTACCCTCATGGAACCACCAACACTGCTTTAAAACATACAGTAGTTTAATTCAAAGTTCGGTGGCATCTGCCACACTTTAATATATCAGCTCTTCCCTGCTATGTGCAATTAGAGAATTATGGAGTGTACATTCAACGTAGATTTTGATGCAATTTCATATGCTTGTATCTCCTGAAAACCTGATCCCCTTTTCGCTTGCTATCCAGCGAGAAGTTTAGTAAAGAAGTTAACATTTGCGAGTTTCATAATGGATTTATACTCACTTCAATTCTTCGTCTTTCTTTTTATCGTTCTCGCTATCTATTGCCTTGGACATCAACGATTCAGATGGATCATTCTGCTCGGAGCAAGCTATTATTTCTATGGTACCTTTAAGTTTCAGTACCTATTCCTCCTCGCCTTTTCTACTATAGTAGCTTATTTTGTGGCCTTACTCATGGAAAAACAGATGAGTCCATCAGGCAAGAGAATGCTTCTTCTTGCAGGCTGTATCTGCAATTTGGGTGTTCTTTTCGTATTTAAATACTTCAACTTCTTTAGCAGTTCCGTTACTGGTATTTTCGGTGATCCACGTCATTCTTCTCCGAACCATCTGCTCCGACTTGTTGTCCCCGTGGGAATCTCATTCTATATATTCCAGGTAGTTAGCTACATGATCGATGTGTACCGAGGAGATAAAACTGCTGAGAGGCATATTGGTGCGTTTGCTCTGTATGTTTCTTTTTTCCCCAAGCTTCTTGCAGGGCCCATCGAGCGGGCAAAGCAATTTCTGCCCCAGCTTCATGAATACCATAAGTGGGACTGGGAACGGGCAACGAATGGATTTAAACTCATGGTTTGGGGGTTATTTAAAAAGCTGGTGGTCGCTGATCGCCTTGCTGTGTTTGTCGATATGGTTTTCAATAATCCTGCTGCCCACATGGGGCCCAGCTTTGTTCTTGTTGCTGTATTATACAGCTTTCAGATTTACTGCGATTTTTCAGGCTACACTGATATTGCCATAGGAGTCTCCCAGGTTTTTGGGTTTAAACTTACAGATAATTTTAACCGTCCTTACACTGCCCGTTCTGTAGCAGAGTTTTGGCGACGCTGGCATATCTCTTTTTCCACCTGGCTTAGAGACTACCTTTATATACCGCTTGGCGGAAACCGAGTTGTTCCAACACGGCTTTATATAAATTTAATATTGGTATTCCTTGTCTGTGGTCTATGGCATGGTGCAAGTTGGACCTTTGTTGCATGGGGGTTCATCCATGGCATCTTCATAGTGAGTGGACTCATTTCCCGGAACCTGCGATTTAAAGTCAACCATGCTTTTGGTCTCGACAGCCACCCTGCTCTTCAGAAAGGTTTTCAGAATTGCATCACCTTTGCTCTTGTCTCGGTTGCCTGGATTTTTTTCAGGGCTGAATCACTCCATGATGCAGTCTATATGTTAACACATCTGCACACAGGGTGGGTGGATATCCTCAAGGGGAATGGATTTGAATCTATGATCTTACTTGGGAAAGCAAAAAGTCAGCTTATTATTGCCCTTGCATCCCTTACCTTTGTCTGGGTTATCCATTTTATCGAGAGTCATGAGACCATGCGGCATATGTTGTCTGAAAAACCATTTTATGTGCGCTGGCCGATTTATTATCTGATGTTGTCCGCAGTGTTTCTGTTAAGTGCGCCTGGTTCACAGAAATATATTTATTTTCAATTTTAGGAATCAGTGGCCATGAATGGTTATCGCGCAAAATACCTTCTGTTTTTTCTTCCCTTTATAGCTGCTATTTGTCTTGAGCTGTTTGTTCTCCCTATCCATCAGTTCACCTTCCGAGTCTGGGAATCCCTTTCTGTTAAACGTTCCTATGGTATCCTGAAAGGTCAATTCTATCCAAATATGAAAATAAAAAAAATAGAGGACGGAGACCTTGCATATTACACTAGATGTGCAGTGAAAAAGGATGTATTGTGGATCACAGATAAATTCGGTTACAGAAAAGCCAACGTGGCGACAAAAAAACATCCAATTGTTATTGTCGGGGATTCAAATATTGCCGGAAGCAGCTTAAGCCAGGAAGAGCTTCTTTCAGAGGTACTCGAAAAAAAACTGGGACAAAGTGTCTATCCCCTCGCAGCAGAAAGATTACGGGCCCTATTCAAGCATGATCTTATTAGAGAAAACCTTCCGGATATTGTTGTGCTGGCAGGAATAGAACGTGATTTGCCTGAATCACTCCGACCTCTCTCCGCTAAAGACCTCCGCACTCCTTCAACTCTGGAAGAAGCTCTAAAAAAGTTATGTCTAAGCCCTGCCCTTCAGAACACGGCTGTCCTCGTTGATCGGATTTTCAAGGCAAACATGCTTAACTATCTGCGTGCCCGTATTAACAGGTCAGGCTCTATGAGTCAACCTGAGCTCACATCAGCACAATGCCCTATCTTTTTCATCCAGGGAGTAAATGCGAATAAGGATTCAACGTCTGAAAGGATTGAGCAGGCAGCACAAAGGCTTAAAGAATACAGAGATCTTCTTCATAAAAAACGTGTGCGATTCATATTTCTTCCTATTCCAAACAAGGAAACCATATTGTATCAATACCTTGGAACACAACAACCTTTATTTCTTGAACAATTGATCAAAAAATCTCAGAACCTGGGTATTGAGGTCATTGATACCCAGAAAACATTCCATGACTTCTATCAGGCGACACACACTTTTCCCTACCATGCGGACGATAGCCACTGGAATGGGCTGGGGGTGAAGATAGCTGCTGACTTGCTCGAAAAACAGATAATGACAAAACCTCTGTCTATTTTCCGCTGATCTTCATTCCCTTTATAAAAACAGATGGCGAACCACAGGTACCGTAAAATTTCAGGTCGTCCCCAACACCCTGAACATTGTTCAGAATATCAAATATGTTTCCGGAAAAAATCACCCCTTTAAAAGGGCCTTTCTTTCCACCCCGGACAAGATGTCCCACGGTGCCAAGAGAAAAATCACCTGTTATGGGGTTAGCAGTATGGGTGCCCATGAGTTCCTCGATGACAACCCCATCAGTCATCATGTCACAGACATTATCGGAACCACCCTCAAGATAAAATCCTCTGCGTCCGCACAATGGTGGTTCTTTTAGGCCGGTCCGAGCTGCATTACCCGTGGAGGATTTGTTAAGTTTCTTTCCATAATATGTATCATAGAGGAAAGTCTTAAAAACCCCTTTTTCAACAAGTACATTCTCCTGTGAAGGAACCCCCTCACCGTCGAAGGGAGAAGCACCCATCCCAATCAATCCCGAATCCACAAGAGTGACATTCCCCGAGAAACATCTTTCTCCAATTTTGTCTTTCAGTTTTGTTTTATTTTTGTAAAGGCTCTCTGCGAGGAAAGATCCTGACAGCACGCTGAGAATTTCACAAGAGGCCTGGGGCGTAAGAATGCCGTCATAAATACCTGTTGCAATCTGTTCACTGCCCAAAAATGAGATCGTTTTCTGCGCAACTTCGAATCCAAGGGCATTCATATCTATATCTGCAAAGGAGTGAGACCATTTCCAGTCATACCATGACACTTCATCATAGTCTTTTGCAACGCAGAGCGCAAAAACCGAGTAAAGGGTTTTTCTGTTTCTCACACTAAGGCCATTTGAATTGAAAATTTCTATCTCTATTGCGGTTTCCTGAAGCTCACAGTTCCTTGTCGTGACAATACGTTTGTCATAATCAAGGATCAGGGACTCCATTTCAATGAGTCTTGCAATTTTCTCGCTATCATCTATTGCCAGACCGTCAGGATCAAAGAGATCGACTGATGAATAATTTGTATAGGGAGAAGGCAAAACAGCACTCGCATCAATCTCGACAAAAGGGCTGAGGAGCTTTGTATTTTCAATCAGTAAATCAGCTGCCTTTTTCCCTTTCTGAAATGTGTAGGTAAAGATCATCTTTCCCTGTTTAATGCCTCTCAGAGAAATACCCTCCTCTTCATGTATTTCAACTCCATGAAGACCCCTGTCCCTACTTTCAAATTTTTTTGTCTTCTCTTTTAGGAAGAAAAGCTCGTAACTGTCAAATTCATCTCTTATACGATTTAAGATATGGTCTTTCTCCATCCCTTCCCCTCTCTCAACACCTACCATATAATGTTTCACCACACATGGTTAGATGCGCCTCATCATTGCAATTTCATCACATTCAGGAAATTTTGGGCAACGAATGCAATCCGACCATATTTTTTGTGGCAATTCTTTTTTGTCAACAAGTGTGAATCCACACTTCCCAAAAAACTCTTCCTGGTAGGTGAGAAGAAACACTTTGGCTATGTTGAGCTCTTTTGCCTCTTCCATACATGCTTCAACAAGCATCCGGCCTATGCCTTTTCCCCTTGATGACTCTGTGACGCAAAGGGATCTTATCTCTGCAAGATCTTCCCAGCATATATGGAGAGCACCGGCACCAATGACTTTTCCTCGCTCCTCATATACAAAATAATCTCTCATATTGTCATAGAGCTCTCCAAGAGACCTCGCCAGCATCTCTCCTTTGGCGGCTGCCGAATTAACAATACTGTGGATACTTTTTATGTCTTTAATGGATGCCTTTCGTAGCATGGCGAATCATCTCCTCTGCCCTCTGGATTGTTTTTTCCGTTATTGTTGCCCCGCCCATCATCCGGGCGACTTCCTGGACTCTCTCCAAATTATCAATCTGTTTTATCTCTGTCCTTGCTGATCCTTTTACAAAAACCTTTTCTACAAGGAAATGTCTGTCAGCGTAAGTAGCAATTTGGGGAAGGTGGGTTATGCATATTACCTGATGTTTCGAAGCTAAATCCTGAAGCCTTTTGCCCACGAGGTCAGCAACCCTTCCACCAATTCCAGCATCTACCTCATCAAAGATAAGAGTTTTTCCTTCATCTCCCCCTATAACCCTCTTAATTGCCAGCATAATTCGTGACAGTTCCCCACCTGAGGCTATTTTTCTCAATGGCTTGAGAGGTTCCCCTGGGTTGGTGCTAATCAAAAAATCGATGTCATCCATCCCGTTCTCATCGATTGTACCCTTGTTGCTAATTTCCATGTGGAATTGCATCCCTTTCATAGACAAAAAACCAAGTTCATTAACAATGGCTTTTTCAACGGATTTTGTCCCTTTTTTTCTCTCTTCGCTAAGCCGTTGAGCTAAATGCTGTACCTCCTGAGCGAGAGAAGTTCTCTTTTTCTCAAGGCCATCAATGTCTGTGGTCAGGGTCTTCAGGTAAGCAAGCCTTTCCCTGGCCGATGCTGCATATTTTTTTATTTCACCATACGACTTACCGTATTTGCTTTTTAATTCATAGATTCTTTGCAGCCTTTCATCGAGTCTCTGAAGCTCACCAGGATCAAAAACAATCCCTTTCTCTAGTTCTCTGATTTGTAAAGAGATATCTTCCATATCATAGGATATCGTCTCAATCCTCTCCATCAGTCCCTGTAGTGTATCGATGTCACGGAAGGGTTTGAGGAGGCCAGTAAATCTCTTTATAACTCCATGAACAGACTCTTCCCCTTCATAGAGGCCTTCATATATTGCATTGAGGCTAGCCTGTATCTTTTCCGCTTCCTTAATGATTTTCAGATTTTCTTTCACACGCTCTTCTTCGTTTTCCTGGAGAGCTGCCTGATCGATTTCATCAATCTGGAAATCCAACAAAGCCATCTCTTTTTCCTGCCCTTCAATCTCCCTTTTTTTTGCTGAAAGCTCTGATTCACATCTTCGTAAGGTCTGAACTTTTTCCGAAAGGGTAGTCCTTTCATTGTCAAGATATAAAAGGCTGTCGAGGATACTGATATAATTTTCCCGATCGAGGAGGTATTGGAACTCATTCTGGCCGTAAATGTTAATAAGTGTATCTCCCAGCTCAGACAGCCTGGTTGTTGTGATGGGCTCACCATTGAGAAAAGACCTTGATCTTCCATGCGTGCTAACAATGCGCTTTAAAATAAATTCCTGGTCTTTATAAAAAAAATGACCAAGAATCTCCGCCTGGTCAGCCTTTGTCCTGATAATATCGCTCGATACTTTTGTTCTCATTAGTGTTGAAAGCGCATTAATGATAATAGATTTTCCTGCCCCGGTTTCTCCGGTTATAACGTTAAAACCGTCACTGAATTCTATCTGGAGTTCATCGATGATCGCAAACCCTTTTACCTTGAGGAAGGTAAGCATTATTACCTTTCACCCCATTTCAGCTTTGTTCTCAGAATCTCGAAATAACCCTTGGACGAAGATTTGACAAGGCTTACAACATGGGAAGATTCCTTTATTAACATCTCATCTCCAAACTCCAGTGGAAACCCTATTTGCCCATCGAGGGTAAGAACCACTTTTTCATCCTTTGACTTTAGTATAGCCTTAATATTCACTTTTTCGGGGAGAATGATGGGCCTGTTCGTGAGCATATGGGGGCAAATGGGTGTAACAATGATGTTTTTCATTGAAGGATACAGGATTGGTCCTCCTGCTGCCAGTGAATACCCCGTTGATCCGGTGGGCGTTGAGAATATGAGACCATCAGACTTGAATGTCGTGAGGTATTCTCCATTTACGTGAGTCTCAATGTCTATAATTCTCGCCAAGGCATCCTTTGTTATGACTGCATCGTTCAGTACGGCAAATTCAAAAACTTTCTCCTTTTCTCTTTTGACTGTCACGGAGAGCATAATGCGCTGGGAGATATCATAATCACCACTAATAACCCTTTCGAGCATCTCTGGAAACTCTTCTGGTGATATCTCGGTCAGGAAACCTAGGCCACCTAAATTAACCCCAAGAATTGGCACGTCTTTGCCTTTAAGATTCCGTGCAACACTTAAAAGGGTCCCATCACCGCCGAGAACTACGATAAGCTTCGCCCCCTCCCCTACGTGCTCAATCTCAAGCTGTTTCGTATAGTTGAGTTGGCGGGCTGACTCTTCGTCAACAAATACGTCAATTTTGTGGCCATAAAGCTGAATGATACGGGCAGCTAGGCTGATTGCATCTTCTTTCTGTCTTTTGCATATAACGTGAATATTATTCATGCACGACCCTCACAGGTATTTCTCTTTTAAATGGCTTGATACAGACGTGAGAAGTTTAAAGGATTTCTCGACCGTAGTCGTTTTATCCGCATTCAGAAGGTTACATGTCGCAGGCGCAAGAAGGCTGTTCTGAATGATAAGTTCCCTGTCTATCCCTTTCCTCTCCAGGACCGCCCACATCGACTCAAGCCTGCCAGCAAGACCCGATGAATCTTCTTTCGAAAATTCTTCAAAATAGGTCGGCACAATCCCCCAACTAATAATGTTACCCTTTCCAAGAAAATCTTTTACCCTATCATAGGTTACAAAGATTTCACCAAATGCATAGGCATTGAAAGACAGGATTTCAATGTTCAGGGAGAGCAGGAAATCCCAATCCGGTCTACCGCAGAGATGTAGCCCACGTGGCCCTTCAACACCATCAAAGAAGACCGTGAGCTCCTCTTTTGCCTTCACATTATCGTAGCCGCACATGGCGTTAAAAACAAACTCAAGACCAGGGTCATCTATCCACACGAAAGCCTTTTCATTCTTTGCACGTAATTGGGCATACTGTGCATTGAGTTTTTTTTGGATAATAGTGTACGCAAAAGCACGCACTTCATCATTATAAGCTATAGGCTTTCCATTCTCATCTACTATTTTCAGCATAAGGCTGATAGGGCCGATGATTTGACCGCGGATGGCCTTAAACGAATCAAGCTCAAGCGACAGAAATCGCTGATATACATGCGAGAATCTCTCTGAGAGAATAAAGGTAGTAGGGTCTTTTTCGAGTTCGATGTACAAAGGAATGTCATTTATAAACCTATTCGTATCAAAATATATCTGTTGTCGATCCTCATCGATTACCATGCCGGGAAAATATTCCATTGCCTGGACGTACATGTCCTCGGAGAAAGAGAGTTTCGGCAACTGGGGCCAGAACGGAATGTCAAGGGAGAGGGCAAGCTCCAGAGCATCATCTATATTTTCATGGGGCAAGATTCCCATAGCGGTTGTTGACAAATTTCCACAAAATCCCAGCCTCCTGTCCATATAGATTTCCTAACATTCAGGACGTTACTTGTCAATTGCAGTTCGTTGATAATTAATTGGATTTTTCTACAACACCCGCACCACCTGTATCTCTTTTCGATTGACATCAACGTATTGCCCATAGACAAAGTCTACCCAATCAGCAAGGGGGATTTTAAGCAGCAATTCCGATGAAAGGATTATTCCCGCAAAAAATCTTTGAATCATAGGTATCAGCATGAGGAAGTCTGGACTTTAGTTATCCAAGCTGGTCAGTATCACTGACATGTTTTGGGGCAGGAGTCACAAGAATTTTATCGATTCGGTTACCATCCATATCGATGACTTCAAATCGTGGGCCGGCAAAGTCAAAATGATCCCCTGTTGAAGGAATACGATTAAAAGAAAACAAC